>CAYSED010000098.1:6801-10152 GCA_964429935.1 uncultured Hyphomonadaceae bacterium
TCGAGATAGGCGCGCAGGCGGGCGAGTTCCTCCGGGTCGCAGAGGTCTGCGGCCGGCGCGATCTCGTCATTCTGGCGCGTGAAGATGCGGTAGGCATGTTCCGGCCGGGCGGCGCTGTCAGACCAGTTCGGGCGCAGGGGTTTCGAGCCGTCATCGGCTTCGTCGGGGCTTTCCTCTGCATCCATGTCGGCATCGGCCTGGACCTCGACATTGGTCTCCTCGCCGTCAAGATCATCGGCTTCCCCGGCCTCGATCTCTTCCATGCTGGCACCCTGCTGTTCCTCCCCGGACGTGTCGTCCTCGCCGGAGCGGGCTTCGGTCTCCTCGTTCTCTGCGGCCTCGTCGTCGGCATCATCAGCGCCGTCGCCCGCTTCATCGCCGGCCGTCAGGTCGCGGATCAGGTCGCGCACGGCCTTTGCGAAGGCTGCCTGGTCGCCAAGCAGAGAGACAAGATTGTCCAGCGCGTCGCCGGTCTTGTCGGACACTTCATCGCGCCAGAGCGCGGCGATCCTTTCGGCCTGCTGCGGCAAGGCCCGGCCCGTCAGGCGTTCGCGCAGGAGAAATTCGAGCGCCGGGGCGAGCGGCGCGGCCTGGCGGTCCTCCATGCGGGTGAGGCCTTCCCGCTCACACCGCGCAACAAGCGCGGCATCGAGATTGTCCGCCGTGCCGTCCATGGCGTTCGCACCAATCGCCATGAGCCGCGCGGATTCGGCTGCATCATACACCGCCCGCGGCAGGTCGCCCTGCGGCCGGTGGCGGGCATGGGCGGCGGCATCATGATGGGCAAGCCGCAGCGCGACCGCATCGGCCTCCCCGCGCAGCGTGGCAGCGACAAGCGGGCTCAGCTCGCGCGGCGGCGTGCGCAGGACAAGCCGCCCGCCATCAGCATGCGAGAGGTCATTGCCATAGGCGACCTCGAGATCCTTAGTCGCGCTCATTGCCTTCGTCGTCGCGGCGAGCGCGGACTTGAACAATTCGGCAGGGCTCGTGTCGGTCTTGGGCATGACATGTTTCTAACGCGGCACGTCCGGCATGGGTAGGCGGCAATTTGGATGGAGCAGCGTTCAGAGAAGCTGGCCCTGGCCGTCATCGTCGGCCTCCTTCGGGGCGGCCTTGAAGGTCGCGCTCTCGTCGATGAGGGCCGGCAGGGCGGGCAGCTTGCCGTCGAGCAGGTCGCGGATCGTGACGATCTGGAGCTTTGGCAGGCGGCGCGCACCCTGGTTGTAGAAGCCGGCATTGGCCGCCTCGGTCACCATCGGCTTCGTCGGCTCGTGCAGGCAGACGAGCAGCCCCATGGCGGCATCGCCCTCGCGGTCGAGCACGCCTTTCAGGTCGCGCACCATGCCGACGCCGATATTCCTGCCGCCCTTCACCGAAATGATAATGCGCCTGTAGGTCGCCTTGTCTTCCTTGAAATTGACGATGCCGTCTATGCCGCCATCGGCCCCGTGCAGGCGGAACTCGCGCGCCCCCGGAATGCGGCTGACTGCCCATTTCTCGAACTGGTCGGGGCGCTCCATGGCGAGGCGCTCGGCGGCATCCCAGGTCGTCGGCGTGCCATAGACCTGGTAGGCGCCCTTCTCCTTCAGCTTCGGGAAGGCGTCGCGCATCCGCCGCTCGATCAGGTTGATCGCAAGATGCGTGACATCGATGCCGACCCATTGCCGCCCGAGCTTCTCGGCGGCGTGCACCGCCGTGCCGCAGCCGCAGAACGGGTCGAGCACGACATCGCCCGGATTGGACGAAGCCGAAATGATGCGCTCCAGCAGCGCGAGCGGCTTCTGGGTGGGGTAGCCGAGGCGTTCTTTGGATTGCGCGGTAAGCGGAGGAATATCAACAAAAACATCCCCGATAGCCACACCATCCAGATCGGAGACGAACCATTTAAGGCGAGGAACACTCAATGGTCCACGTCCCCAGTGTATCCGGCCCATGGCGTCGAGTTGGTCCAGCTTTTCCTGTGTAGTGCCAGTCGTGATACCCTCTTTCTCCAAGACGGCTCGTGGCAAAGCCCAGTGTCGGCCCACTGTAGTCGGGTCGGTTTCCCTCCACGGAGAACCGCTTTCGCCTTTCCGAGTTCCTGCTCCCGTTAAAGAGATTGGCTGATACAATTCCTGGCGATCAGGGTCCAAGACCGTGAAATGCTTCAAGATATATGCGTCGTCGTGAGTTGCTTTCGGATTGGTCCAAGTAAATTTGTCGCTCTTCCTGTAGAAGAAAATTGTATCATGGATCGGTCCATATCTTTTGGCCGACCCATGGGAGAAGGTCCGCTTCCAAATCACCTCGTTTGACATGGCCGCATGACCAAACACCGCATCAAGCACCAGTTTCAGATAATGGCTCGCGGTCGGGTCGCAGTGCAGGTAGAGGCTGCCGGTATCCTTGAGGACGCGGTGGAGTTCCAGAAGCCGCACAGCCATCATGGCGACATAGGCCATTATGTCATTGTCGCCGAGAAAGCTGCGCAGGGCCTTGAGAAGCTGGGCCGCCTTCAGGTTCGCGCCCCGGATGACCACGTCATCGAAGGCTTCCTCGGCCGTGATGCCCCAGGTCCAGGTGTCGTCGAAGGCCTGGATCTGCGCTTCGGCCTTCTCGCCGGTCTTGTCCTTGAACAGCATGTTGTAGCTGGCGTTCGAGTTGAACGGCGGATCGAGATAGACGAGATCGACGCTCGCGTCCGGAAACCGGGCCCGGTCGCGCAGGACATCGAGATTGTCGCCGAAATGCAGTTCGCGTCGCATGATTGCCCCTCAGGCCGTGCCCGTCACCTGACGGCGATGCGCCCGCAAGGTCAAGCGCCGCCGGGCCGCAGCCTCAGGCCACCTTCACCATCAGCGCGCTTTCGGGCAGCTCGGCGGCAAAGCAGCGCTGGTACATCTCGGCGACGAGGGGCCGCTCAAGCTCGTCGCACTTGTTGAGGAAGGTCATGCGGAAGGCGTGGCCGAGATCGCCGAATATGGCGAAATTTTCCGCCCAGGTGATGACCGTGCGCGGGCTCATCACGGTCGAGATGTCGCCGTTCATGAAGGCGTTGCGGGTCAGGTCGGCCAGGCGGACCATCTTGGACAGCGTCGCCTCGTCGACACCGGTCGACTTCGCCTTGACGATCTCGACCTCGGCATCGTGCTCGAGATAGTTGAGTGTCGTGACGATGCTCCAGCGGTCCATCTGGCCCTGGTTGATCTGCTGGGTGCCGTGATACATGCCGGTTGTGTCGCCGAGGCCGACCGTGTTCGTCGTCGAGAACAGGCGGAAATGCGGGTTCGGGCTGATGACGCGGTTCTGGTCGAGCAGGGTGAGCTTGCCGGAGGCTTCGAGGACGCGCTGGATGACGAACATCACGTCTGG
>CAYSED010000099.1:0-10113 GCA_964429935.1 uncultured Hyphomonadaceae bacterium
ATTCTATGGCGAGTTCGTCCCCGGTGCGCGTGGCGGTCGCGGTCTGTTCGACAACCCAGCGGTCGGACCCCTCGCAATCCTCGACGGCCGTGATGGCGCCGCGATAGACATTGTCCTGCGGTGTCGCCCGCAGCCGCAGCGTGCCATAGAGTTCGCAGAGGCCGCTGCGGTAGCGCTCGGTCCTGAAGGACCAGACGCCCGTGATGTCCGGCAGGGCTTCGGCAGCGGCGCTGCCCGCCGATGCGAGGGCCATGAACCCGATACAGAAGCCGCGCGTTCGGTTCAGCATGCCGCAACTTTCTTCACGTTCCCCGCCACGTCAAATGTCATCTTGCGAAAAGGCCGTTTCAAGGCAGCCATCGGCTGCGGCTAGACCATGCCGATGTCCATCGGGGCAAACCCGGTGCGGAAATCGAGCGGGCGCTCCATCCTGGGCAGAGCAAGCATCGCGTTGATCGCCGCCTCGGCCCGGACCCGGACGCCTTCCGGGATCGTCACTTCATGCCTGCCGGAGACGAGGCAGTCATGGATGTTCTCGAGCGTGATGCGCTTCATGTGCGGGCAGAGATTGCAGGGGCGCACGAAGTCCGTGCCCGGGTTCTCGGCGGCAACATTGTCGCTCATCGAGCATTCGGTCAGGAGAACGACCTTCGCGGGCTTGCGCTCGGAAACGTAATTGGCCAGCGCGGCGGTCGAGCCGGCGAAGTCGGCGGCCTTGAGCACGTCCGGCGGACATTCCGGGTGGGCGAGGATCACGACACCCGGATGGGCCTCGCGAAGCTGGGCGACGTCTTCGGCCGAGAACAGTTCGTGTACCTCGCAGGCACCCGGCCATGTCAGGATGCGGATGTCCGTCATCGCCGCGACATTGCGGGCAAGGTACTGGTCCGGCACGAGGATCACCGTGCCGGAATTCCATTCCCTCGCGACGTGCTCGACGACCTGGACCGCGTTCGAGGAGGTGCACGTGATATGGCACTCGGCTTTCACGTCGGCGGTCGTGTTGACATAGGTGACAATGGGCACCCCCGGATATTTCTGCTTGATGAGCCGGACATCCTCGCCGGTGATCGAGGCGGCGAGCGAGCAACCCGCGCGCGTGTCCGGGATGAGCACGGTCTTGGACGGGGCGAGGATCTTCGAGGTCTCGGCCATGAAATGCACGCCGGCCTGAACGATTATGTCGGCATCGACCTTCGACGCTTCGCGGGCAAGCTGGAGGCTGTCGCCCCGGAAATCGCCGACGAGCCGGAAAATATCAGGCGTCATGTAATTGTGCGCAAGGATGACCGCGTTCTTCTCGCGCTTCAGCCGGTTGACGGCAGCGACAAGCGGGGCGATCGACGGCCATTCCATCGGCGTGATGAAGTCCTGCACCTCGGCATAGAGATGGCTGGTTTCTGCCCTGACGGCATCGTCATAGGCCAGGCCGCGCCGCTCGGCGGCTGTGATGCCGCGCAGGGGGGTGGGCGTTGGGCATCCGGGTCCTGAATCGATCAAGCGCGCCATGGGGGTCCACCTCCGTCAAGGGCTGAGCAAGACTTATGCTCAATATGAGTATAATATAGGCAGGCAGTGATCCGGATCAAGGCCGGTGCTGAAGGCGAGGAGGAAAGCCATTCCCGTGCGTGTCTGCTTATGCGCAAACTGAGCAAAAGGGTTATAGCGCTGTGACAGTCCTGTTACAAGCTCTAATCGGATCGTGTCCGGGACACGTTTTGGAGAGACCGGTCAGGCCTGCAGGAACAGGGGCTCGCGCGCTGCGTCGAGGACCATGGCCGTAAGGCGGCCGCCATAGACTGCGCCCGTGTCAAGGTTGATGCGCCGGGGAGGCGTGCCGGCCACTTCCGGCGCGTTGTCTGCGGTGGGGGTATGGCCGTGGACGACGAGCCAGCCTTCCAGTGCCGGATTATCCCAGGCCTCGGCATCGAAGAAACGCGGCGACCGTGTCCAGAGATGGACCCGGTCCTCGCCCAGGGGAAAGGTTCGCGGTTCGATCCCGGCATGGACGAAGACAAGTTTCCTTGCCGTATCGAGATGGATCGTCGGCAAGGCGCGGATCCAGGCGACATGCGCGGCCGCCTCCGAGATCGATGCGAAGCCCCGGGCAATGTAGCTCGCCTCGGTCGCCCAGCCGCCATTGTCGAGCCAGAAGTCGAGATCGTGGTCATCGTTCGAGCCGATCCAGTCGAGGACCATCTGTTCATGGTTTCCGCGCAGGTTAACGGCCGTGACATCCGGCTTCCCGTCAAGCGCCATCAGGGTCTCGATCACCTCGAAACTGCCGGCGCCCCGATCGATATAGTCGCCAAGGTGGACGAGGGTCAGCGGATCGCGCGGGGCGGCGAGGCGGTGGTGCTCGAATATCGCGGCGTGCAGGGTCCGCAGGCGTGCCGCTTCGCCGTGAATGTCGCCAATGGCAGCGATCATTCCGGGCGCGCCTTCGCTCCCGGTGTGGCTGCGAGCGCATGCAGGAGGGGCCAAGTATAGAGCCCCGTCCGGTGTCCGTCGCTGAACGCGATCCGCACGGCATAGCGCCCCGACGGCTCGGCGGAGATCACGTCGATGTCTTCCGGAACGGGCGTTTGCGGCAGTGGCGGGCGGTTGCCATGGCCCTTGTTCTCGGCCGACGGACTTTCTTCGCGCAGGCGCTTGTAGGGGATGCACCCGCCCGTGCCGTCATCGAACGCGATGACAAGTTCCCGCGCGAACTTGCGGAAGCGCAATTCGATGGGCCAAGGCGGGGTCATGCATCTGCGTCCAGGGGCCGCGCCTCGTCGGCCAGCATGATCGGCACGCCGTCGCGGATAGGGTAGGCGAGCCCTGCGGCCTTCGAGACCAGTTCCTGCGCCTCGCGGTCATAGTCGAGCCGGCCGCGCGAGACGGGGCAGATGAGAAGCTCAAGAAGGCGGGGATCCGGCATGGGCGGGGAGGGCGTGTCGGTCACTGGAGCTGGCTGTCCTCTGGCTTGGAATTCAGTTCAAAGAGCTTGATGAGGGTTTCGCAGCGCGCGGCAAGGTCAGGCGCTTCGAGCAGGGCCTGGCGTTCGGCCGGCTCGAAGGGACAGCCGGTCGCAAGGGCGTTGACGAGCGTTTCCATCGGCGCGTCCTCGACAGCTTCCCAGTCGGCGGCAATGCCGTTGCCGATCGCGTACTTGCGGAACGCCGTATCGAGCGCGGCGCGGGGCGGCAAGCCGAGGACGGCTGCCGGGCGAAGGTCGGCAGCGTACGCGGCAAGTCCGATCCGGACCTGCCGATAGGGCGTTGCGCAACGAAGCTCGGCGACCTGCCGGAACCGGCAGATGCCGGTCAGCGTGACGAGATAGCGCCCGTCATCGGTCTCGGCATAGGACGTGATCCGCCCGATGCAGCCGACGGACACGAGGCTCGGCTGCGTACGCGGACCGCCATCGGTCTGGATCATGCCGATCAGGCGGTTGCCCGCCATGGCGTCGTCGATCATGTTGAGATAGCGCGGCTCGAAGATGTTAAGCGGCAACTGCCAGCCCGGAAACAGCACGACCCCATCGAGCGGAAACACGGCTATGGTGTCCGGCAGGTCCGATATGTGGCGATACTGGCTGACGGGCATCGCGCCCTCCGGATAGGCCCTAGGCGAACATGAGGGAAGAGAGGCGGCGGCGGCCATTGATGGTGACCGGGTCTTTCGGACCGGCCGCCTCGAAGACTTTCAGCAGGGCTTCCTTCGCCTTGCCCTCCTGCCAGTTGAGATTGCTTGCAAGAATAGTGAGGAGGTGCTCAGCAGCCCGCTCGTTCCGGCCGGCGGCGATGTACTTTTCCGCAAGATCGAACCGGGCATCATGGTCATCGGGATTGCGGGTGACATAGTCCAGCGCCTCGGCGAAGACATCCGGCGGCGGCGCGTTGGCAGTCAGGTCTATGGCGAGCTGCACGCTCCTGACGTCGGGATCGGTCCTGCGGTCTTCCGGTACCATGTCCAGCACCTCGCGCGCCTGGTCCGGTTCGCCATTGGCGAGGAAGCAGCGGGCAAGGCCCGCGATTGCCTTGACGTTCTGTGGGCTCGCGCTGACGACGCCGCCATAGATCTGAGCCGCCTCGCCGATCTCGCCCTTCTGGAAGGCGGTTTCGGCGGCACCGAGGGCCGCCGCGATTTCCTTTGCGCCGTCGGTGCCGGTGAGGAGCTTGTTGATCCAGTTGCGGACCTGGCCTTCCGGCAGAGCGCCCTGGAAGGCATCGACAGGGCGGCCCTTGAGAAAGCCGAACACGGCCGGGATCGACCGCACGCCAAGCTGCCCGGCAATCCCGGGATTTTCGTCGATATTGATCTTCACGAGCCTCACCTTGCCGGCAAGCTCGTTCACCACGCGGTCGAGAATCGGGATCAGGGTCCGGCACGGGCCGCACCATGGGGCCCAGAAGTCGACGATGACGGGTACCCGGCCGGACGCCTCGATGACATCGGTCATGAAAGTCTGGTCAGACCCCATGACCACATGGGCGCTGGTATCGGTGGCGGACGGGGCGTCCGGCGGGGCGGCATGGGGCATCGGAACATCCTTCAGGTCGCGATGGGTTGGCTCGCGCTCATTTGGGGGCAAAGGCGAAAAAGCGCAACACGGCGCGCAGCGGCGCGGCGACGTCAGCCGCCGGACAGGCCTGTGAAGTCCACCGTCTCGATGGCGTGGCCGGTCGCGGCCACGAACCGCCGGAAGCCTGCGAGCGACACGCCTGTGGTCGCCGTGTTTGCGAGCGGATGGAAATTGATCCGGTCGAACGCCTCGAGGGCCGCATCGAGGACAAAGCGGACACGGGCCTCGCGGTCATTGGCAAGGGCGAAAGCCGTGACGGAGCCTGGCTGAACGCCCAGCACGTCCTGCATCAGGCCGGGATCGGCAAAGGACAGGCGGCGCGTGCCGAGGCGCTTGTGAAGCTGGTTCAAGGGCAGGGCGCTGTCCACCGAGGCCGAGACGAGGACAAGCGCACCGTCCTTGTCCTTGAGGAAAAGGTTCTTCGTGTGGCCGCCCGGCAGCGCAGCCTTGAGATGGCGGCCCTCCTGCACGGTGAACGTTGCCTCGTGCCAGCGGGTTTCGTGCGGAATTTCCAGCGAGTCGAGGAGCTTGAAGAGGTCATCAGGGCTTGCGGGCATGGCCTGCTTTCCGGCATTGGAACCAGGATTTCATTCTGCCGACACAGAACAGGGTCTGCCGCGCCATGCAACTCGATTGCTACAAGATCTACGACATCGCCCCCGAGATCGTGCCCGGCCGGGCGCAGCGGGACTGGATGGACGCCTTTACCGACCGGCATCCCTATCGCTGCCTTCCGCTGACCATGGCGAACTCGACCGGCTGGGAAATCCTCTGCCCGTTCGATATCGAGATCGCCTGGGATGGCGGGCCGATGGAAAACGCGATCCTCGTGACATCCGACGAGGCACCGGGGCGGGTTGATACCTTCGCCGGCAGCCATTTCCGCAAGGGCATCGTGACCTTTCACACCGGGCACCTGTTCCGCACGCCGCCCGGCTGGGGGGTATGGACAACCGGTGCGCCGAACCTGCCAAAGCATGGCATCACGCCGCTGACCGGCCTTGTCGAGACAGACTGGCTGCCCTTTCCGTTCACGATGAACTGGCAGATGACGCGGCCGGGCCGGGTCCGCTTCGAGAAGGGCGAACCGTTCTGCTTCATCACGCTGATGGAGCATTCCAAGCTTGAGGATGTCCAGCCGGTCCTGCGCCGGCTCGACGCCCATCCGGACCTGAAGGCCGAATACGAAGCCTGGCGCGACAGCCGGAATGACTTCAACGAGCGGCTCGCCTCCAAGGAGGCCGAGGCCATGAAGGCGCGCTGGCAGCGTCATTACATGCGCGGCGAGAAGCTCACGGGCGAGGCGGCGGGCGAGCACAAGACCAAGCGGCGACTGCGCCCGCCGGTCCCCGAATAGGGCCGCGAGGCGAGTGCCCATGTTTCCCCCCTTGCCAATCCCCGCCCGATGCGCTTTATCCCGCTTTCCGGTGCCTCGGCACCGTTACCCAAGGACGCGGGCGTAGCTCAGGGGTAGAGCACAACCTTGCCAAGGTTGGGGTCGTGAGTTCGAATCTCATCGCCCGCTCCAATCGAAATCTAGAAAAACACAGAATAAACAAGGGCTTAAGCCCTATTTTGACCGCTCGGAATTTCATCCGGGCCGCATTTTGCGTAACTTTCCGTGCATCAAAGAGCACATAAGGAAAGTCCCCGGCGATGCGTGAAGAGGACAGATACCTCCAGAAGCGCGGCAAGAAATGGCACGATGTGCGCCGCGTGCCGACGCGCCTGCGCCATCTCGACGGGCGCCATACGATCCGCGTGACCCTGCGCACCAATTCCCTCGAAATCGCCCGTGAGCGCTGCAACGCCCAGGAAGCGGTCGATGACCAGTACTGGGCAACCCTGCTCGACCTTTATGCCCGCCCGGAGGTGGTCGACACGCGCAAGCTCGAATTCGCCGAGCGGCGCTACAAGTCCGCACGGGCGCGCGCCTCGGCAAGGGGCCTCTCCTACATCCCGGCAGACGAACTCGCCATCACATACGGCCTTGATGACATAATCGAGCGCATCCGCGCCTTCGAACAGATCGACAAGGGCGACACCAAGCCCCGCGTGCAGACCGAAGCCGAAGGCCTCCTTGGCGGGGCGCCGCGACCCTCGCCAAAACTGTCTGAAGTCTTCGAAATCTATTGCGAGAAGATCGCCTTCAGCGAACTCCTCGCCAAGTCGGCCAACCAGAAGCGGCTCTGGCTGAAGACGAAACAGCGCCCCATCGGCTATTTCATTGAGGTTGTCGGCGACAAGCCGGTCACCAAAATCACGCGCGACGATGCGCTGAAATTCTATCACTGGTGGGCGAGCGGCTGAAACCGAAAAAGGGCGGCAAGGCACTGCAGGCCAATACGGCCAATCGCGATATCGGCAATCTGCGCAAGCTCCTGACCGAGTACTTCAAGCATATAGGCTAGGAGTCCCGACAGAACCCGTTCCGTAACCTCTCCTTCAAGGAGACCGTTAAGACCGAAGTGCCGCCCTTCGAGAGCGACTGGGTGCGCGAGAAGATCCTTGTGCCGGACGCCCTCAAAGGCATCAAGGACCAAGCCCGCCTCATCGTCTATGCCCTCATCGAAACCGGTTGCCGCCCGTGCGAGATCGCGAACCTGCGCGAGGATGACATCTGCCTCGACACGGACGCCCCCTATATCCGCATCCGCCCGCGCCGGGGCCGCGAGATAAAGACCAACGCCTCGATCCGCGATATTCCGCTGGTTGGCGTCTCGCTTGAGGCAATGAAGCGCGCGCCGAAGGGCTTCCCGCATTACCGCTACCGCAGCGACCTTCTCTCGCAATCCCTGATGACCACATTTCGCAATCGCGGCCTGTTCCCGACGGAGAACCATGTCATCTATTCGTTCCGCCATTCCTTCGAAAAGCGCATGCTGGAAGCGGGGCTCGACTATGGCCTGCGTTGCCTCCTCATGGGCCACGCCACAAGCCGCCCTGCCTATGGCGATGGCGGCTCAATGGCCTACCGAAGGGACGAACTCCTCAAGATCGCACACCCCGTGCCAGAGGGGTTGTTCCCCAACTGATCCAAAACTGTGTTCTATATTTGTACCCTCGAATCGAGTAAGCTCTAAGGCTGGTGCAAATGGGATCGATATCATGGCCAAGAATACCGAACGAACCGGAAGGAAAGCCGCTTCAGCTGCATCCAAAACTCTCCGATGCGCGGGGGTGACAAAGACGGCGAAGTCAGCTGCGGGCTCGGCGCTTGCTCAGCACAAGACCGCCAAGGAGACAAAATCGGCCGCTGCAAGCGCCGCTGCAAAAACCCTCGGCAACCCCAAAGCATCCAAAGCGGCGAAATCGGCAGCAGGATCAGCGCTCACTCAACGGCGCGATCGAAAGAAGTAAGAAGTTCATCACTACGTCGCCCTTTTGCTTGCAGACTTGAAATCACAAACTGTGAGTTCAAGCGGATCATTCGCTGATGCTTCGGTTCGAAGGCATCGCTGCAACCGCGCTGCCCGTGACCGACGCGACTCAAGCTCCTGTTCCAGTCGCTCCAGAATCGGCCAATAGACATCTCCGAACCGGTCGATTAGCGATGCGACGGTCCGGATTGAGCGTTCGATATCCTGTTCGGTATAGCGGGCCATAAGCGCAGGATCGCATTCGGCGAATAAACCTAACAGTCGGAATAGCGGCAAATCGCGGCATGGGTTCGCAAGGCCTTGCAAGCGCGTGCAGGTCATGGTTTCGAACCGCTGCAAGGCAGGTAAGCTGCGCGTCCTCAATGTTTCCCGCTGTTTGGATATTGCGTGCTTTCAGCAGCGCGGCTCGCGCCTCTGAGCCGAGCGCCGACAATGAAATCAACACTGCGAAAGGGCCCCGCCCGGAAGTTGGCGCCCTCTGAAATCCCTGCTTCTATTGGATTTTTTGGAAAGGAGGGCGCCACAAGGTCTCGCAAGAGGTGCCAGAAAAACGCTTTGCAGACAATGGGTTAAGGGGCCAAGGGCGCCAACCCTTTAATCTTGCCTTTCAGGTCCGCACGCCCATTCCTTGCGGGCGCTTGCGAGATCACAATCTGTTATCCGGCCCGCCCGTCCGTTGTGGATGTCGCGCAAAGCGTGACTTCCATTCCGAATCAGACGCTCCTAAATTCCGGATTGGACGGAGCAGGATTCCAGATCGGACGGTGAGCAATGCAGGATCAGTCTAAGCCCAGGGCGCGCCACGCCGAGCCGCGTGTGCTTGACGCGCTAAGCGATACCCGCATCGTTGCCCTGGTGGGTCCGCGCCAGTCGGGCAAGACGACACTGGCGCGCAAGATCGCTGCCGACCGGCAGATGAGCTTCATCACGCTTGATGACGAACAGTTCCGGCAGTTTGCGAATGACGATCCGGGCGGCTTCATGCGCGGCCTTGACCATGCGGTGATTGATGAAGTGCAACGCGCGCCGCGCCTCATTCTGGCACTTAAGCGCGCTGTCGATGAAGACCCTCGCCCGGGGCGTTTCCTGATCACCGGCTCGGTCGATCTCTTCAAGGGCACCATCTCGCCGGATTCCCTTGCTGGCCGTGTGGAGACGATCGAGCTCCTGCCCTTCAGCCAGTCAGAGATTGAACGGCAGGCCGCGCCCAGATTTCTCGACAGGGCCTTCGAGGCAGATTTCCCCGCCCTCTTGGAAACCGGGCGCACGCCCGATTTCGTCGCGCGCATTCTGGCGGGCGGCTATCCGGAAGCTTTGGCGCGGAGCGATCCGCAGCGCCGCCAGACCTGGCTGCGCGCCTATGCCCGCGCGCTTGCAACACGCGATGTCGCCGAGATTTCATCGGTGTCCAAGACGGATGAACTTTCGCGGCTTCTTGACCATGCTGCTCTGTCATCGGGCGAGCTTCTCAATCTCTCTTCTCTGGCCACACCTCTCGGCGTGGACGCCAAGACGATTGATCGCTGGCTGACCTTGCTGGAACAGATGTTCGTTCTCCGGCGTATCCGGGCCTGGCACCGCAATGACCACAAGCGCCTGGTCAAAACCCCGAAGCTCCACTTCCTCGATACGGGCCTTCATGCAGCGCTGCGACGGGTCGGAGCGGGCGACATCCAGTCTGACCGAAGCCGGCTCGGCACGCTGCTCGAAGGGTTTGTCTATTCAGAGCTTGAGAAACAGTCAGCGTTGTCGCCCGATCCGGCGCTGATCAGCCACTACCGGGACAAGGATAAGGTCGAGGTCGATTTCGTCCTGGAGCGTGAGCGCCGCCTTGTCGGAATCGAGGTCAAGGCAGCCGCTACTGTGAAGACAGACGACACGCGCGGCTTGAAGCGCCTGCAGGAAGCGGCAGGCGGGGCCTTTGCCTGTGGCATCATCCTGCATGATGGCGAGCGCATTCAGCGCATCGGAGACCGGCTGTTCGCCATGCCGGTCAGCCAGCTCTGGGCATAGGACACGTTTTGCACCTGGCGCCAAATTAACCCGAATAAAAGCAGGGCGTTACCGGAAATCCGTGCACCGCAACGCTGTACAAAGGGCACCAATTTTCCAGTGTGCAGACAAGGCGTTAGGTGGCTCATGGTGCCACTGCTTCAATCTCGC
>CAYSED010000100.1:0-10049 GCA_964429935.1 uncultured Hyphomonadaceae bacterium
GGTCTTGGATATGGTGAAGACGCCGGCAGCGGTCGTGCCTTCATCGAAGGCAAAGAGAAAAGTATCGTCGCGCTCGATGCCCCGCCTGGCATAGAAGCCGCGCGAGGCGGTGGCCGCCTTCAGGCCCCTGACGGCTGGCAGGTCCGGGAACCCGGCTGGCGCGAACGGGGAAACGGGATAGGCCATGCTCGTCTCACTCTTCGCTGTCGGACGCGGGAGGTGCCGGGCGGCCGCGCTCGAGGATCTCGATTTCGGCCCCTGTGCGCAGCGAGCGCAGGATCTGGTTGATTTGCGAATAGGTCAGGAAGGTGACGATGTCGGGGCGCATCTCCTCGAGCGTCTTCGGCGCGCGCTGGCGGCGGTCATTGACCTTCAGGACATGCCAGTTGCCGTCATGGGCAAACGGCGCCGAGACGCTGCCGACGGGCGTGTTGCCGATCGTGCTGGCAAAGGGTTCGGGCTGGTCGGCGGGCGCGACATAGCCAAGGTCGCCGCCCTCGATGCGGCTGCCGGCGTCGGTCGAGTAGCGAAAGGCGAGGGCGGAGAACTCGGCCCCGGCGGCGAGTTCCCCTGCCACGAGGTTCGCGGTGTCCTCGTCGGCGACCGTTATCAGGCTGATGCGGACCTCGTCGCCGAGCTGCTGAAGGCGGACCTGTTCGGCATACATTTCGCGGATGGCTTCCTCGGTCACGTCGCTCGCGACGAGGTTCTCGACGAGGATGTTGCCGAGGATGCGCTCGCGGGCAACCTGCAGGCGGTGGCGGGCCCCTTCGGACCGGTCGAGCCGCCGCCGCACGGCTTCCTGGGCGAGAAGGCGCTGGTCGATCAACTGGTCGAGCACGCTGCGGAAATCCGGATGGGCCTGGTCGAACGGATCGCCGGGGGCAATCGTCCCCTGCGCGACTGCCTCAAGCTCGACATCGCTGAGATAGATCGTGTCGCCGTTGACCGTGGCGACGGCGAGCGACTCGATCCGCAGGGACCGCCCGCCGGGGCTTGCGTCCGGCGCATCCCCGCATGCCGCAGCCGCGAGGCCGGCGAGGCCGAGGGCGATGGCCTGAAAGCGACGCATTGACGACACCCTTTCGTCCTCCTGGTTGCACGGCAGAGGCCGGATTGACTTGGCCGGAGCGCGTTCTTAAGTCTCGGCAGTCAACTGGTCGAGCAGAAACAGCCATGGCCTCGGGATTGCGCCGTGTTAGGGTTACGGCCTGAAACTTAAGAAGACGCTGACTGCCGGAAAGCCCTGTCCCGCCAGCGTCTGCAAAGATTGGTTCTGGTTCTCATGTTGTCGATTGCCCGCAAAGTATTTGGTTCATCGAACGACCGCAAGCTGAGTCCGCTCCGATCGAAGGTCTCCAGGATCAATGCGCTCGAACCGAAGATGCAGGCGCTGTCCGATGCCGAACTGCGCGCCAAGACCGCCGAGTTCCGGGCCCGGCTGAAGGAGGGCGCGACGCTCGACAGCCTGCTGACCGAAGCGTTCGCCGTGGTGCGCGAAGCCTCGGTGCGCGCGCTCGGGATGCGCCATTTCGATGTCCAGCTCATGGGCGGCATGGTCCTGCATTCCGGGGCGATTGCCGAGATGCGCACCGGCGAGGGCAAGACCCTCGTGGCGACCCTTGCGGCCTATCTCAACGCGCTGGCCGGGCGCGGCGTCCATGTCATCACGGTGAACGACTATCTCGCCCGGCGCGATGCCGACTGGATGGGCAAGATCTACACCTTTCTCGGCATGACCTATGGCGTCATCGTCCACGGCATCGACGATGCCGGGCGCAAGGCGGCCTATGCCGCTGACATCACCTATGGCACGAACAACGAGTTCGGTTTCGACTACCTGCGCGACAACATGAAATACTCGCTCGAGCAGATGGTCCAGCGCGGGCATGTCTACGCGATCGTCGATGAGGTCGACTCCATCCTGATCGACGAGGCGCGCACGCCGCTCATCATTTCCGGGCCGACGGACGACCGTTCGGAACTCTACAAGACCGTCGACGCGCTGATCCCGCGCCTCGAGGCCGGGGACTTCGAGCTCGACGAAAAGCAGCGCTCCTGCATCTTCACCGAGGACGGCATCGAAAAAATGGAGGGCATGCTCGAAGCGGCGGGCATCCTCACCGGCTCGCTCTGGGAGCCGTCGAACATCACGATCGTGCACCATGCCAATCAGGCGCTGCGCGCGCACAAGATGTTCACCCGCGACAAGGACTATATCGTGCGCGACGGCGAGGTCATGCTGATCGACGAGTTCACCGGGCGCATGATGGAGGGCCGCCGCCTGTCCGAAGGCCTGCACCAGGCCATCGAGGCGAAGGAAAAGGTCGACATCAAGCCCGAGAACCAGACGCTCGCCTCTATCACCTACCAGAACTATTTCCGGCTCTACGGGAAACTCGCCGGGATGACCGGCACGGCTCTGACCGAGGCGGCCGAGTTCGACAATATCTACAAGCTCGACGTGATCGACCTGCCGACCAACAAGCCGATCAAGCGCCTTGACGAGGACGATGTCGTCTACCGGACGGCGAAGGAAAAATACAAGGCCATCATCGAGGAAGTGAAGGACTGCCGCGCCCGCCAGCAGCCGGTCCTGCTCGGCACGACATCGATCGAGAAGTCCGAGCTGATCTCGACGCTGCTCGGCGCGGCCGGGGTGCCGCACCAGGTGCTGAACGCGCGCCATCACGAGAAGGAAGCGAGCATCGTTGCGCTGGCCGGCGTGCCTGGCACGGTGACGACATCCAGCTCGGCGGCAATTTCGACATGATCCTCGAAGAGCGCACCGCCGCTGAAGAGTCGCGCCTCGGGCGGGAACTGACCGACGGCGAGAAGGCGACACTTGCCTCGCAGATCCGGGCTGAAGTCGAAGTGCGCAAGAAGAAGGCGCTTGATGCGGGCGGGCTCTACGTGCTCGGCACGGAGCGGCATGAAAGCCGCCGGATCGACAACCAGCTTCGCGGCCGCACCGGCCGGCAGGGCGACCCCGGCAAGTCGAAGTTCTACATTTCCATCGAAGACGACCTGATGCGCATATTCGCGGGCGACCGGCTCGACACCGTGATGCGCCGCCTCGGCATCAAGGAAGACGAGGGCATCACCCATCCGTGGATGACCAAGGCCATGCAGACCTCGCAGGCCAAGATCGAGCAGCGCAATTTCGAGATGCGCAAGAACGTCCTCAAATATGACGATGTCATCAACGACCAGCGCAAGGCGATCTTCGAGCAGCGCCGTGACTTCATGCACGCGGCCAATGTGTCCGACGTGATCTCCGACATGCGCGCCGATGTCGTGCAGGACCTTGTCCTCAAGCACATGCCGGAAAAAGCCTATGCCGAGCAGTGGGATGTCGCCGGCCTGACCGAAAGCCTGAAGACCCAGTTCGGTCTCAACCTGCCTGTCGCTGAATGGGCCGCCGAAGAAGGGGTCGCCAACGAAGAAGTGCGGGGCCGCATCCTCGCGGCGACCGAAGAGGCGTTTGCCGACAAGGTTGCCAAGGTGGGCGCTGACCGGATCGAGAGCATCGAGCGGCAGGTTCTCCTGCAACTGATCGACCGGAGCTGGCGCGAGCACCTCCAGCAGATCGACCAGCTCCGCTCGGTCATCGGCCTGCGCGGCTATGGCCAGCGTGACCCGCTGAACGAGTTCAAGTCCGAGGCCTTCAACCTGTTCGACACGATGCTGACCGACCTGCGGACCGATGTCACAAGGGTCCTGATGAACCTGCAGATCCAGGCTCCGCCGCCGCCCGCGCTGCGTCCGCCGCAGATGACCGAGACCAAGATCGACCCGGCAACCGGCCAGAATGTCGCCGGAGGCGAACCGGTCGGAACGCCGCGCCCGTCGGCAGCCGCGATTGCCGCGCAAGCCCCGAGACAGGCCATTGGCGAGCGTCCGAAAGACTGGGACCGCACGCCCCGCAATGCCCCGTGTCCCTGCGGATCGGGCGAGAAATACAAGCGGTGTCACGGTGCGCTGTCGGCATCGGCTCCTGCCGATCAGGTCGGGTCCAAATAAGGTCATGAGGCTGGCGGCCGCTGGCCGGGGCGGGGACGGAACGCCATGCGCACGCTGATTGTCGTTCCGGCCCGCCATGGATCGACCCGGTTTCCCGGCAAGCCGCTTGCTCTTGTTTCGGGGCACAGCCTTGTCTCCCGCGTCGCCCGGCGCGCCCGGATGGCCGCGGAAGCCCTTAACGACACTGACTATGTCGTCGCAACGGATGATGCCCGCATCGCCCGGCATTGCGAGGACTTGGCGATCAATTGCGTCCTCACGCCGGCCGACTGCGAGACCGGCTCCGACCGCGCCCTGGCCGCTGCCAAGGTGCTCGGGGCCGAACCTGAGTTCGTTGTCAACATGCAGGGCGACGCCCCCTTCGTGCCCGTCGACTATGTCACCGGCACCGTCGCGGCGCTGGCGCAAGGCGGGGCGGACGTCGCGACGCCCTGCATTCGCCTGTCATGGGACGCGCTCGACCGCCTGCGCTTGGCCAAGCAGGCCACGCCGTTCAGCGGCACGACCTGCCTCATCGACCGGTCCGGCATGGCGATCTGGTTTTCCAAGCAGATCCTGCCGGCCATGCGGAACGAGGCGGCCTTGCGCGCGGCCTCGCCGCTCTCGCCGGTGCATCGCCATGTCGGCCTCTACGGGTTCACGCTCGGGGCACTGAAGGCGTTCGTGGCCACGCCGCCATCGCCTTACGAGGTGCTTGAGGGCCTCGAACAGCTGAGACTGCTGGAAAGCGGCCTGCGCGTCCGCTGCGTCGAAGTCGCCGCGGCTCCGGTATCAACCAGCGGCGTGGATGCGCCGGAGGACGTGACGAGGCTCGAAGCGCTGATCCGCGAGCATGGCGATCCGGACGCGTCATACTTTGCGCCATGACCGAGCTCCTGATCGTCCGCCACGGCAACACGTTCGGGCCCGGAGACACGGTGCTCCGCATCGGAGCGCGCACGGACCTGCCTCTGTCTTCGTCCGGCATCCGGCAGGCTGAAGCACTCGGCAGATACCTTGCCGAGGGACATAGGAGGGTGGACGCCATTGTCTCGTCGCCCCTGAAACGGACCACGCAGACCGCTGCCATGATCGCCGCTGCGCTTGACCCGGCGCTCTCCGTCGGCACCGAACCCTTTCTGACCGAACTTGACCATGGGCACGATGAAGGCCGTCCCGAAGCCGATGTCATCGCCCGGATCGGCGAGGCGGCGATAACCCTGTGGGAACGGGAAGGCATCCCGCCGGACGGCTGGCAGGTGGACGCAGCAGGGCTGATCGAGGGCTGGAAGGATTTTTTCAGTCGCGTGTCGAGGGACTGGCCGGATGGCCGCGTCGTCGCCGTAACGAGCAATGGCATCGCCCGCTATGCGCTTGAAGCCACCGGAAACGCGGCCGGTCACCCGCGAAAGCTGCGCACCGGGGCGTTCGGGGTGATCGACATTGGCGCGGGCCGTCAGACGTCTGTACGGTCCTGGGACGAACGACCCTAAAGCGGCAGGTCCATCGACTTGTAGAGAGTGTCAAACGCCTGCACCGACCGGATGACGCCATCGAGCTCTCCGAGCCGGATCATGTTCGGCCCGTCAGATGGCGCATGGTCGGGATTGTCATGGGTTTCCATGAACACGCCCGCAACGCCAACAGCGGCCGCAGCGCGGGCAAGGACCGGCGCGAACTCGCGCTGGCCGCCGGAGGATGCGCCCTGACCGCCCGGCTGCTGGACCGAATGGGTGGCATCGAAGATCACCGGAACGCCGGTCGCGCGAAGCTCCGGGATGGCGCGCATGTCCGTCACCAGCGTGTTGTAGCCGAAACTGACCCCGCGCTCTGTGACCATGATGTCTTTGGCTCCAAACCCTGCGAGCTTGTCGACGACGTGTCGCATGTCCCAGGGCGCGAGGAACTGCCCTTTCTTGACATTGATCGCGCGGCCGGTCTCGGCGGCGGCCTGCAGGATGTCGGTCTGGCGGCACAGGAAGGCCGGTATCTGCAGGATGTCTGCGAATTCGGCGACGGCGGCGCACTGTTCCGGCAGGTGGACGTCCGTCAGGACCGGCAAGCCGATCTCGGTCCGGACAGCACGGAATATCTCGGCAGCCTCGTCGAGGCCGAGGCCGCGATAGCCGGTGGCGCTCGTCCGGTTCGCCTTGTCGAAGGAGGTCTTGTAGACGACCTCGACGCCAAGCCGGTCAGCAAGGGTGCGGATCTCGGTCGCCATGAACAAGGCGTGTTCGGCGCTTTCCAGGACGCACGGGCCGAGAATCCATGCAGCCGGCCCGGTATTCGAGAAAGTCGCCTTGCGTCCGGCCGGGCTGGCAACGGTCACTTCGGGCCGGGCAGGAGAATTGCGCTGCGTGTCTGCCATGTGGCCTTCGGTCCTTTTGACTGGTCCTACGCGGTGGATAGTCCGAAACGCCCGGTCAGGCGACCCCGGCCCGCAGGATGTCGTGCATGTGGATGATTCCGACCGGACGTCCGTCCTCGACGACGAAGAGCTGCGTGATCTTCCGGTCATTCATGATCTGGAGGAGCGCGCCGGCCAGTTCGCCCGGCCTGACCGTGCTCGGCCGGGGTGTCATGATCTCGTCGACCGTCGCGGCCTGCCGCTTCGCGGCAATCATGCGCCGCAGGTCGCCATCAGTCAGGACGCCCGAGAGCCGTCCGTCGGCATCGGTAATCCCGACGCAGCCAAACCCCTTTTCCGACAGTTCGCCAAGGCCGTCGGCAAGGCTCGTGCCGGACGCCACAAGCGGCACGAAGCTGCCCGAATGCATCAGGTCTGCAGCCGTCTTGAGCATCGCCCCGAGGCGGCCGCCTGGATGGAACAGCTTGAAATGGCTCGAATCAAAGGATCGGCGCCTCAGGAGCGCGATGGCGAGGGCATCGCCAAGCGCCAGCATCATGGTCGTCGACGTGGTCGGTGCCTGGGTTTCCTCGCAGGCCTCGGGCACTTCCGGGATGAGCAAGACGTGGTCGGCCGCGCGGGCGAGCGAACTGCCGCCCTGTCCGGTCATCGCAATCAGGCCGACACCGAACCGGCGGGTATACTGGATCAGGTCGTCAAGTTCGGTTGTCTCTCCGGAACGGGACAGGGCGAAGACCACGTCATTGACCTGGATCATGCCAAGGTCGCCATGGCTTGCCTCTGTCGGATGCACGAAATAGGCGGCGGTGCCGGTCGAAGACAGCGTCGCGGCGATCTTGCGGGCGATATGCCCGGACTTGCCTACCCCGACGCAGATGACGCGGCCGTTCACCTTCATGATGCGCGAAACGACGCCGGAAAAGCTTTCGTCCAGACTGTCGGCGAGAACGCCAAGCGCTGCCGCCTCGCGCGCCAGAACATCCTTGGCGATGTCTATGTCGGGCGTCGCTGCGACGCGCCTCGAAGCTTCGAGCGCCATATCGGGTACCTCACTCATCGGCATATGTTCCCGGCCGATAATCCCGAATTAGGCGAAAGGCGCGGGAAAGTCGATGTCCACGCCGCATCTCGCCCGCCGGTCAGAGGGCCGCGCTGACGGCATCGGCGACTTCATTGGCGGCCTCGGCCATCAGGTCTGCATCCTCCGCCTCGGCCATGACGCGGATGAGCGGCTCGGTGCCGGACTTGCGGATGACCAGCCGCCCCGTTTTGCCGAGCCGCTTTTCGACCTTCGCGATCACCGACCTGACCGTCTCGTTCTCGAGAGGATCGAGCTTGCCATACTTGATGTTGATGAGTTTCTGCGGCGCAGGCGTGAAGACGCGGGCAATCTCCGACAGGGGCTTTCCCCGCACAACCATGATGGCGAGGACCTGCAAGGCGGCGACAAGCCCGTCGCCGGTCGTCGAGACATCCGACAGGATGATGTGGCCGGACTGTTCGCCGCCGAGATTGATGCCCTCGGCCCGCATCTTCTCGACCACATAGCGGTCGCCCACCCTGGTGCGTTCCAGCGCAATGCCGAGCTTCGACAGATGTGTCTCGAGGCCGAGATTGGACATCACCGTGGCAACGACGGCCGGCTTTGCGAGCTTGCCGGCGGCTTGCCACTCTGACGCGATGAGGCCGATAAGCTGGTCGCCGTCGATCTCGTTCGCCTTTTCGTCGATGAGGATGCAGCGGTCGGCATCGCCGTCGAGGGCAATGCCGATATCGGCGCGATATTTCGTGACCGCCTCTTTCAGGGCCGCCGTGTTCGTCGAGCCGACCTCATCATTGATGTTGAACCCGTCTGGCGACACGCCGATGGGAATGACCTCGGCACCCAGTTCATAGAGTGCCCTCGGCGCAACCTTGTAGGCCGCCCCGTTGGCGCAATCGACGACGACCCGTAGCCCGGTCAGCCGCATGCCGCGCGGGAAAGTGGCCTTGACGATCTCGATATAGCGCGACGTCGCCTCGTCGATGCGCAAGGCCCGGCCAAGGGCGTTTGGCGCGGCGAGCTTTTCATCGAGCGGGCGATCCATCAGGTGCTCGATTTCGAGCTCGATCGCATCGGAGAGCTTGTAGCCGTCCGGTCCGAACAGTTTGAGGCCATTGTCATGATAGGCATTGTGCGAGGCTGAGATCATCACGCCGAGATCGGCCCGAAGCGACCTGGTCATGACAGCAACGCCCGGAGTGGGGAGGGGTCCGAACAGCGTCACGTCCATGCCGACTGCGGTGAACCCTGCGACAAGCGCCGGCTCGATCATGTAGCCTGACAGCCTCGTATCCTTGCCGATCACCACCGAATGCCGCCGCGGATCCGTCGACATGAAATACTTGCCGGCCGCCATGCCAAGGCGCAAGGCAATCTCGGGCGTCATCGGGGCGGTGTTCGCCTGCCCGCGTATGCCATCGGTCCCGAAATACTTTCGTGTCATCACACGGCCCTCCAGTGGTCTTTCTCAAGTCGCAAAGCAGAGAGACTTTTGCAATCGGCAAGAACCTATCTATCAGGGGTCGCAGGATATTAGGGCGACGAGGAGGCCTTTTCATGTGCGGCATTATCGGCATTCTCGGCACCTCGCCAGCGGCACCGCGCCTGGTCGACGCGTTGCAGCGCCTCGAATACCGGGGCTATGACAGCGCCGGCATCGCGACCCTCGACGGCGGCAAGCTCGACCGGCGCCGGGCGGAGGGCAAGCTGGAGAACCTCCGCAAGGTTCTCGCCGAAGCGCCGGTTTCGGGCACAACGGGCATCGGGCATACAAGATGGGCGACCCATGGCGAAGCGGTCGAACGCAATGCCCATCCGCACAAGTCCGGTCCGGTCGTCATCGTCCATAATGGCATCATCGAGAATTTCCGGGCCCTTCGCAAAGAACTGGAACAGGCCGGGCACAGGTTCGAGACCGAAACCGATTCAGAAACCATCGCGCACTGCATCGCGTCCCGCCTGAAAGCTGGCGACGCGCCGGAAGCCGCCGTCCGGCATACATTGGCGCGGCTGCAGGGCGCCTTTGCGATTGCCGTCCTGTTCGAGGGACATGACGATCTCCTGATCGGAGCCCGGCGCGGCTCGCCTCTGGCGATTGGCGTCGGCACTGGCGAAATGTTCCTCGGTTCCGACGCGCTGGCGCTCGCGCCGTTCACGCAGCGCGTGATCTACCTGGAGGAAGGCGACTGGTGCGTCCTGACACGGGAAACGATCCGGATATTCGACGCTGAGAACCAGGAGACGGCTCGTTCCGAAACGCTCGTGCAAGGTGCCGGTGCGGCGGTCGAGAAGGGCAACTATCGCCATTTCATGCAGAAGGAAATCTTCGAGCAGCCGGAAGCCTGTGCCCGGACGATCAGCGCCTATGTCGATGCCCTCGAAGAAAGGATCACGCTTCCGGATACCGGATCGGTCGATCTTGCCGACATAAAGGGCATACAGATGGTCGCCTGCGGCACGGCCTATTATGCCTGCGCCGTCGCGGAATACTGGTTCGAGCAGATCGCCGGATTGCCGATCAAGATCGATATCGCCTCCGAGTTCCGTTACCGCGAGCCGAAACTCCTGCCGGGAGGGCTGGCACTGTTCGTCACCCAGTCCGGCGAGACGGCCGATACGCTGGCCGCCATGCGCTAT
>CAYSED010000101.1:0-10000 GCA_964429935.1 uncultured Hyphomonadaceae bacterium
GAGGCAGGCGCCCGCGCCGGTCTGATCGCGCCCGACGAGACGACCTTCGCCTACATGGCCGGCCGTCCGACCATGCCGAAGGCCGGGGTCTGGGAGGTCGCCCGGCGCTATTGGGACACGCTGTTTTCCGATGCCGATGCGGTCTGGGACGCGCTTGTCCATGTCAGGGGCGACGAGGTCGAGCCGACCGTGACCTGGGGGACGAGCCCGGAACAGGCGATCCCGCTCTCCGGCCGCATCCCGCGCCCCGAAGACATCGCCGATCCGGTCAGGCGCAGCGCCTGCGAGCGCGCACTCGACTATATGGGCCTCGAAGCCGGGGCACCGATTGCCGGCACGCCGGTCCAGCGTGCCTTCATCGGCTCGTGCACCAACTCGCGCATCGAGGACCTGCGGGCCGCTGCCGAAATTGCCCGCGGCCAATCCGTTGCGCCCGGCGTTCGCGCCATGGTCGTTCCGGGGTCCGGCCTTGTCCGCGCGCAAGCCGAAGCCGAGGGGCTCGACGAGGTGTTCACGGCGGCGGGCTTCGAGTGGCGCGAGCCCGGCTGTTCCATGTGCCTCGGCATGAACCCCGACATCCTCGCGCCCGGCGAGCGCTGCGCCTCGACCTCCAACCGCAACTTCGAGGGCCGCCAGGGCCGGGGCGGCCGGACCCACCTTATGAGCCCGGCGCTCGCGGCGCGCGCGGCGGTCACGGGCGTGATCGGCTAGCCTCGCAGTCCGGTGATGCGCCTCCTGCTTGCCGCTCGGCCCTGAATGGTTAATTCTCCTGCTTGCCGCAGGGACATGGTCCTGCGGGCTGGAACGGCCCGCCACTCAGAGGCCGATTTATGGGAGATGCACAATGAAGAAATTCCTGGCCGCAGCGGGGGCCTTCGCCGTCCTTGCCATGCCTGCCTTTGCCGACTCGATGACCATCGAGTTTGCCGGTGATGACGGCACGACGGCGACCTATGTGTTCGACGACGCGACCTCGATGGCGACCCTGCCGGACGGAACGATCGCGCCCTATACCTGGGACGAGGCGACCGCGACCCTCTGCGGCGAGACCCCCGAGGGCCCGGTCTGCGCCACCTTCACCGTATCCGACGAAGAGCCGAAAGTCGGCGATGTCTCGGCCTATACGCTTTCCACGGGCGGCGGCGGCATGGCGACGATCATCGCCATGGCAGCGGCCGAACCGACCGGTTCCTGACAGCTTTGCGGTTCAGTCCGGGGACAGGCCAGAGGCCCAGTCCCCGGACCACGCGTCCAGCCGGAGAAGGATTTCCCCCAATGACCGGCCCTCGTCGGTCAGTCGGTAGCCTTGCGGCGAGTGCTCAGCCAAATTGAAAGCCTTCAGGGCTTTCAGCCGCGCGTTTAGCACGGTTGGAGACGGCCCGCCGCAAGCCTCCTGCAGGGCGCGGAAGCTGAGCGGGACCTTGTTCAATTCCCACAGGATCCGTAGCGTCCAGCGTTGCCCGAGCAGGTCAAGCAGGACCATGATCGGCCGCCCGGTCGTCGATCCGCGCACAGCTTTGCCGGGAGATTTCGTCATGGGTCGGCTCCGGTCTTGACGCTACACAAAATGTAGCATAAGTATTGCTACGTTTAACGTAGCGAGCACTGTACATGACCCGTTCCCTTGCTCCTGTCGAGCCGCCCTTTCCGGAAAGCCTTGCGCGCCTCCTCGATGCCTACCCAAAGCAGGACGGCTATCTCCTGTCCCTGTTCCGGGTCTTTGCCAACAGCGAACGGTTCCTGCGCAAGGGCGTGCCGAACCTCCTCGACAAAGACAGTCCGCTGGACCTGCGAAGCCGGGAGATCGTCATCTTGCGCGTCACAGGGAACCTCAACTGCGCCTATGAATGGGGCGTCCACGCTGCCATTTTCGCCCGCGCCGCAAAGTTGACCGGCGAGCAGGTCGCTGCGACGCGGCTCGGACCGCCGGACGCGCCCTGCTGGAACGGTCGCGAAGCCGCCCTGCTCGCCGCGATCGATAGCCTGTGCCGCTCCGGCACCCTCGACGACGCGCTCCTCGCGGCCTTCCGGCGCGACTGGAACCCGGGCGAGCAACTTGAAATTCTCGCCCTGTGCGGTGCCTACAGCACGATCAGCTTCGTTGCCAATGTCTCCCGGCTTCCGCCGGAAGGGTTCGCCTCGCCGTTTCCTGAACCGGCGTGACGCAATCCGGCCATTGCTCCCCCGCCCGGCTCCATGCCATCAGTGCATCGCACAACAGGAGCCCCCATGACCCGCTACACGCTGCACGGCATTTTCGCCTCCGGGCCCGCCTACAAGGTCGGCCTGATGCTGACCCTGACCGGAACGCCCTTCAATTACGAGCATGTCGACCTGCGCTCCGGCGCGCACAAGGCTGACGCCTTCCTGGCCAAGAACCGCTATGGTCAGGTTCCCGTGCTGGAGGACCACGAGAAGAAGGAATGCCTCTGCCAGTCCGCAGTCATCCTCGACTATCTTGCTGACGAGACCGGCCAGTTCGGCGGCGCGAACCGGTCCGAGCGCCTGCGCGCCCGCGAATGGCAGCTCTGGGGCGCCGGCCAGATCTCGACCGGCATCTACCGCACGCGGGCGGCAAAGCTCGGCTTCTTCCAGTTTTCCGAACACGCGGCGGAGGCAAACCTCGTCGCGGCCCAGAACGGGCTGAAGGAACTGAACGTGCTGCTCGACGGCAAGTCCTGGCTCGTCGGGGCGGCGGCGACGATTGCCGACCTCGACATCTACGGCATCACGGCCTATTCGGGCCAGGGGCAGATTGACCTCAAGCCCTATGCCAATGTGCGCCGCTGGATGGCCCGCATCGAGGCGCTGCCCCGCTTCAAGGGCGTCGGCGACCTCCTGCCGCAACAAAGCGCCAGGGCTTGATCGCCGGGCTCGACCACGCCGTTCTCCTCTGCCCGGACATCGCGGCCGGTTCTGCTGATTATGCCGCCCTGCTCGGCCGGGCACCCGACTGGCAGAGCCGGGACGAGGCGGGCGGCAGCGCCGCGGCACTCTTCCGGGTCGCCAATACGGCCGTGGAACTCATGGCGCCCGAGGGTGACGGTCCGGTCGCAGGCCGCCTGAGGGACATGCTGGCCGAACGCGGGTCCCATCTGTCATCCCTTGTCTTCCGGTCAGACGATCTTGCAGGCGACCGCAAGCTTCTCGAGCGCCGCGGCCTCGCGCCCGGACCCGTCACGCAGGCCGCAAGCCGGGACCTTGGCGGGCGCGGCCAGCGCGCCTGGCGGCGCGTGCGATGCGATGACAAGGCGACGGCCGGCATCAAGCTCTTCCTGGTCGAGCCGGACAGGGTCGCGTCGGCGCATCCTGCCGCCATGCCGGGCGAGGTCTCCGCGCTCGACCATGTCGTCATCTCGACGCCGAATCCGGACCGGGCAGCCGCCCTTTACGGCGCCCGGCTCGGCCTCGACCTCCGCCTCGACCGGACGGCGGAGGAATGGAAGACGCGCTTTCTCTTCTTCCGCACCGGCGGGCTTACCTTCGAGGTCATCCACCGGCTCGGCGAGACCCGGGAGCCGGACGCGCCGGACACGATCTGGGGGCTGACCTGGGCAATCGGCGACATCGAGGCGGCCCGCGACCGGCTGGCCGGGGCCGGGCTCTCCGTCTCGGACATCCGAACCGGCCGCAAGCCCGGCACCCGCGTCTTCACCGTGCGGGACGGCACGCTCGGCGTCCCGACCCTGTTCATCACGCATTCCGGCTCGTAAGATAAGCGCATGAAAGCCTTCGCGACGCTCACCGGCACCGCCGCACCGCTCCTCGACAAGGGCAAACCCATGTCCAATGTCGATACCGACATGATCGTCCCCAAGCAGTTCCTGAAGACGACGAGCCGGACCGGGCTGGCCGAGGGGCTTTTCTACGACCTCAAGATCAGGGCGGACGGGACGCCCGATCCGGATTTCGTGCTGAACAGGCCGGCCTATGCCGGCGCGGCGATCCTCATTGCCGGGGAGAATTTCGGCTGCGGATCGTCCCGCGAGCATGCGCCCTGGGCCCTGCTCGACCAGGGCATCACCTGCGTCATCGCGCCGTCCTTTGCCGACATCTTCCATAATAACTGCTTCAAGAACGGCATCCTGCCGGTCGCCTTGCCGGGCGACACCGTGGCGCGCCTCGCGGCGCTGGCGGGCGGCGGCAACCATGTCTTCACCGTTGACCTTGCCCGCGAGGCCCTGACAACCCCCGACGGCGAGACAATCCCGTTCGCCATCGATCCCGGCCGCAAGGCGAACCTCCTCGCCGGGCTCGACGAGATCGGCCAGAGCCTGACCCGCGAGGCGTCGATTGCCGCGTTCGAGGATGCCCGCGCCCTTGCAACCCCTTGGCTGGAGCCAACCCGATGAAACACTTTATCGCCGGTATTGCCCTTGTCCTTGGCGGCTGCGGACTCCTTGGGCATGATACGCCCGCGCCGGACACAGCCATGCAGACCCTCGACAATCCGCAAAGCCCGGCGCGGGTCAGCCTCCGCTCCGGCGGCCGGCTGACCCTCCGCCTCGAGTCCAATCCGACGACCGGCTATTACTGGACGCAGACGGGCGGCGACGAGGCCGTGGTCCGCCAGCTCGCCGACGACTATGTCGCCGACCCGGCTCCCGAGGGCATCGTCGGCAGCGGAGGGGTCCAGGTTTTCGCCTTCGAGGGCGTCGCGCCCGGCCGGACTCAGGTGCGCCTGTCCTATGAGCGCAGCCCCGAAGATGTCGCAGACACCCTCGTGATGGACATAGAGGTGAAAGAATGATCGTGGTTGAGGGCCATGTCCGCATGGCCGAGGCGGGCGACTTCGACAAGGTCCGCGCCGCTGCCGAAGCGCAGATCAAGGCCAGCCGGGCCGAGGGCGGCTGCATCAGCTATGCCTATGCGCTCGACGTGCTCGATCCGCAGGTCATGCAGGTGATCGAGCGCTGGGAAAGCTGGGAAGCGCTCGAGGCGCATTTCAGGATGCCGCACATGGACCGCTGGCGCAGCGCGCTCGCCGGCGTGAAATTCCTCGAACGCGAAATCCGCGCGTACGAAGTTGTCGCGAGCCGCGCCCTCTAGACGCTGGCGGATGCCTGCGGCATTTCTGTCTTGAGTTTCTGCCATTCGGTCATTGTTTCCCAAAGGTCGTTGAACGGCAGGTCGATCTCGTCATACTTCAAGGCGGCGCAGATCTGCGGATAGTCAATCTCATAGGCCCGGTATCGCTCAATCACATGACTCGCCCCGGGAATGGATCGTCTCCGGGAGACATTGTTCAACCAGTCCCGAACGCGCCGGATGGCCTGTTCGGGGTTTCCGTCATGGGAATCGACGTCCTGGCCGGAAATGTCGGATATGGCTTGCTGGTAACGATATGGCTCCGAATCAAGGATCAGGATGCGCTTCTCTTTCTGCGTATCATCGCCATAGCGCTTGGCACCGAGAAACAGGCCCAGTTCGAGGGGCATGTTGAACCGGGGCAGGCCGCTGTTATTGTCCAGGGTCATGTTCGAGAGGTCGTGAATGCCAAATTTGCAATTCTCGATGATGGCCTGAATTTTCTGAAGCCGAATCTCGGCGCCATCATTGTTTTCGCGCGCGCATCGCGGCCGAAATCCGCAATCTACGACCGCAAAGACCAGTGCCCGGAACATGGGATTATAATCCGCTGTGAACGGACAATTGATGAAGACCGATTGTATATAGGCTCTGCTTTTCAACCGGCTTTTGTCGAGCTGCGGGCGGCAACCGCTTGGCGAACGGCCTGCCTGATCTGCAACTTTGTGAAGCGCCCGCCAGCAGGCGGCACAGCTATTTTGCGCCCGTCCTTCAGCTCGAAGTAAATTCCGGATTCATCCCGCTTGGAAGTGGATTTGTTTGAACGTTTTTCCATGCTTGCTTATATGATGAATTCGCATGGACGAGAAGAGAAATTGAGGCTGGCCGCACCCTCTAGAACGGCGACTTGGGCAGCGACAGGCCGAAAATGATCGCGAGGGCCCGCAAGGCAAAGCCAGCCACCAGGCCAGCAAGAAACGCGACTTCCTCTGCAAGCCCGGAGGCGAGCGCCAGGAAATAGACAAGCGATCCGAGCAGCGCCGCCGTGGCATAGATGTCCTGCTTGAGCAGGAGCGGCTCCTGGTTCGCCACGACATCGCGCAACAGGCCGCCCGCGCTCGCCGTCATGACGCCCATGATGAGGACGACGCTGAGCCCGTGGCCAAGCTCGGCAGCCTTGGCGGCCCCGGTCACGGCGAAGAGGGCCATGCCGATGGCGTCGGCCCAGCGCAGGGGCCGGAAGGCTTCGAGCGGGCGGTGCAGCACGAAGGCGGCGAGCCCGCCTGCGAGCGCCAGCAGGAGCGTTGCCCCGTCGGCCAGCCAGAAGACCGGCACGTCGAGGATGAGGTCGCGCAAGGTCCCCCCGCCAATGGCCGGCAGGAAGGCGAGCACGATGACGCCGAACAGGTCCATGTCCTTGCGCACCGCGACAATGCCGCCGGAGATCGCGAAGACGAAGACGCCGATCCGGTCGGCGACAAGGAGGACGACTTGCGGGTCCATGCAGCACTCCTTTCGGTTGCCTCCGGTCCATAGGCGAAACCGCCGGCGCTGCAAATCGCCAGCTCGACCCTGTCGCCAAATCACCCCGGCCCTGCCCCCGGCGCGCCGCCCTGCCGCCGCATTCGGAAACTAGGGTGAAGGCCTGATTACTGATGGAGGACGCCCATGCGCAAACTGATTCTCGCCGCCGCCCTGTTCGGGGCCGCATCCCTTCCCGCCATTGCCAAGCCGCAGGAGACCCAGCTCTTGACGAGTGCCACATCCGTTCACTCATACATCCTGCTCGACCGTACCGGCTCCATGTCCTCGATCTGGGACGAGGCGCTCGGCTCGGTGAACGCCTATGCCGAATCCGTTGCCAAGCCCGCCGAAGGCGAGGCGGACACGCTGAAAACCATGGTCAACCTTGCCGTGTTCGATGCGCAGGACGGCCTCGAGTTCGACATCCTTCGCCGCAGTGTCGAAGCCGGGGCCTGGACCACGGTCACCAGTGACGAGGCCTCGCCCCGCGGCATGACGCCTCTCTATGATGCCATCGGCCGCCTCGTGACGCTCGCCGAGACCGATGCACCGGAAAAGGCCGTGCTCGTCATCATGACCGACGGGCTCGAGAACGCCTCCCGCGAAATGACCGGGGACGGGGCGAAAGCCGCCCTGGACCGGGCCCGCGCCAAGGGCTGGGAAGTTGTCTTCCTTGGAGCCGAGTTTGCCAACTTCTCCGATGCCGACGCGGTCGGCGTCTCGGGCACGAGATCCATCGCTGTCGGTTCCGGCAATTTCGGCGAGACGATGAACCGGCTCGCCCGCAAGTCGCGCGACTATGCCCAGGAGCCCGCAGCGGTGATCGAGTTCGACGCCGAAGACCGCGCGGCGTCCGGCGAGGAAGAGGTCAAGGACCGCACGGGGCAGTAGGGCTGCGCTCGGGTCACAAGATTGCGTCATGCCGGGCAATGACGGCGCGAGCAGCATCGCGCCACTGATCTTTCTTCGCGCCTGGAACCAACCTAAGAAGAGCCCTGACCAGATCAGGGCTTTTCGACATGGCGCAGACACTCCTCCTCCTGCCTGGCGACGGCATCGGCACCGAAGTGACCGCCGCTGCCGCTCTCATCGCGCGCGTGCTCGTGCCGGACCTGAAACTGGAAACGGCGCTTGTCGGCGGCGCGGCCTATGACGCCGAAGGCGACCCGCTCACCGAAGAAACGCTCGCCCGTGCGAGGCGCGCCGATGCGGTGCTTCTGGGGGCGGTTGGCGGGCCGAAATGGACCGGCGTGCCGCGCGACAAGCGCCCGGAAATGGGCCTGCTAAAACTCCGCAAGGGGCTGGACGTCTTTGCAAATCTTCGCCCGGCATACTGCTTCCCGGCGCTCGCCGATGCTTCGAGCCTGAAGCCCGACCGGCTCGACGGGCTCGACCTCATGATCGTGCGCGAACTGACGAGCGGGGTCTATTTCGGCGAGCCGCGCGGCATCGGGACAGGTGCCGACGGCGTTCGCTATGGCTACGAGACCTCGCGCTATACCGCCCCTGAGGTGAAGCGCATTGCCCGCACGGCGTTCGGGATCGCGCGGGGACGCAAGGGCCGCGTCTGCTCGGTCGAGAAATCGAATGTCATGGAAAGCGGGCTGTTCTGGCGCGAAGAAGTAACCGCGCTGCATGCCGCCGAAGGGGAGGGCGTTACGCTCTCGCACATGCTCGCCGATGCCTGCGCCATGGAGCTTGTCCGCCGCCCGGCCCAGTTCGATGTCATCCTCGCCGACAATCTCTTCGGCGACATCCTGTCGGACACGGCCGCCATGCTGACCGGCTCGATCGGCATGCTGCCCTCGGCAAGCCTCGGGTCATCCGGCACGCCCGGCCTCTACGAACCTGTCCACGGTTCTGCGCCGGACATTGCCGGACAGGGCGTCGCCAACCCGTGCGCGACGATCCTCTCGCTCGAAATGGCCTTGCGCTGGTCGCTTGGCAGGCCCGCAGAAGCCGCGCGGCTCTACCGGGCAGTCGAGGCGGCCCTCGAAGCCGGCGCCCGGACGCGCGACATTGGCGGCACGCTCGGCACCGAAGAGATGACGGACGCCGTGCTGGCGAGGCTTTAGGTCAGGCCAACTTCCGCAGAGGCCCTCAGGCCGCTCCCCTGCTTTGCGTCATGCCACGGCTCCACCCGTGGCATCCATCTCCGGTCTTGCGCCAGGGATCGCGGGTGCAGGAGATGGGTTGCACGGACGGGGCCGTGCAATGACGCCGCTCGGGGTTGCTTCGGCGCTGGTCCCACTTCACTCCCCCGGCTTCACGGCTTCTTTTTCCCAGCTGAAGTCCGGCGTGAGGCGTCTTGGCCGCCAGACGCCGAGGATGACGTTCGCGACCGAGATCGCCATGACGATGGCGAGCGTGCCCCATTCGCGGGCAAGGAGCGTGTCGAGCGAGCCTTCGGGCAGGGTGCCTGCGGCGATCTCGGCGGTTTTCTGCGCGGCATAGTTCGCCCGCGCGCCGACGATCACGAGCACGCTCTCAAACAATAGAAGTCCCGAGATCGCCTTCATCCACGCCCAGCCCTTCTCCGTGAACGGCTTGTGGATGACCATGGAGAGGATGCCGCTGCCGAGCGCCAGGGCGAGCGAGGGGAAGATCACCCAATTGCTGATGACCGCGATGGAGGCGCGCAGGTCGGCATAGCGGGCAGGCGTGTCCGGCACGGCGACCGACAGGAGGACCATATAGCAGCCGAGCCCGCCGATCATGCCGCAGGCGGCCACCGAATGGAGGATTTTCAGCGTCTTGCGCGCGCGCTGCATGGAGGACCTGCCTTGTAGCTCATGATCTGTTTTATAGGGCAAGCGGACGCGCGAACCAGAGGCCTGCTAGCTGTAATCGGCGATCCGGCAGAGCTTGCCGCCGCGCAGCTCGAAAAAGCTCGCGCCCCGGATCGAGACCATTTCGCCGGCCCTGACGCCGTTCGGCAGGTCGACGGCGGCCTTGCCCTCGAACGTGATCTCGGCGGCGGCACTGTCGCCCATTTCAAGAAAGCTCTGCACGGCCTGGCGGCGATAGGAGAAGGCGTTGCCGGACAGCCGGGCAACCTCGCCCATCGCCTCGCGGCCCTCGAAGCGCATGGACTGGCCGGTATTGGAGACATTCTCGAACACGACATCCTCGGTCACGCATTCCAGCATGCCGTCAATGTCGCGGTCATTATAGCAGGTGATGTAGCGGGAGACGATGTGATCGGCGAGGGCCATGGCGAACTCCGGTTGGTTTTGTCTCGGGCAGGATCGTCTTTGCCACGATTCGGGCAGGGGAGTCCGGCATTAGGGTTTTGCAGTCCGCAAGGAAAACCGTTATGAGGCGCGTTCGCAAGGGGCAGGCCCCGCGCGCGCCCCTCGCCAAGCCTCCTGAGGAGAATCCCCATGGCCACTCGCATCGCCGTCGTCGGCGCCACAGGAAATGTCGGGCAGGAACTCCTGAACATCCT
>CAYSED010000102.1:0-2717 GCA_964429935.1 uncultured Hyphomonadaceae bacterium
CCAGATCTTCTGGCCGGTGATCTTGTAGGAACCATCCGGCTGGGGCACGGCCTTGGTCCGCATCAGGCCGAGATCGGTCCCGCAGTGCGGCTCTGTCAGGTTCATAGTGCCGGCCCATTCGGCAGACGCCATTTTCGGTCCGTAAAGCGCCTTCTGCTCCTCGGAGCCGCCTTCCATGAGGGCCTCATAGGCACCGCGCGTCAGGCCAGGATACATGCCGAAGGCCATGTTTGCCGCCGAATTGATCTCGCTCACGGCCGTTGTCAGCACATAGGGCAGGCCCTGCCCGCCGCTTTCGACATGCGCCCCGAGCAGCGGCCAGCCGTTCTCGACGAACTTGCGATAGGCTTCGGGGAATCCGTCCGGCGTCTTCACCGAGCCGTCAGCGCGGCGCTTGCAGCCTTGCTGGTCGCCGACGGCGTTCAGCGGGAACAGAACTTCCTTGGCGAACTTGCCGCCCTCTTCGAGAATCTGGTCGACGACATCAGGGGCAGCATCGGCAAAGCCTTCGAGATTGGAATAGGAATTCATGGACAGAAGCTCGTGCAGCACGAACTGCATATCCCGGATCGGGGCATCATAACGGGGCATGGTCAGGCATCCTTGACGTCTTGGGGGAAACCGATGGGTTGGCCAGTCAGTCCTGGTCTTCCATCTGTGCGCGGGCAACCGCATCATAGGCACGGATCTTGTGGCTCGTCTCGTCGCCGGGACCGGCATCGGCGAGCTTCTCTTCGGCCCATAAAATTGCCTGCTTGAGCTCGGCGAGGGCCGTTTCAATATCCTGCCTCTGCGTTTCCAGTTCAACAACCTGCTTGCGAAATTTTTCCAGACTCTTGCGCAATTGCGGCCGCTCGTCGCCGCCCATGCTGTATAAGTCGAGGATTTCGCGGATGTCGGCAAGCGGCAAGCCGACGCGCTTGCCGCGAACGATGAGCGTCAGCCGCGCGCGGTCGCGGTTCGAGTAGACCCGGGTCATGCCGTCCCGGGCGGGATGCAAGAGGTCCTTGTCCTCGTAGAAGCGCAGGGCCCTGGCCGTGATCCCGAATTCGCGGGCAAGTTCTGAGATGGAATAGGTCCTTGCGTCGGCTGCTGACAGCGAAGCGGACCCGGCTTTGGTGCGATTTGCGTACATACTTTTTCATGCGCCTTCCTTACGCGAACGTCAACGTAAACTTTGTGAGAGGCCGCCCGCTTCTTGCCGTCCCGCAGGGCTGTCCGAGTCTTAACCTCGCCTTAAGAGGATCAGTCCAAAAACGAAATTCTGTTAATGCGCCCGGCCCGGGCGTTAGGGATTGGGAGTGCGCCGTGACACAAAGTGGTCCGTGGAGCGTCAAGGGGATAGATCACCGCGCCCGGGAAGCGGCGCGCGAGGCCGCCCGAGACGAGGGCATGACCCTTGGCGAGTACCTGAACCGGCTTCTCCTCGAGGAAGAACGCGGTGCGCCCTGGCGGCCGGAGCCGCCGCGCGAGACGGCCAGGCGCCCCGCCGAGCCGGCATCCGACGGGACGGGAAGCGCCCTCGACAGGCTGACCCGCCGCATCGAGTCCGCCGAGGCCCGGTCGACCCTCGCGATCACGGGCATCGACCAGTCGGTCGTCGGCTTGCTTGCCCGCCTCGAAAACGCCGAGCACGGCCAGGACGCCATGGGCGCGCATTTCGACCGCATGATCGATGATCTCCGGCGCACCCATGACAGCCTGCGCGACAAGATCGCCCGCCTCGAGGCCGACGACAGCGGCGAGACAAATCTCGCAGCCCTGAAATCGCTCGAGGACGCCCTCAGCCGCCTCGCCTCCCATGTCTACGAGGAAAGCGCCCTTGCGGGGGAAGAATCCGCCGCACTGCGCACGCGCCTCGAATCCGGCCTCGGCGAGCTTGGCCAGCGCATCGACGAGATCGATGCCGGGCTAGGCCGTCGCGTGCAATCCGAAATCGCCTCCCAAGGGCCTGTCATCGAAGCCATCGTGACTGCGAAGGCCGGGCGGCTTGACCGGCAGGTCGCCGAGAAGCTTGCCCATGTCGACACGATGGGCGAGGCGATGGACCAGGTCCATGCCCAGGTCAGCGCGGCAGTCAGCGGGGTCAACGCCGGTCTGGCCGAGATCCAGGACCGGCTGACCCGCGCCGAAACGACGACCGACACGGCCCTGCGCCAGCTCGAGCGCACGTTCAGCCATCTCGACCGGCGCATCGAGCATGTCGCGAAATCGTCCAATGCCGATGCCGCCCTCGAACTTCGCCGCCATTTCGAGGAAAGGTTCGAGGGCCTCGCCGACAACCTGCGCAGCCTGATCGCCACCGCCCGCGCCGAAATGGCCGAAGAGATCGAGGCGGCGGCGAAGACGGTCGACAGCCAGGTTGTCCAGACCCTTCAGAGATCCGTCGAGACCATGGCCGGCCGGCTTGAGGCGAGCGAGGCCCGCCAGTCCGAGACGATGGCCATGGTGTCGGAGACAGTATCGCGCGTCACCAGCAGCATCGACCAGCGCCTCCTCGCCAGCCAGGCCCAGCAGAGCCAGGCCATAGAACGGGTCGGCGCGCAGGTCTCGCGCATTTCCGATGCCTATGACGAGCGCCTGTCGCAGCTTGAAGCGAGCGCCGGTATCGCCGACGGCGAAGCAATCCGAGAGGAAATGCGCCGGTTCACAGAGTCCATCGATTCCCGGCTTGACCAGTTCGACGCCCGCGACACCGATGCGGTTGAGCGCGTCAG
>CAYSED010000102.1:2727-9946 GCA_964429935.1 uncultured Hyphomonadaceae bacterium
CGTCCTTGCGAGCGAACAGCGCTCCGCCGAAGCCATCGAACAGGTCGGCGAGCAGGTGTCGCGGGTCGCGGGCCGGCTCGAACATCGCCAGGACGAGGCCCTGCGCGCCTTTTCCGAAAAGCTGGATGCGAGCCAGAAGCGCCAGGAAACCCGGCTCTCGAACGCGCTCGCCAATGTCTCGGAGCGCCTCGAGGACATGCAGCAGAGATCGGCTGCCGCCCTCTCCCCGGTCCAGCGCGCGATCGCCTCGCTTGCCCAGCGCATCGAGGCCATCGAGGACTTCGCCACGCCCGGCCATGCCATGCCGGCAGCCGGTCCGGACCCCTTCGACACGAACGCCGGCCGGTTCGACCCCCGGCAGGAGGCCGCCCTGGAAACCGCAGGCACCGGCATGCCGGACGAGCCGTTTCCGGCCGGTCCGGACCTGCAGGAACCGTTCGAGGCCGGCCTCGAGAGCTGGGTCGGGACGGCCGGCATCGCGCAGGGCGAACCGGCCGAGGCCGATCCCGGCCGCGCCCGCCTTGTCGAGGCCCTGAACCGGATCCGCAGCGGCTTCGACGCCATGGACCGGCCGGAGCCAGCCCCTCAGGCCGTCCCTGACCCCGTCCCTGACCCCGTCCCTGACCCCGTCCCTGCCCCCGAACTGGACTGGGCCGACGCCCGCGAGGAGGCCCGCGACAGCGACATATTCGAGGACGAGGCAGCCGCCATCGACGAAGGCCTGTTCTTCGACGACCAGGTCAGGGCGCTCGGGCCGGAAACGGCCTATGGCGATCCGGACGACCTACCCCCGCCGCCCGACGCCCCGGACCTCTCCATGGACGTTGCCGAAGAGCCGCCCGCCGCGTCGTCCCGGCCGACCGTTGCCAATTATCTCGCCGAGGCCCGCGCGGCCGCCCGTGCCGCTGCCGCGACCAGCGACACGGCGAGGACCCCGCGCGCCGGCCGCCTGCCGAAAGCCGCACCGCCGCAAGCCTCACTCGACAGGAAGCCCGGCAAGGGCCCGGGCCGCCTGCCCTTGATCCTTGCCGCCTCGACCATCGCGGTCGCAGGCGCTGGCGCGGCCGGCTATCTGCACCTGCGCGGCAAGCAGGCAGCGCCCATTCTCTCCTTCAACGCCCGCCCGGCCGGTCCCGTGCTGGCCGGACAGGCGGACGGCCCGTCCGCCTTTGGCGGCCCGGAAGCCCGCCCGGTTGCGCTCGCATCGCTCGCGACCCGCCTGCCTGAGCCCGAGCCCGAGCCTGAGCCCGAGAACGAGGCCGCGCCAGCGCCCGAAGCTCCCGCCATGCCGGAACCCCTGCCGCTGATCCCGCCTGCGCCAAGCATCGAGCAGGCCGCAGAGGCCGGGGACCCGGTCGCCCGGTTCGAGCTTGGCCTCGTCGCCATTGATGAAGGCGACGCTGCGACCGGCGCGCGGCTTGTCCAGGCCGCTGCCGCTTCCGGCCTGAGCGCCGCGCAATACCGGCTCGCCAAGCTCCATGAACAGGGCCTGGGCGTAGCCCGCGACATTGCCGAGGCTCGCCGCTGGACCGAGCGCGCCGCCAAGGGCGGCAATGTCAAGGCCATGCACGACCTCGCCGTCTACCAGACCAATGGCGAAGGCGGCCCGCAAAGCTATACGCAGGCGGCCGAATGGTATCGCCGCGCCGCCGAATACGGCGTGGTCGACAGCCAGTTCAACCTCGCCGTCTTCTATCAGGACGGGCTCGGCATTTCGCCAAGCCTGACCGAGGCGCTTTTCTGGTTCGAGGTCGCCGCCGCTGCCGGAGACCGCGATGCCTCCGCCGCCGCGCAAGCCCTTGCCGGGCGGGTCTCCATCGAGGCTGCCCGCCAGATGCGAACCCGCGCCGCGAACTGGACCGCCGCCGCGCCGGGCCCGTCAGCCAATGGCGAATTTGGCCCGCAAGCCTGGTCCGGCGAGCCCTCGCCCGCCCAGATCGAGGCCGCGCAGACCCGGCTCACGGCGTTCGGCTATGACGCCGGCCCGGCCGACGGCGCGCTCGGCAGCCAGACCCGCGACGCCATCCGCGCCTTCGCCGCCGACCACGGCCTTGCCTCCGAAGACACGCTCAGCCCGGCTTTGATCGAACTCCTCAACGCGATCGACGACCCGGCGGGGTTTTAGGGAGGGGGGCAATCCTAAACGTTAGGACATTCGCAGTATAAGTGCGCAGAACAGTCCGCGATAATAATTTTTTACTACTCGGTGCGTACCTGTAAAAATTTATGTTAAAAACAAATGGGACTTTGCATTATTTATTGAAATCCATTAAAAACCGAATGATTTTTTCAGCCACTCCTCTTCTTCCGCTTCCATCACGTGAATCAGTACTTGCCCAATATACATGAACAGGAAATAAGGTAAGCAGCACTCTTGAAATTATCGATTGAAAAACATACGCGATAATGGCAGATATAATGAGGATTTCTGAAATAAGATATATGTAAACTGACGCACGCTCCGTTGTAGTAACTGCAGCGTATTCACCGGCCCGGCCGAACAGAAAAAACAAGTCGAAGCTCGCTGCGTCTATCAATGCAATCGCCAGCTCCTGGCCGGTCCGTATAGGATGGAGGGCATCCCAACTTTCGCCGATATAGACGCTCATAACCTCTAAATGAATAAGTGTGCAAATATAAATAAAGGCAATTATACATATTCCGAAAAACACCGCTCTATAGCCAAAAAATTCAGCATACTTAGTATCAACTTCGATCCAGTCTTTAGCTTTCGCGCGACGTTTCTTTTTGCTATCGGGTTCATCGTTGTGCCCGTTTAACAGGTGGGGGTTTCGTGATTTTTGTATTTCTTTCGCTATGGACTGAAGGTTATCACGCCCAGTCCAATACATAAGCGCGCCAAGTGTGAAAATCCCTTGGCTAGTAACGATGAGCCATTCAAGCATCTTGCCTACACCCAACCACCAATTTTGCTTTTCTTCACTATCCATTTTACCAGATAGCAAGCTTACTAGTACGGGATCGTTCTGTATATGTAACTAGCTTGGTCACTGAGGAAATCTACGCTCACCCCATCGGCGGCGTCCATCCTCTGGGGGGGACGACAGCCTCTCCTGCCAAACCTTAACCTCGGTCTTTATCGTTCAACCAAGAAGAATTGACAACTCCATTAGACCAAGGATGCGTTCAATTCCCGTTGTCGCTCTCGCCTTCCATGGCGACGCAACATTTGGCTAAATGAACACGGTTTCGCAAATTCGACCCAGTATCCGTCTTCCTCTCGAAGGAAACCCCTCACATCCGCCATCCCGCACCCGCAACACGCCGCGCTTCGGGCAAGGCCCTGGCCGGGTCGATGGCGTGGACGGTGTTCGTGCCAATCGCAAAAGCCTGGAAGCGGCCGGGGAAGACGGTGCTGAAGGCGGCGTGGAATATGCTGAGGCCGCCGGTGAGTGCGCCGAGGGCTGGCATGACGAGGCAGCGTCCGTCAGTGACGAAACAGCGCCGCCGGAGGCTCCGCCCTCGCCCGCCGACGCGCACGCAGGGGTGAAGGTGGCCGGAGACCTCGCCCGGCTCGCCGGTCGGCTCGTGGCGAAAGACGAGTTGCCCGATGCGCGCTTCGCGTGAGGCGCGCCCGCCAAGGCTCGCAGGCGGGTCCGGGTCGTGATTGCCCTCGACCCAGAGCCAGTCATGGGCCCCCGTCAGCGCCCTTATGCGCGCGACATCGTGCGGGCCGAGCCGGGCCTCCGCCGCGCCGTCATGGAAACTGTCGCCAAGGGAAATGATCCGCTCCGGCCGGAACGTGTCCGCGAAGGCCTCGACCGCGCCGAGGGTCGCGCCCGTGTCATAAGGCGGCAGCATCTGGCCGCGTGCCGCATAGGACGAGCCTTTCTCGAGGTGCAGGTCCGAGACGACGAGCAGGCTTTCCTCCGCCCACCAGAGCGCGCCCGGCGCGGCGAGTACGATGTCTGCCCCGTTCAGGGCGACGGGGCAGGTCTCAGGGCCTGTGTCACGGGCGAGCGGCTGGGTCATGCCGCAGACCATAGGTGAAGCCGCGCGTGTGGTCAATTGCCTGCCCTTCGATTGAAGCGAGTTTCAATATAGGCTGGCAAGCGCGGCAGGAGGATAGGCCGCCAACTGGACAGCGCCGCCAAATTGCGTTTCATGGAGCCTGTTCCCCGCCGCCATCGCCGGAGTGCCCGCTTGGCCCAGTCTGCTGTGAAACGCCCGCCCGTTGTCCGGGCGATCAACGGGCTTGGCCGCGCCATGTCCGGTGCCCGCCTCGCCTTTCCCCGCTTCACGCCGGATGGCATCCGCGCCGCCGCCGAGAAGATGTCCGGGCATGATGACTATGGCTCGAGCTCCTATGTCACGGGGCTCGCAACGCTTTGCCATGCGCTGGAGAACGAAGCGCGCCTGAACCAGATGGGCCGCTTCGTGCTGCATCGCCAGCTTGTCGCGGCGCTCGCCGGGCGGCTGAGCATCGTCGCCTGGGAGAAAGCGAACCCGCAGGCTGCCCGCGCGCCGATCGTCGCGCCGATGTTCGTGATCGGCCTGCCGCGGACCGGCACGACAATCCTCTACGAGACGCTCGCCGCCGACCCGGCCTTGCGCGCGCCGCTGACCTGGGAATGCCGGGACTATGCCCTCGCCCACGAGATCGGAGAGGACCCCGAAAATGACCCGCGCCTGAAGAAACTCGCGCGCCAGATGGAACAGGTCGACCGGCTGATGCCGGGGTTCACCGCGATCCACAAGTTCGGCCCGTTCGTGCCGACCGAATGTATCGGGCTCACTTTGCTGGACCTTGCGTCCGAACAGTTCTGCGCCATGGCCTGGATGCCGTCTTACCGGGAATTCCTTGTCAACAATGACTTCTCGACCGCGTTCGACTGGCACAAGCGCGGACTGCGCTATCTTCAGGCAACCCAGCCCGGCAAGGCTTGGATGCTGAAATCGCCAATGCATACGGGCTACTTGCCGGAGCTCCTGAAAGCCTATCCGGATGCCCGCCTTATCCAGACGCATCGCAAGCCGATCCAGGTCATCGCGTCGGTCGCCAATCTCTATCGCGTCTCGCGGGGCGGCTGGTCTGATGCGCCGCATGACATTGCCGAGCGCGGGCTTGAGGATGCGTCCTATTATGCCAGGTTCGTTGCCCGGGCGACGCGCTTCCGGAAGGAGCATCCCGAACATTCAGGCCGTTTCCACGATGTCTCCTTCACCGAGTTCCTGAAGGAGCCGATGAAAGTGATCGACGGCATCCACGCCCATTTCGAGCGCCCGCTGACCGAGGAAGCCCATGCCGCCATGGTTGGCTATCTCGACAACCGGCCGCGGGAGAAATACGGCAAGCATGTCTACAGCGCCGACCAGTTCGGCTTCACCGAAGATACCTGCGCCCGGCATTTTGCCGATTATGTCGCCACCTATGCCGAGTATCTTTGAGACCAGCGGAGACCGCCATGCAGATCGACCCGACCGCCGCTTCCAAGTCCGCAACGCCGCTTGCGATCAAGGATGATTCCGGGGCCCGCGAGGCCTGGAAGAAACTGCTCGCGGCCATGGATGAGGCGACGAGCCGGGTCTATTCCGAAGAGATGGGCCTTGAGGAAGTCGACCGCGCCGAAGGCATGCGGGCGCTTGCCCAGACCTTCTCGCTTGCGGCCGAGATCCATATCGAAAAGGGCAATCCGCGCGAGCCGGGCTTTACCAACTGGATGGCGTCCGGCCGGAAGGTGCTCGGCGACAATCCCGACGCCCGCTATGATTCCGCGCCCGTCTCGCCGGACTATTCCTATGAGATCACCGGCCGCCTGTCGGTTTGCGCCGCGCAGACCTTTACCGTCTATGGCCGGGGCCCGCTCGGCTGGAACAATGTCGCCGGCGAGCTTGTGCCGAGTGACATGGAGATCGGCCCGGACGGGGCGTTCACCTTGCATCTCTCGGCCAAGCGGCCGGACGGGGTCGCGAACTGGATCGAGCTCAATCAAAATGCCCACATGGTCCTCGTCCGCCAGTTCTTCAACGACGTGCCGATCGAGAAACGGCCGCGCGATTTCGAGATTCGACGGATCGGCGCGCCGGACGCGCCGGAGGTCTATACCGAGGCCGAGTTTGCCCGGCGCACGACTGCGGCGGCCGATTTCTTCCGCATCGCCGTCGATGCCACGTTCGGCCTCGCCCAGATGCGGCGCGACCCGGCCAATTCCATGGACCCGCCGAAACAATTCGATCCGTCCATTGTCGGCATCTATTATCCTTCGGTCTACAATCTCTATTTCGGCGGCTGGTTCGAGATTGCCGAGGACGAGGCGCTGGTCTTCGAGGGCGATGCCCTGCGCGGCGGCTATGCCATCGTCCACATCATGAATGGCTGGCTGCAATCGATCGAGGGACCGGGCGGCAACCAGCGGCTCAACAAGGAGAGCCTAGTCACGCGGGCCGACGGCTCGTGGACCGCGGTCGTCGCCCACAAGGACCCCGGCGTATCGAACTGGCTGAACCCGAACGGCCATTCCCACGGCCATTTCACCCTGCGCATCGTCCATCCCGACGGCGACGGGACGGCCCGGCCACGGGCGCGGAAAGTGAAGCTGGCCGAGGTTCGCCAGCTTCTGGAGGCGTGAGGGGCTGACAAGCGCCTGCGACGCCCGTGACGGCGCTTGGGGGGAGTGATCCGGATTTCAGGGGATTGTGAGCGGTGTCATGTGTCCGGGATGGGCACGGCCACGGCGCGGCGACGGCCGGGACAAGCGGGGGCATGTGGCACAAGGTCCCCGCCTGCGCGCGGATGAGCGGCCTCGGGGGCACCGGGACAAGCGGCGTCAGACAGGCTGCCGTCGAGGGCGGCGAGGTATCGGGCCGATGGCTGCGGCAGGCGCGCGGCGCGGCCCTTCCCGCTCAGGTCGTCGGAGAGCCAGGCCACGCGGACCCTGCCCCGGCAATCAACATACCACATCATCTGCGAGCCCGGGACGCCTGCCGCCCTGTACCACGCCTCGAGGCGGCAGATACGCCAGAAGATCAGCGGCCAGAGGAGCCACAGATGAAACGGCAGCCAGGCCGGCAGGGAGAAGAGGCGGAATTGATCCATCGCCCGGAAGCTTAAGTCGCGCGCGGGGGTGTGGGATAAGGTTTTGTGGGGGGGGGGGGGCGCTGGCCTGCTCGGTTGGCTTGGCTGGCTTGGGTTCCCCTCACCCCCGGCCCCTCTCCCAATGGGGGAGGGGGGAAGTGTCCATGAGCCCGGCGAAGCGTT
>CAYSED010000103.1:0-9876 GCA_964429935.1 uncultured Hyphomonadaceae bacterium
TCGACCATGGGATAGCCGGTCTCGCCCCGGCACCAGCTCTGATAGTCCGCCTCGCTGTCGCGCCATGGCATGGCATCGAAGGCCGGATTGTAATTGCCGGTCGCAAGATGCGGATAATGGTAGAGCAGCACATAGGAAAATTCGCGCCAGACGAGCTCCGACATGAAGACGGACGCGTCGTCGTCCGGAATGTTGCGCCGCCCGTCCTCCATGGCCTGTTGCGTTGCCCGCCAGATCGCCGCCGGGCTGATCTCCCCGAAGGCGAGGTGCGGCGAGAGGCGGGATGTGCCGGTTTCCACGTCCGGCCGGTTGCGATGGTCCCGGTAGGTGGCAAGGCCGACGGACAGGAAGGCGTCGAGCCGCGCCCGCGCGCCAGCCTCGCCGGGCGTCCAGACCGGGCCGAAGCCGGTCGACCAGTCCGGGCCGGAGGGATGCAGGCCCCAATCTTCCAGATGGTCGGAGGATAAAGCCAGCGTGTTGAGCCGGTCCGGGGCTGGCAGGCGCGGCGGCGGGGCATAGACGGCCCGGACCGATTTCCAGTAGGGCGTGAAGACGCGGTAAGGGCCGCCGCTGCCGGTCTTGCAGGTCCAGGGCTCGGTCAGGAGATGGCCATTGAAACTTGCGACCTTGCAGCCGGCCTCGGTGAGCTGTGCCTTGAGGGCGGCGTCGGCCGCCCGGTCTGCCTCGCCATAGCGCCGGTTCCAGTAGACGCTGCCCGTGCCGGTCTCGCGGATGATGTCCGGGATTATGTCCGCCGGGTCGCCGGAGCGCAGGGCAAGCTGTCCGCCGCGATCCGCAATATCGCGCCCGAGCGCGGCGAGCGACTTGTCGAGCCACCAGTCGGACGCCGCGCCTGGGGCACGCTGGGCACCTGTGCGGCGCCCCCGGATATAGAGCAGGATGACCGGCCCGCCTGCGGCAAGCGCGGCATCGAGGCCCGGATTGTCGGCGAGGCGCAGATCGCGGCGGAACCAGAAAATGGCGGGGGCGGGCATGGCGGTCTCCGGTCTGGTTCGCGGCGGCATCGGTCGATGTCGAAGTGGCATGCAGCCCGGAGAGGTCAAGCCCGGACTGTGGCGGGGCGCGGCCTTGCACGCAGGGGTCGCGGTTTAAGTCTTTCTCAAGAATTCCCGTATAAGATGCAAAATATAACTCCTGGTTATTTATCTGTGCGACCAGTGCCAAGAGGCCAAGACAGGGCCTGATGTCGCGCCGACAAGTCTCCCGGCCGCTTTGCCGATCACGCCCCTCAGTCACAGGGCAGGCGGCCGGGACAGGCCGGCACCGGACCAGCCCCCCGGTGCCGGCAGATACTCTCATCAACTTGCCCGGCGCGGGGTGCCGGGCGTCCGGATCGGTGTTCGCTGCCTGATATCGCCCAATCCAGCAGCGAACCTGATCTGACCCCCGGCAATTCACTCCTGCCGGGGGTCTTTTTTTGCAATCTGATGATAGTTCGTATGCAGGGCTTGCATTCAATAGCAATAATGCTACATATGCTTGCATGAGCAGGACAAAGCGCACCGAAGAACCGGATGTCTACAACCGCCTCGCCGTGTTGCGGGCCGAGCGCGGCCTGTCGCGCCAGGACCTCGCCGACCGGATCGGCGTGCACTACCAGACGGTCGGCTATCTCGAGCGCGGCGACTACAAGCCGAGCCTCGTGATCGCGCTGCAGATCGCCCGCCTGTTCGACCTGCCGGTCGAGGAGGTCTTCTCGCTCGACCCGATGCCCGCCCTCAGCGAACTGCTTCATTCCAGACCCAGCGTGAAGGAAACCCGGTCATGACCAGGACCAGCAAGCAATACCGTGCCGAAGTGCTGAGCCGCGTTTCGGCGGATGCCGACCGGATCATGAATGACCGTTCGCTCGACCGGCTGCGCTCCCTGCCTGTCCGCCGCGCCCTGTCGGCCATGCTCGTGCTCGTTGCGGCGACGACCATGTTCAGCTTCGCAGCCCCCGGCGCCTGGGCGCTCGTCCATCTCGTGGCGCTCGGCGGCCTCTGGTTTCTCCTTCGCCGGGTCAGCCGCGGCTTTGTCGACTTTCCCGACGAATTCGTCGACGAGCGCATCCGCGCGAGCCGCAACGAGAGCTACCGGCTCGCCTATATGACCGTCGCCGCCGGGGTTGTGGTTGTGTGGATCGGGCTCGACATCTTCGAGAAGTTTGCCGGACCGGATATGTTTGGCGGAATGACGAGGTTCCATGTGATGCAGTCGCTGTTCTGGACCGTGCTCGTCCTGCCGAATGCGGTGTTTGCCTGGCGGGAGCCGGAACTGTAGGCTGCTGCAGGCTGGCAAAGGGAGGCGACCGATGGATACTGCGATGCGCTTGCCGGCTGCGCTTGCCGGCCTGGCGCTCACGGTCCTCCTGGCGGGTTGCCAGACGCACCGGTCCGGGGCCGCGAAGGCCGGGGAGGGAGCCGTGGCCGCAACCGTCTATCTCGTCCGCCACGCCGAGAAGGAACGCTCGGGCGACGACCCGGCGCTGACGGCGCAGGGGCGGGACAGGGCGAACGCGCTCGCCGACCGGCTCGCTGCGGCCGGGGTGACGGACATCTGGTCGACGGATACGCGCCGTACCCTCGACACGGCCGAGCCGCTGGCTGTCCGGCTCGGCCTCGATGTGCGGCTCTATGATCCCCGCAGGCCCGAGGCATTGGCCGGCTTCCTCGCCGTGGCCGGAGGGACGGCGCTCGTGGTCGGGCATTCCAATACGGTTCCGGCCCTTGTCGCGGCGCTCGGCGGAGAGCCGGGCGAGCCGATCGAGGAGGCGGGCGAATATGACCGGCTCTATGTCGTCCGGGTGCTGGAAGGCGGGCGGGCCGAGACCGTGACCGAGCGTTACGGAAACTAGGCCTGGCGGTTCGGCTGCGGCGTGATCCGCAGATAGGGCTTCAGTTCGCGAACGCCCTTCGGGAAGAGGCGGGCGATCTCGTCCGGGTCCGTGAGGCTCGGCAGGATGATGACGTCTTCCCCGTCGGTCCAGTTCACCGGCGTTGCGACCTTGTGGCTGTCGGTCAGTTGCAGGCTGTCGATCAGGCGGATGATCTCGTCGAAATTCCGCCCCGTGCTCGGCGGATAGAGGATGCTGGCGCGGATCTTCTTGTCGGGATCGATGACATAGACCGCCCGGACGGTGACCTTGGCGTTCGCGTTCGGGTGGATCATATTGTAGAGGGTGGCGATCTTGGCCTGCGGGTCGGCGATCATCGGGAAATTCACCGCCGCGCCCTGCGTCTCCTCGATGTCTTTCGCCCAGGCTTCATGGTCTTCGAGCGAGTCCACCGAAATCGCGATGGCCTTCGCGCCGCGCGCCGCAAGGGCGGGTTTCAGTTTCGCCGTATAGCCGAGTTCGGTCGTGCAGACGGGCGTGAAATCACCCGGGTGCGAGAAGAGGACGATCCAGTCGCCGCCGATCCAGTCGTGGAAATTGATCCGGCCTTCGGTCGTGTCGGCGGAAAAGTCGGGCGCGGTATCGCCGAGCAGGAGGGACATGCCGGATATCTCCGTGGTTGATGGCACTTGTCTGGTCCCACCGACTTGACGCTTAAGTGCCTGAGCCTCAAGCCCGGGGTGACTCACTCTTTGGATCAGTTTTCCTAAGCCATGAAACGCCTGATACTCCTGCGCCACGCCAAGACCGAGCCCTGGTACGAAGGCATCGACGACGAAGGCCGGGCGCTCCTGCCGCGCGGACGGGAGGATGCCGGGCGGATCGCCGGGGCGCTCCTCGGCCTCGGCTGGAGCCCGGACCTCGTGCTCCTGTCGCCCTCGCGCCGGACAAGGGAGACCTGGCTCTGCATGGCAGACCGGTTCCCGGCCGCCGGGCGGGAGATCGTCGAGGCGCTGTATCTCGCAGGCGTCCGGGGCCTCGCGTCGGCCGTGTCCGGCAAGGCCGGGGCGGCAGGCCTGCAAGGCGCGACGCTGATGGTCATCGGACACAATCCGGGCCTGCACGATTTTGCCTGCGCGATCCTGCGCGATGCCGGAACGCTCTCCGAACCGGCGGCAGCCTCCCTGTCGGTCAGGATGCCGACCGGGGCGGCGGCCCTGTTCGAGAGCGCGGCGGACGCCGGATTCGAGGCAAGGGATTTCCGGCTGGCCGGTTTCCTGACGCCGAAATCGCTGGGGTGAGGCTGTTTCAGATTTGGGAGTTGTTTCCTTTATTGCCCCGCAGACGTGTGGCTTCGTTCCGAGATGGGCCCCAGACGGGCTTTGCCCGTCGGGGGTGACGCATCATCGAGAGAGAGATCCCTTCGGTCGTGCGGATCAGCCGCGGCGGGCTTCGTGGACCCGGGTGACGGCCGGCATGTCCATCTGGGCGACGGCGTCATCGAGCGTGCGGTTTACGCATTCCCGTGTCAGGCGGTAGTCGCTGGCCCGGCGGCGGTCGGCGGTGGCCGGCCTGCACTTTTCGGCGATCATGCTCTCGAGTTCGCCATAGGCGCGTTCGGCCCCTTCGGGCGTCGCGACTTCGGCTGGCGAATAATCGAACTCGACGACGAACTTGTCGGATGCGAGCGCGGCGGGAGCGGCGAGGAAGCCGGTCACGGCAGCGAGGGCGAGGAGGCGGCGGGTCATGTCATGGGTCCTTTCGGGTTGATCTGGCGGTCGTGTCTCGCTCTCCCTCCGGGGAGCGGATCGACAGGAGGACATTAGCCTATTTTTTATTGATAATCAATATAGAATTATTGAAAAACAGGAATTACCAGTGATATCAGGGACTTGACCCTAAGGCTTGACCGGTTTTCAGTCGCATCGAATAACAATATGGAGAATTTGTAATGGCAGGCGGGCTCCGGAGGCGTGCGCGTGGCCCTGCCAGGTCCGCGCGTCCATCCCGCTTGCTGTTGCGGGCGGGCGCTGCCAGAGAGCCGGGATGGACTTTCTGGCGGAGAACTGGACGCTGATTGCGGCCCTTGCAGCGGCGGGGCTGGTTGCCGGGCTTACCGCGGGGCTCTTCGGGATAGGCGGCGGCGCGGTGATCGTGCCGGTCCTGTTCATCGTGCTTGGCGAGCTTGGCTATGGCGAGCGGGCGATCCATGTCGCGACGGCGACCTCGCTCGCGACGATCATCGCGACCTCGTTCCGGTCGGTCATGGCGCATCACAAGGCCGGGGCGGTCGACTGGCAGGTCCTTCGGGCCTGGGCGCCGTGGATCATGCTCGGCGCTGTGGCCGGACGGGGGCTTGCCGCCGTGATGAGCAGGGAGGGCATGACGCTGGTCTTCGGCCTCGTCGCGCTCGTCATCGCGCTGCAATTCTTCTTCGGGCGTCCGGACTGGCGGCTATTCAAGGACATGGCAACCGGGCCTGCCCGCTGGGGGCTTGGCGGCGCGATGGGGGCGCTGTCATCGCTGATGGGGATTGGCGGGGGAACGTTCGGGGTAACGCTGATGACGGTGAGCGGCCGCCCGATCCATCAGGCGGTCGGCACGGCGGCGGGCATGGGCGTCGCGATCGGATTGCCGGGCGCGCTTGCGGCGATAGCCGAGGGCTGGGGGCGGGACGGCCTGCCGCCGGGCTCGCTCGGCCATGTCAATCTCTATGCGTTCGCAATGATTTCGGTGCTGACAGTGCTGATGGCCCCGGCCGGGGCGCGGCTCGCCCACCGGCTCGATGCGGCAGTGCTGCGCCGGGCGTTCGGCGTTCTCCTGGCGCTGGTCGCGGCGCGCATGATCCAGTCCGTCATTGCCGGATGATCATCGTGTCGCCGCGCACCTCGTAGGAATTGAGCGCGCCGAGAAAGCTCATGCCGAGAAGTGAATCATGCAGGGCGTCCTGCGGCAGAACCATGGCCTCGACATTCTCGATCCGGACATTGCCGATGCGGACGAAGGGCAGGGTCACGGCGGCGCCTTTCGTCTCGCCGTTCGCGGTGCGGATCGACCAGGCAAAGTCGAGCGTTTCGGGCTTCAGGCGCAGGCGTTCGGCATCCCGCCATGTCAGGGCGACGACGCTCGCACCGGTATCGACGAGGAAGGACACGGCGCGGCCGTCAACGTCGGCGTCCGTCCAGTAATGGCCGTCCTCCTCGCGCGAGATATAGGCGGCCCGTGCGGTCCACTGGCGCTCGGGCAGGGCCGCGCCCGCAACCGGGAGGGAGGCGGCGGTTTCGGCCGGGCTTGTGGCCTGCGTCCTCGATGCGAAGATGGCGGCCGCGCAGGCCATGAGGCCGACGGCGAGGACAATCGGGAGGATGCGGTTCATTGCGGCTCAGGCTCCGGCGGGGCCGAGCTTGCCCGACGCGCGCAAGGCGTCCATCCGGGCGGGCAGGCGGGTCATGACCTCGTTACGTCCTTCGTGGCCGAGATTGATCCAGCCGGCGATCTCGGCGAGTGTCCGGCCGCAACCGAGGCACCAGCCGGAGCGGGCATCCACGGCGCAGACCTTGATGCAGGGCGTCCTGACCGGCTGCTCAGACACGCTGGCATTTCTCCTGTCCGGGCATCGCTTCGGGCGCGGGAGTCGCGCCGTCCGGGATGACCATTGCGTCGAACCCGAGCTTGGTACATGTGTTTTTCGGATTTCTGAAGATCGAGGCGCATTTTGTCCGAATCCGTTGACAGGGAGTCGCCGTTTGACGACGTGCGGGCACTGGTCCTGAAGCCGGTCGAGCCCGATGTGGCCTCCGGCGAGCGGGTACGGTCGGCCTTGCGCAGCATGGGCCGGGAGTCCGATTTCGGCCGTCTCGGCGAAGCGGCCGAGTGGCTCGCCCGATGGCAGGGCCGCTATCCGCCCCGGATCGGCAATGCCGTGCTCGTGATGTTCGCCGGATCGCATGGCCTCGCGCAGGTCGGCGTGTCGCTCTCGTCCGATGACAGCACGCGGGCCCTTGTCGGGGCCTTGACCTCCGGGACCGCGCCGCTGTCTGCGATCGCCACGCAGGCCGGGGCGAACATTCAGGTCATGGAGCTTGCCCTCGATGTGCCGACAGAGAACATCGCCGAGCGCCCCGCCATGACCGAGCGGACCTGCGCGGCAACCATTGCCTACGGGTTCGAGGCGGTGGCCGGCAAGCCCGATGTCCTCGGCCTTGGCGTGACCGGTGCGGGGATCGGCACGGCGGCGGCGGCAGTCGCCTATGCGCTGTATGGCGGCACGGCCGATTACTGGGTTCGCCCTGGACCCGGCACGCCCAAGGAAATGACTCAGTCGCGGGCCGATCTCGTCGAACGGGCGCTGGCGCTGCACCGCGGGCACATTTCCGATCCGCTGGAGGCGCTCTGCTATCTCGGCGGCCGGGAGCTTGCCGCCTGCGTCGGCGCCATTGTCGCGGCGAGGATGCAGGGCATCCCGGTTGTCCTCGACGGTTTCGCGACGACCATTGCGGCCGGCATTGTCCATGCGATCAACCCGAAGGCGCTGTCGCACGTGCTGGCCGGACATGCGACGCGGCGGCCCGCCCATGAGGCGGCGCTCGAACGGATCGGGCTCCGGCCGCTGCTCGACCTGCAGTTCCAGACCGGGGCAGGGCTCGGCGCGGCGACCGCCATCGGCTTGCTGCGGACAGCCTGTGCCCCATTTATTGCCTCACCGGCTGCTGTCACGCGCGCGTGAGGCGGCGCAATCAGGACTTTTCGGCTCCGGCCAAAACCGCTTATATGACATGCGACAAGGGAAGAGACGCCATGAATCTTGAATTTTCGCCAGACGAGATCGCCTTTCGCGAGGAAGTTCGCACGTTCATCGAGGAGAATTATCCGAAGGATCTCGCCGGCAAAGGCACGCGCGAGGACCTGTCGCGGGAGGAATTCCTCGCCTGGCACAAGATACTCCACCGGAAGGGCTGGGTCGCGCCGGCTTGGCCGAAGGAATATGGCGGCACCGGGTGGACTGCGACGCAGCGCTATATCTGGTCGGAAGAGAACGCCCGCGTCGATGCGATCATGCCCTTGCCGTTCGGCATGGCCATGGTCGGGCCGGTCATCTACACGTTCGGCACCGAAGAGCAGAAGAAGCGCTTCCTGCCGCGCATCCTGTCCGGCGAGGACTGGTGGTGCCAGGGCTATTCGGAGCCGGGTGCAGGATCTGACCTGGCCAGCGTCAAGACCACGGCGGTGCGCGACGGCGACCATTATGTCATCAATGGCCAGAAGACCTGGACGACGCTCGCCCAGCACGCCGACTGGGGCTTCTTCCTCTGCCGGACCGATCCCGACGCCAAGAAGCCGCAGGAAGGCATTTCCTTCATCCTCGCCGACATGCGCACGCCCGGCATCGAGGTCCGGCCGATTATCACGATCGATGGCGGCCACGAGGTCAACGAGACCTGGCTGACCGATGTGCGCGTGCCGGTGGAAAACCGCGTCGGCGAGGAGAACCAGGGCTGGACCTATGCCAAGTTCCTGCTGGCGCACGAACGCTCCGGCATTGCCGGGGTCGCGCGTTCCAAGCGCGGTGTCGAGAAGATCCGCAAGATGGCCTCGACGGAACTCCTCGACGGCACGCCGCTGATCTCCGACAGCGATTTTGCCCGCAAGGTCTCGCAGCTCGAGATCGACCTGACCGCGCTCGAGTTCACCGAACTGCGCACCCTTGCCGGCGAGGCGCAGGGCAAGGGCCCGGGCCCGGAAAGCTCGATCCTGAAGGTCAAGGGCACCGAGATCCAGCAAAGGCTGACCGAGCTTGCCCTCGAAGCGGCGGGCAATTATGGCCAGCCCTATTTCCGGGGCTTTCCGGCCGAGGGCGGCAATGCCTTCCCGATCGGGCCGGATTATACCCACCATGCCGCGCCAAATTATTTCAACATGCGCAAGACCTCGATCTATGGCGGCTCCAACGAGATCCAGAGGAACATCATCGCCAAGATGATCCTTGGCCTCTGACAGGACGGGAGAGACAGGCTGATGGCCGCACGCAGGATGGCAGGATTGGCCTTGGCCGGCATCGTCCTGTCGCCGCTGCCGGCCAAGCCGCAGTCTGCCTATTCGCCCCCGCCGGTCGGCACGCAGGTGACCTGGGTCGCAGAGACCGCCGAGGGCCGCCAGACCCGTGTCAGCGAGGTCGTCGCCACCGGACGCGACTTTGCCATACACCTCTATGACCTCACCTGGGACGCGAGCGCGCCCTACAGCTATTTTGCCGAGTTTTCCGGCCTGCACCTCGTGTCCTGCGCTTCGGCCATGCCGGACCCCGGCGCGCGGGCGCGCCTGCAGGGCTTCTGGCCGCTGACATCGGGCCGGTCGCTCAGCATGGCCGACGAGTACAACTCCACCTATATCGTTGGCGAGACCCGGTCCTATGCCCTGTCGCAGGCGGACGGTCCGAAGCCGGCCCAGCATGTCACCGCCGTCGTCGGCGAGAACCGCACGGACTTCATGCTCTCTCTGGAATGGCACACGCCGGTTCAGGTCGGGCTTGCCGACGGGGCGGGCGACAGCGCGATCGAAGTGTTCTCGCCAGGCTTTGCGGCCAGTTCCGAAGGCCTCGACCGGCGCGCCCTCGGCCGCTGCGCAAGCCTGCTCGACGAGGCAGCGCTGTAGGGGCGCTCCGGTTCCCGCAAGGTTAGCCATTGCACGGGACGCAGGACGGATTAAGACAGGGTTCGACAGGACAGGAACCAACCGGAGCCCCGGCCAGACAGGCGGCCCGGCCGAGGAGGACAGCGCAGATGGACTTCAATTTCACCGACGAGCAGAACATGATCCGCGACAGCCTCGCCCGGCTGATCCGCGAGAAATATGACTTCGACACGCGCCGCAAGGCCGTCGCCTCCGAGGCGGGCTGGCGGCCGGAAATCTGGGCGCAGTTCGCCGAGCTCGGCCTGCTGATGGCGCCGTTCAGCGAAGAGGATGGCGGCCTTGGCGGCGGGGCGATCGATGCCATGGTCGTCATGGAAGAGTTCGGCAAGGGGCTCGTCGTCGAGCCTTAC
>CAYSED010000104.1:0-9602 GCA_964429935.1 uncultured Hyphomonadaceae bacterium
ACGCCCGGCGAGATCAGGCGCGCACTGTCTCCAAGGTCCGGTTGCAGTGCCTCATAAGCGGCTGGCAGCGTTCCGCCCGGCGCAAACTGGCCGAGCGTGGCCTTTTGCGGCGCATTGAGCCGCAGCGCCCCGGCAATCGCCTCGGGCTCGGGGTGCCGCGCGATCGCCATGACATGGTCGAGATGCTCGTGCGTCAGGACAATCGCGCGGGCGGTCATCAGGTCGGCGAGGAGAATGTCATATTGCTCGGGGTGAAACCGCGCCGTCTCCGGGTCTTGCGCCATCTCTTCTGATGTCGCCGCATCGATCCCGCCATCGACGACAACCGCCCCGCCCGGCGTCTCGATCACGAATGCGCCATAGCTTGCATTCCAGTCGGTCCCGAACGCACCTGCCTGCGCGGCAAAGCCCGGCGCGACATCCGAGCCGAGCTCGACCATCCGCACGGCTGTCGGGCGCGCTGCGGTATCGTCGGCCGACATGGTCTCGCGCCACTCGGCCACGGGAAAGAGGTTCGGGGCGGTTTTCGGCGCGTCCGAGCCGGAGAGCAGGAGCCACCAGCCGAGGCCGCCCAGCACAACGAGCAGGAACGCGACCCCTCCCAGAAACGCTTTCAGCATGACAGCCCTCCCCAGTCGGCTTGAAACCGCAAGGTGACACGCCAACCCGCAATTGCCAATCGCCTGCCAAAGCTGCCAAATTCGCACATGACAAGCCGGAAACCTTGGCTAAGGTGCGCGCCATGAGAAACCCGATCCCCCCCGCCTTCGCCCTTGCCTTCCTTGCCGCCTGCACGACGCTCGCAAGCCCGGCCCCTGCGGCCACCGAGACCGCAACGGTGACCGACAGCGCGAACCCGCTGCCGCTCGAACGCCTGTTCCAGTCCCCCTCGCTCAGCGGTGCGAGCCCGCGCTCGCTCAAGTTTTCGCCGGATGGCCAGCGCGTCTCTTTCCTGAAGCCGCGCGAGGACGACGCTGCCCGGCTCGACCTCTGGGCCTATGACGTGGCGACGGGCGAGGCGGACATGCTCGTCGATTCCCAGCTCCTCGAACCGGACGAGGTCGAGCTTTCCGAACAGGAAAAGGCCCTGCGCGAGCGCCAGCGCATCGCCGGCTCCAAGGGCATTGTCAGCTATGACTGGGGCGACGCGAACACGCTCCTCGTCCCGCTCGGCGGCGATCTCTATCTGGTAGATCTCGGCGAGGCCGAGACCAATGTCCGCCGCCTCACCGAGACGGACGCTTTCGAGTTCGACGCCAGGCTCTCGCCGAACGGCAATTATGTTTCTTTCATTCGCGACAATGCGCTCTGGGTGACAGACCTCATCACCAATATCGAGACCCGCATCTCGCCCGAAGCGGACCCCGCCAATGCGATCTCATACGGCGTCGCCGAATTCGTCGCGCAGGAAGAGATGAGCCGCTATACCGGCTACTGGTGGAGCCCGGACGAGGCCTATATCGCCTATTCGCGCGTCGACGAATCCACGGTCGACATAATCCCCCGCTTCGACATCGCCGCCGAGGACGTGACCGTCATCGAGCAGCGCTATCCGCGCGCCGGACGTCCGAACGCCGTTGTCGAGCTGCTGATCCACGACTTGTCGACCGGTGAGGCCGAAACACGCCTCAGCGTCGGCCCGGACGATTATCTCGCCCAGGTCGACTGGCGCTCCGACGGCGTCGTCGCCCAGACCGTCAACCGCGACCAGACCGAGATCACCGTCACGCATTACGCGCCGGGCGAAGCGGGCGGAACGGTCATCTCCGTCGCCAACGAGATCCAGCCGAACTGGATCAACCTCTCCCACGAGCCCCTCCGCTTCGGGGACTGGCGCGGCGGCGAGCAGGACCTTCTCTTCCGGTCCGAGCGTTCCGGCTTCAGCCATATCTGGCTTGCGGGCGAGACCGGCGCGGCCGAGGCGCTCACCTCCGGCGACTGGGTCGTCTCCTCCATCAAGGCCGTGGCCGGCGACACGGTCTTCTTTTCCGGCTATCGCGACACGCCGCTCGAACAGCATCTCTACTCGGTGCCGCTCGCTGGCGGCGAACCGGTCCGCATCACCGCGCCGGGCTCGACATGGTCCGTCACCATGGCGTCCGACGGCCAGAGCTTTGTCGGAACCTCGTCCAGCCCTAACCAGCCGCCGCAAACAGGGCTCTACAAGGCCGACGGCACGCTCATCACCTGGATCGAGGAAAACGCCCTCGACGAAACCCATCCCTATGCGGCTTATCTCGGCGACCATGTTGCCCCGGAATTCGGCACGCTCGCCGCCGAGGACGGGCAGGTGCTGCATTATTCGATCCTCACCCCGCCCGGTTTCGACCCTGCCCGGCAATACCCGGTCATTATCGAGGTCTATGGCGGCCCCGGCGTCCAGCGCGTCACCAATTCCTGGCAGAGCCTGTCGGACCAGTATCTCGCCCGCGAAGGCTATGTCGTCTTCCGTCTCGACAATCGCGGCTCATCCAATCGCGGCAAGCGGTTCGAGGATGTCATCTTCCGCAACATGGGCGACGCCGAAGTGCGCGACCAGCTTGCCGGCGTCGGCTGGCTGAAATCGCAGCCCTTTGTCGATCCGGCCCGCATCGCCATCCAGGGCTGGTCCTATGGCGGCTACATGACCCTGATGACCGTGCTGAAAGCGCCCGAAGGCACGTTCGCCGCCGGGGTCTCCGGCGCGCCGGTCGCCGACTGGTCGCTCTATGACACGTTCTATACCGAGCGCTACATGGACACGCCGGAGACGAACCCGGACGGCTATGCCGCCTCCTCGGTCTTTCCCTATCTCGAAAACCTCTCCGCCCCGCTCCTGATGGTCCACGGCATGGCCGACGACAATGTCACCTTCGACAATTCGACCCGCGTCTATGCGCAGCTCCAGGAACTCGGCAAAACGTTCGATGTGATGACCTATCCTGGCCAGCGCCACGGCATCCAGGGCGAGGCGCTCCAGATCCACCTCATGCGTACCCGCATGGCCTTCCTCAACCGGCACCTCAAGGGGGAGTGATGCGTGGCGGTTGGCAACACCTATGCTAGACTGATGTCATGAACGCGCCATTTGATGCCCGGCCGGAAAAATACCGGAAACTGAAACTGAGTGTCGATGACCTCTTTGCGATGCATGATGCCGGTGTCTTCTCCTTTCGTCATGGGATCGAGTTGATCGAGGGGGAACTCTACCAGATGGCTTCAAAGAATATCCGGCATGAGCGATGGCGCATGAGGCTGTTGCAAATTCTGTTTGCGCAACTGCCCGACGACCTTTCAGCTTTGCCGGAGTTTGGGTTCCGCATGTCGGACGAGGACTATGTCGAGCCGGATTATGTCATCGCGGCAAAGTCGATCGATCTTGCCGACCTCAGAGGAAGCAATGTTGCGCTCGTAATCGAAGTTTCAGATACGACCCTCGAGAGTGATTTGAACTTGAAGGCACGCACTTATGCACGCAATGGCGTTGCGGAGTATTGGGTGCTTGATGTTGCTCGCGAGATGATAACGATCATGACAGGGCCATCGGGCGACGCTTATGGATCAAGCGACACACTGCCGTTGACCGCGCCTGTTGTTGCCAGAACCCGTCCGGATATCCCACTGGACCTTCTCGCCTGACATGCCCGCCTTCCAGCCGACTGCCGCCCAGTTCCGCGCCTTTCGCGACGATCCGCATGACGGCCCGGTCGCGCAGGTCAACCTGCTGAAATTCCGTGTCAAAGCCGCCTACAAGCCGTCCGACCCGGAGCACGGGCGCGACGAGCCCGGCGGGGCCGCCTACCAGCGCTATGCCGACGCGTTTGCCATGGCCGCCGCAGAGGCCGGCGGGCGCTGTCTCCTGATGGGTGCCACCGAGCGCTATTTCATCGGGCAGGGCGACTGGGATGCCGTCATGGTCATGCACTTCCCGAACCGGCAGGCCTTCATCGCGACCGTGAACCACCCCTCCTACGAGGACATGCACCGCCACCGCGAGGCGGGCCTCCTGGCGCAGGACCTCATCACCACCCGCCCCTCCATCCCGGAAACGCAGCCATGAAAGCCACCCAGCCGACCCCTGAACAGGCCGCAGGCTTCCTTGCCAGGGACCAGGACGCGTCCATCGTCATGGTCAATCTCCTGAAATTCAAGGACAAGGCGACCTATGCCGGGGGAACGCCGGAACACGGGCAGGGCCTGTCCGGCGCGGAAGCCTATATGCGCTACAGCGTCGAAGTGACCAAAATTCTTGCCGACATTGGCGCAAAGCCCCTGTTTGGCGGAACGCTGCCGCGTTTCATGATCGGGGCAGGCGACTGGGACATGGTCGCCCTGGTGCGCTATCCGTCCCGCGCCGCGATGATCGGCATGACGCAGAGCCCGGCCTATCAGGCCATCCATTACCATCGCGACGCCGGGCTCGACCATCAGCACCTGATCGAGGTGACGGAGCTTTTCGCCGCCTCATGAACGGGCATTGCCGCAAGATTGCTGCATCGTAAGGCCAAGCCCACTGGACGGGCTGACGGGCACTGACTAGGCCTGATCTGACCGGCTGATGAAACCTTCGACAACAGGCCCGCCATGCTGAAACGTCTCGGACTGTTCGTGATTTCCCTTGCCTTACTGGCAGGCGCGGGAGCCTGGTTCCTGACCCGTCCGGCCCCGCCGCTCGAACCATCGCCCATCGTCGAGCTTGGGAACGGGGCGCTGCAGGGCGGCTGGACCGACGAGACACAGTCCGTCGCCGTCTACAATGGCATCCCCTCTGCCGCGACGCCCATCCTGAATGGCCGCTGGGCGCCGCCTTCGGACCCCGCCGGCTGGCTGACCGTTCGGGATGCCCGCGCGTTCGGCCCGGAATGCCTGCAATTGCGCGACGGCACGGCGGACTTCGTGGCCGATCTCGTCAAGGGTCACGGGCTCGGCTGGGCGCGCCAGACGCTCGCCCGGACAGCCGTCGCCAACATGGCTCCGCCCGAACAGTCCGAAGACTGTCTCTACCTCAATGTCCGCACGGCCAATCTCGGCGGCGAGACGCCCCAGCCCGTCATGGTCTGGCTGCACGGCGGCTCGCACCGCACAGGGTCCGGCTCGACCTCGCTCTACCAGTCCGACGGCCTGCCCCGCAAAGGCGTCGTGCTCGTGACGATCAATTACCGGCTTGGGCCCTTCGGCTATCTCGCCCACCCGGAGCTGTCCCGTGCCAGCCCGCACGGGTCCTCCGGCAATTATGGCCTGCTTGACCAGATCAAGGCGCTCGAATGGGTGCGGGACAATATCGCCGCCTTTGGCGGCGACCCCGGCAATGTCACGATCTTCGGCGAGAGCGCGGGTGGCCAGTCGGTCAGCGAGATCATGGCCTCGCCGCTCGCCGGCGGGCTCTATCACAAGGCCATCCTGCAGAGCGGCGTCAGCACCTACAACCGCATCCATCTCTCCGAAGCCGTCGAAACCACACGCAGCGCCGAAAGCGTCGGAGAGGACTTCCTCGCCCCGTTGCTCGGGGCCGAGGCCATGCGCACCGGCGCGGCGGAACTGCGCGCCCTGCCCGCAGGGGACGTGCTCGCCCGCATGGACGATGCCCCGGACCTTGCGGCCTATTTCCTGCCCAATGTCGATGGCTGGGTCCTCCCTCGCCTGATCGGGGCGGGCATCGCCGACGGGACGAGCCTCAAGGTTCCTGTTCTGGCCGGCTACAATGCCGATGAGGGCACACTGTTCTACGATGACCTCCAGAAGCCGACCGCGCTCCACCAGGGTCCCTTTCCGGAAGCCCATGATGACCGGCTCGCCCTGCTCCGGGAGATTTACGGCCCCGACGATGGGGCCCGGCTTGTCGAGATCTACGGCCTCGGCGAACCGGACACCTGGGACAGTGGCGCAACCGGCATGCTCGGCGACGACCTCTTCGGCGTTCACACGCGCTTTCTCGGCGCTGCGAGCGCGCAGGCCGGCAATCCGTCCTGGCTCTACTTCTTCTCGCGCACGCCAGCCTCGCGCAGGCAGACGCTCGGGGCCTTTCATGCCTCAGAGATCGCCTTCGTCTTCGACAGCCACCACCCTTTCCTGAAGCCCGCCAAGGCCGACCATGACCTGACCGACATCATGGGAAACTACTGGACGAATTTCGCCCGGACGGGCGATCCCAACGGACCCAGTGTGCCGGTCTGGCCAGCCTATTCGACCGAAACCGACACATGGCTCGAACTCAACCACACGATCGCCCCGGTCGCGGGCCTTCGGTCGGACAAGCTCGACATCATGCAGCGCCATCTCGCTGAACGGATCGAGGGTGCCTCAGCCGCTGCGGGCAGCCTCGTCGTCTCAGCCAGCGAGCAGGAGCGCGCAGATACGCTCCAGCCCTGACCGGTCGGTCTCGTCGAACGCATCGAACTCGGCCGAATCGACGTCCAGCACCGCCGCGAGCTTTCCGTCCGGCCCGAAGACCGGCACGACAATCTCCGAGTTTGACCGGCTGTCGCAGGCGATGTGGCCGGGAAAGGCATGGACATCCGGCACGATCAGCGTCTCGCCGCGCGCCGCCGAGGCCCCGCAGACGCCCTTGCCGAACGGGATGCGCAGGCAACCGAGCGTGCCCTGATAGGGCCCGACGACCAGTTCCTCCGGCTTCAGCGGGTCAGCGACATAGAAGCCGGTCCAGAAGAACCGGGGCCGGAAGGCCTCGGCGAGGAGGCAGGCGGCGGTTGCGTAGCGCGCCGTCTCGCTTGTCTCCCCGGCGATGATGCTCGCGATCTCCTCGGCGAGTTCGGCATATTTCGCGGCGCGGTCCATGGCTTTCTCCTGCGACCCCAGAAACCCGGTCCATATCGGGCGTCCGCGTCCTGTCTGCAAGCTTGCAAACCCTTCCGGGCCCGGCCACTCTGCACTCGGAGACAGTCGGGCATGCGGGAAGGGCCGGAGCGGCATGGGCAGGGCGACATTGCGGACATCGTGCCTGGCCCTCCTGTTCCTCGCTGCCCTTGTCCATGGCGCCGCGGCGCAGGCGGCGGACGACGAGACCCTGCATCAGGCCTGGCTCGCCGACGAAGAGCTTCAGACCGCGCGGCCGGTCGATGCGCCGGAGCCGGAACCAGAGCGTCGCCCGATCGGCTTCTTCGTCTGGCTCGCCCGCATGATCGGGTCGCTCGGGCCGGTTTTCGAGGTGATCTTCTACGTCGGCGTGGCTGCGGTCGTCTTCGCCGCTCTCTGGTTCATCCTGGACCGCTTCGCCGAAATCCGCTTCGGCGGGACGGGCAAGCCGGCGCGGGCAGGGGACGACGTTCTGCCTGCGGCGGGCCCGGATGCCGCCGCCGCCCGCTCGCTGCTCGGGGAAGCCGACGCCCTCGCCCTCGACGGACGGTTCTCCGAAGCGGTGCACCTCCTTCTCTTCCGATCGATCGACGACATCCAGTCGCGGCGGAACCAGCGCCTGCCGACGGCCCTGACCGCCCGCGAGATCGGCTCCCTGAAAGACCTGCCGGGCGGCCCGCGCGCCGCCCTCCAGCCGATCATCTCCCTGGTCGAGCGCAGCTTCTTCGGCGGCCGGCCGCTGGGGCCTGCCGACTGGACGGCGGCCCGCGCCTCCTATGAGCGCTTCGCGTTCGGGGAGGCCTGGGCATGAACATGGCTGCCGACACGCCCGGTCCGGGCGACTTCATCGCCCCCCGCACCCTGGCGCTCGGCCTCGCCGTCGCGATCATGTCCTTTGCCGCCGTGATCGCGCTCCTCGCCTGGTCGCCGGACCTCGGCAAGCGGGACCGGGCCGGGGCGCATCCCTATTCGGTCTCGGCCATCGGCTATGGCGGGCTCGTGCGCCTGCTTGAAGCCCGCGAGACACCCGTCTCGGTCTCCCGCGTATCGCGCAATATCAGCGCCTGGGGCAACCGGCTTCTGGTCCTGACCCCCGGCGAGTTCCGCCAGCAGGTTGACGAGGATGCCTATATCGCAGGCCCGGCCCTGCTCATCCTGCCCAAATGGATCGGCGAGACGGACCGCGCCCGGCCGGAATGGCAGTCGAACACGCTCCTGCGCACCGAAGGCTCCGTCACGCTCGCCGCGCTTCGCTATGACGAGGAGGCAACCGCAGTCCGCATCAATGCCTCCGCCCGCATCCGCACCCCCTACGGCTCGTTCAGCCCGTCCTTCGGCGAGAAGCTCCAGCTCCTGCAGAGCGATGTCCTCGAGCCCGTCATCAGCGCCCCGACGGGACACCTCCTGATGAAAGTCCCGGACGACGACATCTACATCCTCTCCGACCCGGACCTTGCCAATACGTTCGGCCTTGCCAGTCCCGACAATGCGCGCCTGATGCTCGCCTTGCTGGACGACCTGCGCGGCACCCCCGACACGCCGGTCATGTTCGACGCGACCCTGAACGGCTTTGAACGCTCGACGAGCCTCCTGAAGCTCGCGCTCGACGTGCCGTTCATCGGCGCAACGCTCGCCGCGCTCGCCGCCATGGCCCTCACGGGCTGGGCCTCTCTTGTCCGTTTCGGCGCGCCCGCGCGGGAGGAGCGCGCCATCGCGCTCGGCAAGCAGGCCCTCGCCGACAATACGGCAGGGCTCTTCGCCATGACCCGCCGCGAGGCCCGCATGGCGCCCGGCTACCTCGCTTTGACCCGCAAGGCAGCCCAGCGCGACCTCGGCGTCCCCAAAGGGCTTCCGGAAGCCGAGATCGCCGCCCTGTTCGACCGCCTGACGAAGGACGAGCCCGGCGCGCCGTCCTGGTCGAGGCTTGCGGACGACCTTCGCCGTCCCGCCGCCTCGCGGGACGACCTGCTCGGCAAGGCCAAGCGCATCTATCGCTGGCGCAAGGAGAGAACGCATGGAACTTAGTGACATCAAGGCCCTGGCCGACCGGATTCGCGGCGAAGTCGGCAAGGCCGTGATCGGACAGGCGGCGACGACCGACCTGATGCTGACCGCGCTCTTTTCCGGCGGGCACATCCTGCTGGAAGGCCCGCCCGGCACGGCGAAGACCCTGCTTGCCCAGTGTTTCTCCCGCACCATCTCGCTGGAATTCGGCCGCATCCAGTTCACCCCGGACCTGATGCCGGGCGACGTGCTCGGGACCAATCTCTTCAACTTCCAGACCAATGCCTTCGCGCTCACCAAGGGGCCGATCTTTTCCGACATCCTGCTCGCCGACGAGATCAACCGCACACCGCCCAAGACGCAGGCGGCCCTGCTCGAAGCCATGCAGGAGCGCCGCGTGACGATCGACGGGGAAACCTATCCGCTGAACCCGCTCTTCTTCGTGGTCGCGACGCAGAACCCGATCGAGCAGCAAGGCACCTATCCGCTTCCGGAGGCCCAGCTTGACCGGTTCCTGTTCAAGCACACGCTCGACTATCCGAGCCGGGAAGAGGAACTTCGCATCGTGGCCGTGCACGGCGAACGCTCCGGCATGCGGCCGGCCGCCCGTTTCGGGGTCGAACCGGTCGTCTCGGCTGCGGACCTCGAAGCCGCCGTCGCCACGGTGTCCCGGGCCCGCCTCGCCGGCGAGATCGCCGCCTATATCGTCGACATCGTGCGGGCGACCCGCGCGAGCCCGGCGATCGACACCGGGGCGACCCCGCGCGCCGCCGCCGCCATCGCCCGCGCCCCGCGCGCCCGGGCCC
>CAYSED010000105.1:0-9555 GCA_964429935.1 uncultured Hyphomonadaceae bacterium
GAAGAAGGAGCAGTTTAACCTGCGCTTCCAGCAGGCGACCGGCCAGCTCGAGAAGACAAGCCGCGTGCGCGAAGTGCGCCGCACGATTGCCCGCATCCGCACGGTCCTGCGCCAAAAAGCGGCCCAGGAATAGGAGACAGGAACATGCCAAAACGCATCATGGAAGGCGTGGTGGTCTCCACCAAGCAGAACAAGACGACAATCGTGCGGGTCGATCGCACCTTCCTGCACCCGCTGTACAAGAAGATCGTGCGCCGGTCGAAGAAGTACCATGCGCATGACGAGGACAATGTCGCCCAGGAAGGACAGACCGTGTCGATCATCGAATGCGCGCCGCGTTCCAAACTGAAGCGCTGGGAGCTCCTGCTCTCGACCGGGAAGGAAGCTGACGCATGATCCAGATGCAGACAAATCTTCGCGTCGCCGACAATTCGGGCGCCCGCCGGGTGCAGTGCATCAAGGTGCTCGGCGGGGCCGGACGGCGCTATGCCTCGGTCGGCGACATCATCGTCGTGTCGATCAAGGAAGCGATCCCGACGGGCCGCGTCAAGAAGGGCGATGTCCGCCGCGCCGTGGTCGTCCGCGTCGCCAAGGACATCCAGCGCGCCGACGGCTCGGCGATCCGGTTCGACAGCAATGCGGCTGTGCTCATCAACAACAATAACGAGCCGATCGGCACCCGGATCTTTGGACCTGTTCCTCGCGAACTGCGCGCCAAGAACCACATGAAGATCATCTCGCTCGCCCCGGAGGTGCTGTAGCCATGGCCGCCAAGGTGAAGAAGGGCGACCGCGTGATCGTGATCGCCGGCCGCGACAAGGGCAAGACCGGGGAGGTCCTGCGCGTCGAGACCGAGACCCGGCGGGTCGTCGTGCAGGGCGTGAACGTGGTGAAACGCCACCAGCGCGCATCGCAAGCCGATCCCCAGGGCGGGATCAAGACATTCGAGGCACCGATCGCGGTGTCGAATGTCTCCCACATGGACCCGCGCGACGGCAAGCCGACGCGGGTAGGTTTCAGAATTGATGAGCACGGGCGCAAGACCCGGTTTGCCAAGCGCTCGGGAGAGTCGATCAATGGCTAAGACAGATACTTACGAACCGCGCCTGAAGACGAAGTATCGCGAGCAGATCCGCGGCAAGCTGCAGGAGCAGTTCGGCTATGGCAACCCGATGCAGGTGCCGCGCCTCGACAAGGTCGTCATCAACATGGGTGTCGGCGAAGCGGTCGCCGATTCCAAGAAGATCAAGGCGGCGCTCGCCGAGCTCGAGCTGATCGCCGGGCAGAAGCCGGTCGCGACCAAGGCGCGCAAGTCAATCGCCGGCTTCAAGCTGCGCGAAGGCATGCTGATCGGCGCCAAGGTGACGCTGCGCCGGGAGCGCATGTACGAGTTTCTCGACCGCCTGACGACGATCGCCCTGCCGCGGGTCAAGGACTTCCGGGGCCTCAACGCCAAGAGCTTTGACGGCTACGGCAACTTCGCAATGGGCGTGAAGGAGCACATCGTGTTCCCCGAGATCAATTATGACGAAGTCGAGGCGGTGCGCGGCATGGACATCATCGTCTGCACCACGGCGAAAACCAATGAAGAGGCGAAGGCGCTGCTTGCAGAGTGCGGCTTCCCTTTCCGGAACTGAGCGCAAGCAGGAACCAAGACATGGCCAAGAAAAGCGCAATCGAGAAGAACAACCGCCGCAAGAAGCTGGTCGCCCGGCATGCGGCGCGCCGCAATGCCCTGAAGGCGACGGCGACGAACGAGAACCTGTCGCTCGAAGAGCGGTTCAAGGCGCGCCTCAAGCTCGCCGAGATGCCGCGCAATTCGGCGGCCAATCGCGTGCGCAACCGGTGCGAAGTGTCCGGCCGCCCGCGCGGCTATTACCGCAAGATGCGCATTTCCCGCATTGCGCTGCGCGACCTCGGCGCGCTCGGCAAGGTGCCGGGCCTCCTGAAATCAAGCTGGTAGGGGGAAAGAGGCCATGAACATTTCCGATCCCATCGGCGACCTTCTGACCCGAATCCGCAACGCGCAGATGCGCGGGCGCACCACGGTCACCTCGCCATCGTCCAAGATGCGCGTTCGCGTGCTCGACGTGCTCCAGGGCGAGGGCTATATCCGCGGCTTCACGGAAATCGAGAAGGGCGGCCACAAGGAGCTCGAGATCGAGCTCAAGTATTATGACGGCGCGCCGGTCATCCAGGAGATCAAGCGGATCTCCAAGCCGGGCCGACGCGTGTATTCTTCGGTCGATGACCTGCCGCTCGTGCGCAACGGGCTCGGCATTTCGATCCTGTCCACATCCAAGGGCGTGATGTCCGACAATGTGGCGCGGGACGAAAATGTCGGCGGCGAAGTCCTCTGCCGCGTGTTCTAGGGAAGGCGAGACGATGTCACGTATCGGAAAACTCCCGGTTCCGGTCCCCAAGGGGACGACGGTTTCGGTCAACGGCCAGGTGGTCGAGGCGAAAGGGGCCAAGGGCACCAAGTCGATCACGCTGACCGACCTTATCGTGCCGACGCTCGATGACGGCGAGCTGCTGGTGCGGCCGCGCGCCGACCTCGTCGAAGCGGCCGAGCGGCGGATTGCCGCCAATGATGCCAAGGGCCGGAAGAAGATGACCTTTGCCGAGGCGCTCGACCGCGACGCGCGCACCCAGTGGGGCACGGCGCGGGCCAATGTGGCGAACCTCGTCGCCGGCGTGTCGCAGGGTTTCACCAAGACGCTCGAACTCGTCGGCGTCGGCTACCGGGCCCAGATGCAGGGCCGGGACCTGAAGCTCGCCCTCGGCTTCTCGCATGACGTCATCTACCGCGCGCCGGAAGGCATCACGATCTCGTCCTCGAAGCCGACGGAAGTCGTGATCGAGGGCGCCGACAAGCAGGCTGTCGGCCAGGTCGCGGCGGAAATCCGCAAGTACCGGCCGCCGGAACCCTACAAGGGCAAGGGCGTGCGCTACCAGGGCGAGTTCGTCCGGCGCAAGGAAGGCAAGAAGAAATAGGCCATGAAGACGACAAAAGAGAAATCCGCGCGGCGCGCGCAACGCACCCGGACCCGGCTGAAGAGATTGTCCAGCGGCCGCCTGCGGCTGTCGGTCGCCCGTTCGCACAAGAACATTGCCGCGCAGATCATCGACGACGTGCGCGGCGTGACGATCGTGTCGGCCTCGTCGCTCGAGCCGGACTTCCGCAAGGCCATGCCGAAGGGCAGCGATGCGGCGGCGGCGGCCGAGGTCGGCAAGCTGATTGCCGAGCGCGCGAAGCAGGCCGGCGTCGACGACGTCGTCTTCGACCGCGGCGCCTATCTCTTTCACGGCCGGGTGAAAGCCCTGGCGGAGGCGGCCCGCGAGGGCGGCCTGAAATTCTAGGAGGCTTTCATGTCTGACGTTCAGGAACAACAGGGCGGCCGGGGCCGCGGACGCGGCCGGGGCCGGGATCGCGACAACAATAACCGCCGCGAGGAAGAGCAGTCGGAATTCGTCGACAAGCTGGTCGGCATCAACCGCGTCGCCAAGACGGTGAAGGGCGGCAAGAATTTCGGCTTCGCCGCGCTCGTCGTGGTCGGCGACGGCAAGGGCCGGGCCGGGTTCGGCAAGGGCAAGGCGCGCGAAGTGCCGGAAGCCATCCGCAAGGCCACCGAGGAAGCCAAGCGGTCGATGGTGCGCATTCCGCTGCGCGAAGGCCGCACGCTGCATCATGACGGTCGCGGGCGCTGGGGTGCCGGCAAGGTCGTTCTGCGCGCCGCCCCTCCGGGAACGGGCGTGATCGCCGGCGGCCCGATGCGTGCGGTGATGGAAGTGCTCGGCATCCAGGATGTCGTCGGCAAGTCGCTCGGCTCGTCGAACCCGTACAACATGGTGCGGGCAACCTTCGACGCGCTGAAGTCGCAGGCGAGCCCGCGCTCGGTGGCGTCCAAGCGCGGCCTGAAGGTGCAGGACGTGATCGGCCGGCGCACGGACGGCGCGTCCGAAGCCGGCATGTCCGAGACGGCATAGGCAAGAGGGCAGACCATATGGCCACGAAGAACACAGTCACGGTCCGCCAGACCGGCAGCCCGATCCGGCGCGACCCGCGCCAGCGCGCGACGCTTGTCGGCCTCGGCCTGAACAAGGTCGGCCGGACCCGCGAACTGGAAGATACCCCGTCGGTGCGCGGCATGATCCGTGCCGTGTCGCACCTTGTCGAGATTATTGAGGAGGCGTAACCACGAGAGCCCATGCTCGCCGTCCCTCGCAAGGCTTGCCATGTCTGGAGCATAGTCCGAAGGACCGGCGAGGCTCCGGTCGGATTTGCAGGCGGGCGCGTGTTCAGGAACCGGGAAGGACGGCTGCCGGAAGGCCGCTCTTACAGGGAATACGACATAGACGCGCGCCAGCAAGGCGAGCTGAGGACGGCAGAAAGACTGGTCGTGGATGCGCACGCAGGACGTGCATGGTACAGTCCGGACCATTATGACAGTTTCACGGAACTCGACGCAGAAGAGGAGGCACATGATGAAGATTGAAATTAGCGCCGCCGATTCCTCGCGCGAGGGAATCGTGCGCCTGTTTGCGGAGGCCATGGGCTTTCCGGACTATCATCGCCCGAACTGGGATTCGTTCGACGAATGCCTGCGCGATGCGCTCGAAGCACGCAGCGGCGAAACCGTAGACGTGCGCATCGAGCCGGTTCCGGGAGATGATGCCGCCTTCACCCTGATCGACATTCTCAATGATTGCCGGGCCGAGTATGGCAACCTGACATTTCTGGTAAGAGAAACGCCTGTCCTGGCCAGCGGGCCCGAACAGAGCAAGAGGAAAGCGTGATGAAACTGAACGAACTCTCCCCATCGGCTGGCTCGACCAGCAACCGCAAGCGGGTCGGCCGCGGCGTCGGTTCCGGCACGGGCAAGACGGCCGGCCGGGGCGTGAAAGGCCAGAAGGCGCGTTCGGGCGTTGCGATCAACGGGTTCGAGGGCGGCCAAATGCCGCTTTACATGCGCCTGCCGAAGCGCGGCTTCAAGAAGCCGAACGCCAAGTCGTTCGTGTCGGTGAACCTTGGCCGGATTGGCGAGGCGATCGAGGCGGGCAAGCTCGACGGCAAGGCCGAGATCACCGAAGCGGCCCTCGTGGCGTCGGGTGTCGTGCGCCGGTCGCGTGACGGCGTCCGCCTGCTCGCGCGCGGCGAGGCCCCGAAAAAGCTCACGATCACGGTCACCGGTGCATCAAAGGCGGCCGTCGAAGCCGTGGAGAAAGCAGGCGGGAAAGTGGTCCTGACGGGAGGCGGCGCGGACGCGGCAGCCTGACCGGCTGCGCATTAGTCCGGCCTGCCCCCTTCACAAAACCGTCTTTGCAGCCAATCTTGGCGGCGAGTCCCTGTCCGGAGGAATTGCGCGTGGCATCAGCGGCTGAACAAATGGCCCGAAGCATCAGCTTCGCGACCTTCTCCAAGGCCAAGGACCTCCAGAAGCGGATCCTCTTCACGCTCTTCATCCTCCTCGTCTACCGGCTCGGGACGTTTATCCCGGTTCCGGCCATAGACCCGGAACAGTTCCGGATCCTGTTCGAGGGACAGTCCGAAGGGTTGCTCGGCCGGTTCAACATGTTCTCCGGCGGCGCCATCGAGCGCATGAGCATCTTCGCGCTCAATGTCATGCCATACATCACCGCCTCGATCATCGTGCAGATGATGGCGACGGCGAGCCCGACGCTCGCCGCCCTGAAGAAGGAAGGGGAGGTCGGCCGCCAGCAGATAAACCAGTATACCCGCTATCTGACGGTCGGCTTCGCGATCCTCCAGTCGTTCGGCATCGCGGTCGGCCTGCAGGCGGTGGCGCTCGACAACATTCCGGGCTGGTTCTTCGTGCTCTCATGCGTCGTCACGCTGACCGGCGGCACGGTGTTCCTGATGTGGCTCGGCGAGCAGGTGACGGCGCGCGGCATCGGCAACGGCATCTCGCTCATCATCTTTGCCGGCATCATTGCCGAGATGCCGCGGGCAATCTTCAACCTACTCAGCCAGGCCGAAAGCAATTCGGTGAACGTGGTCTTCATCCTGGCGATCCTCGCGCTCGTCATCGGCCTGGTCGTGTTCATGGTGTTCGTCGAGCGTTCGCAGCGGCGGCTCCTGATCCAGTATCCCAAGCGCCAGCAGGGCAACCAGATGATGCAGGGGCAGAACTCGTTCCTGCCGCTGAAGATCAACACGTCGGGCGTCATTCCACCGATCTTCGCCTCGGCGATCCTTCTCCTGCCGGCCACGGCGATCGGCTTTGCCGGCGGCCCGACTGCGGCGGAGGCCGCGCCCGTGACTGATGGCAGCATGTTCGGCAACCTGATGCAGGCGGCGTCGGCGAATTTCAGCGGCGCGCTGCAATGGCTGTCGATCAATCTCGGATCGGGCTCATGGGGCTTCATCATCGCCTATGCGCTGATGATCGTCTTCTTCACATTCTTCTACACCTCGATCACGTTCAATCCGGACGAGACGGCCGACAATCTGCGCAAGCATGGCGGCTTTATCCCGGGCATCCGCCCCGGCAAGAACACGGCCCGCTATATCGACTATGTGCTGACGCGGCTGACGACGATCGGCGCGATCTACCTGACCTTCGTGTGCATCCTGCCGGAACTCCTGCGCATGTATTATCCGGCAATCCCGTTCTATATCGGGGGCATGTCGCTGCTCATCGTGGTCTCGGTGACGATGGACACGGTGGCGCAGATCCAGTCGCACCTGATCGCCCACCAGTACGAGGGCATGATCAAGAAATCCCGGCTCGGGGGGCGCAGGCGATGAACCTGATCCTGTTCGGCCCGCCTGCTGCCGGCAAGGGCACGCAGGCCAAGCGGCTTGTCAATGATCGCGGCTATGTGCAGCTCTCGACCGGGGACATGCTGCGCGCGGCGCGGGCGTCGGGCAGCGAGCTCGGCCAGCGCGTGTCGCGGGTCATGGATGCGGGCGCGCTTGTCTCCGACGAGATCGTGATCGAACTGATCGAGGAACAGCTCGAGGCGCACAAGGCCGCGCCGGGCTTCATCTTCGACGGTTTCCCCCGCACGGTTCCCCAGGCCGAGGCGCTCGACGAATGCCTCTCGCGCCATGGCGGCAAGGTAGACCTCGTGATCCGGCTGCTTGTCGATGATGACCGGCTGATCCAGCGCATCGCCAAGCGGTTCCGCGAGGAAGGCCGCAAGGACGACAATCCGCAGTCCTTCTCCCACCGGCTCGACCAGTACAACCAGAACACCGCGCCGCTGATCCCGCTCTATGCCGACCGGGGAAAGCTCGTGGAAATCGACGGCATGGCCTCCATCGCGGCCGTTTCGGACCAAATTGACGCGGCACTGAAAGAAGCCGCTGAATCGGCACATTAGGCAGTTGACGCCCACACAGACAGGTCTATAACGCCACTCTTCGCTAAAAGGCTGGAGCCTGGCGCGCGGAGCGGCGAACAAATCGTTGCGCGCAGACGGGCTTTTTGAGTTTCAGGAGACGAACCTTGGCCCGCATCGCAGGCGTCAACATACCGACGAACAAGCGCGTGGAAGTCGCGCTGACCTATATTCACGGCATCGGCCCGGCCATGGCCCGCGAGATCACGGGCAAGGTCGGCATTGCCGCCAACCGCCGGGTCGCGGACCTGACGGACTCCGAAGTGATCCAGATCCGCGAGGCGATCGACGCCGGATACACGGTCGAGGGCGACCTGCGCCGCGAAGTGTCGATGAACATCAAGCGTCTGATGGACCTTGGCTGCTATCGCGGCCTGCGCCATCGCCGCCGCCTGCCGGTTCGCGGCCAGCGCACGCACACCAATGCGCGAACCCGCAAGGGCCCCGCCAAGCCGATCGCCGGCAAGAAGAAATAGGAGGCGCCCATGGCCCGAGATACCCAGCGCGTCCGCCGCCGCGAGCGCAAGAACATCAGCTCCGGCGTCGTGCACGTCAATGCCAGCTTCAACAACACGATGGTGACCATCACCGACGCGCAGGGCAACACGATTGCCTGGCAGTCGGCCGGCGGCATGGGCTTCAAGGGCTCGCGCAAGTCGACGCCCTATGCCGCGCAGGTCGCGGCGGAAGATGCCGTCAAGAAGGCCCAGGAACACGGCCTCAAGACCGTTGAAGTGAACGTGCGCGGCCCGGGCTCGGGTCGCGAGTCGGCGCTGCGCGCGCTGCAGGCCGCTGGCCTCACCGTGACCTCCATCACCGACACAACCCCGATACCGCATAATGGATGCCGCCCGCCGAAGCGCCGCCGCGTCTAAGACTGCCGTCAGATACGTCCGAGAAGGAACCGGCAATGGCCGATACCGATGTCAATGTGAACGACCGCAACTGGAAAGAACTCATCCGGCCGAACCGGCCTGTGGTCGAGGCCGGTTACGACTCCCAGAGAAAGGCAAAGCTCGTCGTCGAGCCGCTCGAGCGCGGCTACGGCACGACTCTCGGCAATGCCTTGCGCCGCATTCTCCTCTCCTCGCTCCAGGGCGCGGCGATCACCGGCGTGCAGATCGACGGCGTGGTGCACGAGTTTTCCTCGATCCCCGGCGTTCGCGAGGACGTGACGACGATCGTGCTCAACCTGAAACAGGTCGCCATCGACATGCAGTCGGAGACCCCGAAGCGCATGGTCCTCAAGGCTTCGAGCCCCGGCCCTGTGACGGCTGGCCAGATCGAGACGTCCGGCGACATCAGGATCCTGAACACGGACCTCGTGATCTGCCATCTCGATGCCGGCGCGAACCTGCGCATGGAAATGACCGTGGCGACGGGCAAGGGCTATGTCCCGGCCGACCAGAACCGGCCGGAAGACGCCCCGATCGGCTTCATCCCGGTCGATGCGATCTACAGCCCGGTCCGCCGTGTCGGCTATCAGGTCGAGGACACCCGCGAAGGCCAGGTGCTCGACTACGACAAGCTGACCCTGACGGTCGAGACGGACGGGTCCATTTCGCCGGAAAACGCGGTCGCCTATGCCGCCCGGATCATGCAGGACCAGCTCCAGCTCTTCATCACGTTTGACGAACCGGTCATCGAGACCATGGTCAGCGAGGAGCAGGACCTCGGCTTCAACCCGGTCCTCCTGAAGAAGGTCGACGAGCTCGAACTCTCGGTCCGCTCGGCCAACTGCCTGAAGAACGACAATATCGTCTATATCGGCGATCTGATCCAGAAGTCCGAGGCGGAAATGCTCCGCACGCCGAACTTCGGCCGCAAGTCGCTGAACGAGATCAAGGAAGTGCTGGCGGGCATGGGCCTGCATCTCGGCATGGAAGTGGCCGACTGGCCGCCGGAAGACATTGAAGGCCTCGCCAAGAAGTACGACGATCATCACTAGAGGGGCGAGACGCCCTCCTAAAAGGAGATACCCATGCGCCACGGTTTCGCGCACCGCAAGCTCGGCAAGTCGACCTCGCACCGCAGGGCGATGTTTGCCAACATGGCGTCATCGCTCATCACGCACGAACAGATCGTCACGACCCTGCCGAAGGCCAAGGAGCTGAAGCCGATCATGGACAAGCTCGTGTCGCTCGCCAAGAAGGGCGACCTTGCCTCGCGGCGCCGCGCGATCTCGCA
>CAYSED010000106.1:0-9548 GCA_964429935.1 uncultured Hyphomonadaceae bacterium
GTGACCCATGAACTGAAATTGAACCTGCAGCGCATGATCGGCGAAGTCGCGGCCCTCGCCCGGGGTGTCGCCTATGCCCCCGGCGGCCTCATGGACGTGCGCCACCCGCAGCTCGACGCTGTCATGGCCCGGCTCGTCCATTGTGACCGCCGGGCGCTGACTGTCATGTCCGCCTGTTACCAGGAATTGCAGGCTCGCAAGCTGCACCTGCGCGATGCGCTCGAGCGCGGCGATGCGGCCGACGACCTGCGGGATGCTGCGCTGGCCGCCTCGGTCGACGGGGTAACGACGCTTTACTTGTGGGACGTGCATGACGGCAGCCGGCCGCAGGATGCGCGCTCGACCCGGAGCTGGGACGTACGCACGTGGATGAAGGAGAACGGCTTTGGCGGCGAGGTCGTGCCGGGCACCCACCTGCGCGATGAAGTCGTCGAGCGGCTTCGCTCCTATGGCATGGTGCTGACCCCGAAGCCTCTCACGCACACGGCCTTTCAGTACTGGTCCATGCGTTATGACCGCTCGAAGGACCGGCGCGGTGCGTTCGGGGCGCGGCGGACCGCTGAGCCGGACCCTGTGCCCGAGGCCCTGCCGGAAGCGGCCGAATAGCGATTTTTCTTCATGGCGGGGCTGGAGCGGGCCGGACGACACGCTATACCGGCTGTCATCATGGATCTCGCCCGCACCATCAGGACCATTCCGGATTATCCGAAGCCCGGCATCCTGTTCCGCGACGTCACGACTCTTATGAGCGACCGGTTTGCCTTCGAACAGGCAATTGACGAGATGGCGGCGCCCTGGCGCGAGGCGCGGGCCGACCTCGTGATTGGCATCGAGGCGCGCGGGTTCGTGCTCGGCGGCGCGCTCGCCGTGGCGCTGAAAGCCGGGTTCGTGCCGGTCCGCAAACCGGGCAAACTGCCGTTCGAGACGATCAGCGAGGATTATGACCTCGAATACGGCACGGACGCGCTGCACATGCATGTCGATGCGGCTCGGCCGGGCCAGCGCGTGCTGATCGTCGATGACCTGATCGCGACAGGCGGAACGGCGCTCGCCGCCATCCGCCTCGCCCGCCGGTCCGGCGCAACCGTGGCAGGCGCGAGCTTTCTGGTCGACCTGCCGGATCTGGGCGGAATGGCGCGCCTGAGACGGGAGAATGTCACCTGCCGGGCCCTGCTTGCCTTTGAAGGCCATTGACCTTCCATCCGCCGCGCATCACGTATGCCTGATAAATGACGTGGAAACCCCGGAGACCAAATGTTCCGACTGGACGATGAGAGCGGCACGAACCCGATTGCCGAACCGAATGCCTTTCTAGAAGAGGCGCTGTTCAAGGCGCGCACCATCCTTCTGACCGGCGGGATCGACGACAAACAGGCGCGGCGCGTGTCCGAACGGCTGTTGGCGCTGGCGAGCGAAAGCGACAAGCCGGTCCTGCTCGTGCTGTCCTCGCCGGGCGGACATGTCGAATCCGGCGACATGATCCACGACATGATCAAGTTTGTATCGGCGCCGGTGAAGATCCTCGGCACGGGCTGGGTCGCGAGCGCCGGGGCGCTGATCTATGCGGCGGCTGACAAGGCGAACCGCTACGCCCTGCCGAACACGCGCTTCCTGTTGCACGAACCGCGCGGCGGCGTTGGCGGGCAGGCGTCGGACGTCGAGATCCAGGCGCGCGAGATCATCAAGATGCGCGAGCGGCTGAACAAGATCTTCGCCGACGCGACGGGCCAGCCATTGAAGAAGATCAAGGAAGACACCGACCGCGACTACTGGATGACGGCCAAGGAAGCGGTCGACTATGGTCTCGTCGGCAAGATCGTGAACCGGCGCAAGGAAATCGAGTAGGGTTGGTTGGCGGGGCTTGCTTCGCTCATGCTTCGACAAGCTCATGCTTCGACAAGCTCAACATGAGTCCGTTCTCGGGATGAGTCCTTTCCAAGACCCGACTCATGCTGAGCTTGTCGAAGCATGAGGTACTCTGATCCCGCGGGCGCGGACTTTAAGGGTTTGCGTCTCGTAAAGGATTTCCGGGCATTCTCGGCGGGTTAACCTTGTTTTTCCGTTGAGTGCCATGGCCACCCGAATCTCAGACCTCGTCAAACTTGTCGCCCCGCTATACCCGAATGATGACGGGACCGAGGCCAGCCGGCGCTTTCGGGCTGATGCCGCCCTGACGGCCGTGCCGGTGGTGCGGGACGGCATCCCGCTCGGGCTTGTCCTGCGGGAAGACATGGCCGGGCACCTCCTGTCGGCCGACGGCAAGGCGCGGATGCTCGCACAGTCCGTGACGAACCTGATGCGGCAGGACATCTCGCTTTGCGAATTGCAGGCATCGGTCGCGTTTGCGGCGGCGAATGGCGGCGAGGCTGTGCGGCATGGCCTGATCGCCGTGGATAGCGGGCAATATGCCGGCCTTGTCGATGCCGGGAGCGTGCTGACCTGCCTTGCCGGAGAGACGGCAGCCCGGGCCCAGGCCATGAAGTCGATGCGGGCAAGGCTCGACATGCAACGCGAGCAGGCCAAGCGCCATAGCGACGAACAGGCGCGCTTTCTTGCCATGCTGAGCCACGAGATCCGGACGCCGCTGACCGGCGTACTTGGGCTCGCCGACCTGCTCTGTCATGCGGGCCTTGAAGCGGCTCCGAGGGACTATGCGCGCGCCATTTCGGATTCCGGGCGCATGCTGGAGCGCCTGTTGAGCGACCTGCTGGACATGTCGCGGCTTGATGCCGGAAAAATGCCGATCCAGCCGGAAGCCTTCAGCCTCGCCGACTTCGCCCGCGAGACGCGCGCCCTATGGTCAGCCCAGGCTGGCAGCCGCAATGTGGCTCTCACGGTGGCCTGTGATGACCGGGAAGCAACGCGTCTTGAGGCGGACGCCGACCGGTTGCGCCAGATCCTGTTCAATCTCGTATCGAATGCCCTGAAATTTACCGATGCCGGGAAAGTCGACGTAATGCTGCGGGTCGAAGCGGAAGAGGACGGCGACCTCGTCCTGCGAATGAGCGTACGTGATACAGGACCGGGGATCACGCCCGAACTGCGCGCGCGTCTCTTCCGGGCATTCGAGCAGGCGAGCCCGGAGACGGTTCGCCGCCATGGCGGATCGGGGCTCGGGCTCGCCATTGCCAAGGGCCTGGCCGAGCGCATGGGCGGCACGATCGTCCTGTCTGACAATCCAGGTGGCGGGGCGGTATTCAGCGTGACTTGTCCGGTGCGTCGGGCCGGCCCGCGCCTCGCCGTCGAAAACCCGCGCAAGCGGGTGGGCCAGTGCCGTCTCGGGCGCATTCTCGTGGTCGATGACCATGATGTCAGCCGGTATGTGATCGAGGAGGCGCTCGCCGGCGCAGGCTGGAAGGTCGACAGTGTCGCAACGGTGGCGCAGGCGATGCGCCGGGCCGGCGAGACCGGGTACCAGGCCATGCTGATCGACCTGCGGCTCGGCGAGGAGTCCGGACTGGCGCTGGCGCGCCGTATCCGGACAGGCGGTGGCCCGAACATGTCGGTACCCTTGCTCGCGGCGACGGCGGATGTCAGCGACGAGGCGCGAGCAGCCTGCACCGGTGCCGGCTTCCAGGGATTCGTCGCCAAGCCGATCCGGCCGCGCGACATGGTGGCGACACTGGTCGATGCGATCCTCGATGGGGAACAGGCGCTGCCTGTCGCGGTGAGGCGGCTCGCGGCGAGCTGAGGCTCCGGCTTTCCTCAACTCGCCCCGACTTGAGTTCAGTCGTTGTTGGCGACGAGGCGCAGGCCTCGGTTTCGGGAGGGAGATTCGGGCGGAAACAGGCTTCGGATCCGGTGAATGACGACCGGTCGGCTGCCGGCGAGGTCCTCAGTCCCGATCTGCTGGTAGAGGCCGAGAAGGCGGCCACGGCTGGCGCCGGACCTGCCGAGCGGGGCGAATGCGATTTCAATGCAGGTGCGGTCGCCCCGGGCGGTGTCGCCCATCGCCCTGACAAGGCCCGGACGGTCCTCGCGCAGCACGGTATCGACAAAGGCGCGCAGCAGCTTGCGGTCGGCCTCGGCCCAGAGGTCCATGAAGTCGGTGCCGGCGAGCGGGCGTCCGATCTGGCCCGGCAGGCTGTCCCCGGCAATCCGGAAGGGCAGGGCTGTTCCTGGCCCGGGCTGCAGGATGAACAGCCTGCCGAGCAAGTCCGGATAATCCTGGACCGAAGGCCCGCCTTCAATGCGGTCCGGCTGGGCCGTCATGCGTCGCCATGCCTGGAGCATGGCTCTGGTGTTCGGGTGCATGGTCGTGGTTGGCATGTCTGGTCTTCTACACTCCTGGTCCGGCCCATGCGGGATAGAGGCCGGGGCATTGTCCGGGAGAAGTCAGCGCAAGGACCTTGCCAGCCCTCGGGGTGTCCGGACGGAGCCAAAAACGTTGCGTGGGGCGAGCCTGCCGGACTGGCATGACGCCCGTCAGGGGAAGTTCGCCCGCGAGACGCCGGCTCTCGTGCCACGACGGGACAGGCGTCCGTTCCAGGGGGTGCAGCCAAGCCGGGCTTGTTGCCCTGAAGCCACGCCGACCGCACAAGTTCTGGTCCCATGAGATAGGCCCTTTTAGACCGGGGCAATGTCGTCTAGCCTGAGCCGCAAAGAAAACACAAACTCGCAACGTTCTGGAGGAACACCCCAATGTCGAAACCCACCACACCGTCGGCCCGGCCTGGCCTGAAGCGCCGCCTTGGCCTGACCGCCGGGCTAGGCGCGATGTTCGCGCTGTCCGTGCCGTCTGCCATGGCGCAGGACACCGCTGATGCCGAACCGGAGACGACGCGGCGGCTGAATACGGTCGAGGTGACGGCGACCCGGCGCGAGGGCGTGACAGTGCAGGACGTGCCGATCGCGGTGACGGCCTATGACGGCGAGCTTCTGGATCAGAGCAATTTCCAGCGCGTCAACGATCTCGAGCAATTGTCGCCAAGCGTCCAGATCACGCAAGGCCAGTCGGCCTCGGCAGGGACATCGATCTCCATTCGCGGCATCGGCACGGGTGCCGACAATTTCGGCTTCGAGCCGGCCGTCGGCATTTTCGTTGACGGCGTCTTCCGGACACGGACCGGTTCCGGCATCCAGGAACTGCCGGAACTCGCCGGTGTAGAGGTGCTGCGCGGACCGCAGGGCACGCTGTTCGGTCGCAACACATCGGGGGGGGTCGTTTCGATCCGGACAGCCAAGCCGACACTCGAGCCGTCCGGCTATGCCGGCGTGACCGTCGGCAATTTCGATGCGCTGGAATTCAATGCAGGCGTCTCCGGCGAAGTGGCGGAGAATTTCGCCGGCCGGATCGACGGGACCTACCGGCGCCGCGACGGCTTCGTCGATGACGTGAATTCGGACCGTTCCTTCAACAATATCGACCGGTTCCTCGTGCGCGGGCAACTCCTCTACGAAAAGGGCGAAAGCTCCCTCCGGCTGATCGCGGACTATTCGGAGACAAATGAAGATTGCTGCGCCGTGACGATCGGCGAGATCGGCGCGTTCGGACCGCTTGTCCAGGGCCTCGCCGGCCTGAACGGCCTCGTCGGGAACGTGGTTCCGGGATCGACGGACAGCCGTTTCGACACGGCGGTTTCTCCTAATCGCGGTTTCCGGGACGATGTCCAGGACTGGGGCGTCTCCGCAGAGTACAACCAGGGGCTTGGCAGCGTCGATTTCACGGCGATCTCGGCCTTGCGCGTATTCGACTCGATCCGCGACCAGGACGTCGATTTCTCGGGCATCGACCGAGCGGCCCGTGAAGGCACGACCAATGCGGACCGGGTGTTCACCCAGGAATTCCGCCTGCGCGGCGATGCCGGGCCGCTCGACTGGCTCGTCGGCGTGTTCTACCTGAACGAGGACATCGAGACCTTCGACACGATCCAGTTCGGCGTCGATGCCGACATCTTCAGCGATGCGTCCTTTGCAGGGTTCAGCGCCAGCAATCCAGGCGTGCCGCCGCTGTCACTGTTCGGCACCAAGGTCGGCCCCGGGCCGCTTGGCGGCGCGACGCCGTTCCTGTTCAGCGTGCCGGGCGTCGGCATCCTGCCGTTCGCCGCGATCCCGACCCTGCCGCTCTCCCTGCAGGCGGCGGCAACGCCCTTCTTCCTGCCAGCGACGACGGCAGGGCAGGGCGCGTTCGACACGTTCGACCAGACGACGAATGCGATCGCCGTGTTCACGCACAACGAACTGTCGATCACCGACCGGCTGACCCTGACCGGGGGCTTGCGCTACAATTACGAGAACAAGGAGATCGATGCCATCCTGACTTCGGGTCCGGATGCCGTGAACGGGTCGATCCCCGGCTGCGCTGCTCTGCAGAACCCGGCGACGAGCGCGGCAACGCTCGCTACCCCGGCCCTCCAGCCGCTTGCGCCATTCTTCGCCGTCGCCAACCTGTTTGCCTGCAATCCGGCCGTGAACCCGGAATTCAACGCGCTGAGCGGAGACTCCGAGTCGAGATCCGACAGCGAGTTCACCGGAACGATCAAGCTTTCTTATGAGCTGACCCCCGACATTCTCCTGTTTGGCGGCTATGATCGCGGCTTCAAGTCTGGCGGGTTCAACCTCGACCGGTCGAGCCTCGAATCGGCCTTCACCAATCCCCTGCTCGGCGTGCCGACCGACGGACCGCAGCTATCGGACCTCGAGTTCGACGAGGAAACGGTGAACTCCTACGAGGCGGGCTTCAAGTCGAGCTGGGTTGACGGCCGCCTGACGGTCAACGCGACCGGCTTCTTCTCCGACATCAGCGACTTCCAGGAATTGACCTTCGTTGCGCCTAACTTCATCGTCTTCAACAATGATGTGGAGACCTTCGGTGCCGAGGTCGATGTCGGCGCAGAGCCGGTCGACGGCCTCGTCCTGCAGGGCGGATTTATCTATGTTAATGCGCAGCGGACGAATGAGGACGCCCTGAACCCGAACCAGCAGCTCGGCAACACGCCGGAATTCGTCATTACCGGCCAGGGCACCTACACGGTCCCGCTGACCAACCGCTTCGAAGGGACGCTGCACGCCAACGTCCGCTGGCAGTCGGCCACCAACCTGATCCAGGGCGATGCGTTCGAGTCCTTCGACAACGGGGCTTATGCGACCGTTGGCGCGAGGGCAGGGGTCCAGACCACCGACGGCAAGTATGTGCTGTCAGTGTTCGCCACGAACCTGTTCGACCAGGAATTCAATGTCACGGCTTTCGGCGTGCCCGAGCAGACGGGATCGCTTGCCGCCTTCCCCGGCGAGCCTCGCTTCTGGGGCGTCGAGGCACGGGCGCGGTTCTAGTAGGCGCGTGCGCATAGCGAATACCTCTCAACGGCTCGAGAGGGTATGAAGAAAGGCCCTGCCAGAAATGGCGGGGCCTTTTAACGGGCGGTCTGGGCGCGCAAGGCGAGGATGGCGAGGACAAAGCTCGCCGCCTCGAAGCCAACAAAAGCCCAGGTCGATTGGGTTGGCAGGTCTCCCAGCGCCACGGAGGCCGCACGGGCGAGGCAAGAGCCGCCCATGTAGGCGGCAACGAACCAGAGGGCCGACCGCGCCATGTCGGCCCTGAGGGCCCCGCCAAGGCAGAGGAACGCGCCGCCGAGGCTGACCCCGCCATAGACGCCGCGCATCTCGAACGTGCCGTTCGGACCAGACACGGCGACGCCAAGGCTGGAGGTCATTGCCTCAGGCTGGAACAATGACCACAGGCCGAAGGCTGTGAACATGAGGGCGATGGCAGCGAGGAAGAGACGGATCATGGCGGGCAGGATAGGCGGGATGGCGGCTGCGGCAAGGGGGCATCCTGCCGGTTGGTGCGCTCATCCTTCGACACGCTCGGCATGAGCGCCTTCCATGGCAAGGACTCAAGCTGAGCGTGTCGAAGCATGAGCCGTTTGAGGGATGCGCTTGCCCCCCGGCCTAGTCGGGGCAAGCCACGCTCAGGCGAGTGCCGCGTCGCCAGCAAGCGCGGTCCGGTCCGTGTGAACCAGGGTTTATCCGCGATGACGCTTTGAGCCACGCACATTTGGTGGCAGAATAGGGTGTTGGCCCCAGAACAATCCACAGAAATCGGGGTGCTGGACCCGGCGAGACCTGCCGGACCGGTCGGTCGCACGGAAATCGCACAGGAGGATGATGGCATGCGTCTCGGACAGATTCTGAAAACCAAGGGCAGCGAGGTGATAACCATTTCAGCCTCCCGGTCTCTTCGGGCGGCGGCGCAGTTGCTCGACGAGAAGAGAATAGGCTCGGTCGTGGCGACTCATGACAGCGGCGCGCTCGCCGGCGTGCTCTCGGAAAGGGACATCACGCGGCAGGTCGCGCGGCACGGCGAAGCAGCGCTCGCCATGGTCGTGGCAGACGCGATGACCCGGGATGTCATCACCGCGACACCGGAAGAGACGCTCGACGAGTGCCTCGGCCGGATGACCGACCGGCGCATCCGGCACTTGCCAGTCGTGACAGGCGGAAAATTGATTGGCCTTGTTTCAATTGGCGATCTTGTCTTCTGGAAGATACGCGAAACCGAGGCCGAAGCCGAGGCGATGAAGGCATATATCGCGACGGGATAGCGGAGGGCGAAAAAAAACGCCTGTTCGGGCGAATAGGGGTTGCGCCAGACCCGCTACTTGGCATATAGCCATCATCTTTCGGAAACACTTTGCCTTCAGCGGCTGGAAACGGCGCGCAAGGGTGGTTTTTTCGGCCCAGAACCGGACGCAAGCAGGCGACTGCTGATAACCGAAAAAGGCCGGGAAAAGGGTGTTGACGGTCCAAAAAGCGGAGCCTATAAGCCCCGCTCCAGCAACGAGGCGGCGACGCCGCACGGGCTGGAAACGCTCCTGAAGAGCGGCTGTTTGACATCGCAGGAATAGGAAGAGAAACGCAGGCGGCGTGACGGCTTGCGAGCCCTGTTCATCAGGGCTCATAACGATCACGACGGACTGCGTTTATCAGAAATACCGTTCTTTATGATGGCGGCGCCTTCGGGCGTCGCAAATTGATTGGATGGGTTTCTCGTCAAAACGCAAAAATTGCTTTTAGCAGTTTGTCGTCCGGGTTTTCACCCGGACGAAACACGTCGGGATCAAACCTCAACCTGAGAGTTTGATTCTGGCTCAGAACGAACGCTGGCGGCAGGCCTAACACATGCAAGTCGAACGATATAGTGGCAGACGGGTGAGTAACGCGTGGGGATGTGCCCTTCAGTACGGAATAGCTCCTGGAAACGGGTGGTAATACCGTATACGCCCTTAGGGGGAAAGATTTATCGCTGAAGGATCAACCCGCGTTAGATTAGCTAGTTGGTGAGGTAATGGCTCACCAAGGCGACGATCTATAGCTGGTCTGAGAGGATGATCAGCCACACTGGGACTGAGACACGGCCCAGACTCCTACGGGAGGCAGCAGTGGGGAATCTTGCACAATGGGCGAAAGCCTGATGCAGCCATGCCGCGTGAATGATGAAGGCCTTAGGGTTGTAAAATTCTTTCACCAGGGATGATAATGACAGTACCTGGATAAGAAGCCCCGGCTAACTTCGTGCCAGCAGCCGCGGTAATACGAAGGGGGCTAGC
>CAYSED010000107.1:0-1575 GCA_964429935.1 uncultured Hyphomonadaceae bacterium
CGTCGTCCTTGCCGCAGCAATCTTATGGATGCGCTGAATGTCGATTCAGCCTAGGCCGTTTCGGCGGCCCGCGCGCCGATCTCCGCCAGCCTTGCCGCATCGGTTCCGCCCCGGGCGAGCGCCCGGAGCCCGATATAGACGGCAAGGATGCCATCGACCCTTGCGGCGTCCGGCAGCCGGCCCGGCTCGAGGCGGAACAGGGCCTCGGCTATGGCGCGCGCAAGAATGTCCCGGCTGGTCCGCAGCATCGCCTGCGCCTCGGGATCGATGGATGCCGTCTCCTGGAGCGCATTGCAGAAGAAGCACCCCCGTCTGTCCCCGGCTGCCACAGACGCTGCAGGCAGGGCAAGGAAGCTGGCGATCGCCTCGCGCCCCGGCAGGTCCCGCATCATCTCCGCCGCTCCCCTGACCTCCGACTGCTCATAGGCGGCGAGCGCGGCGCGGAACATGGACGGCTTGTCCCCGAAGGCGGCATAGAGACTGCCCTTGTGAAGGGATGTTGCGGCCATCAGGACGGCCAGTGACGTGGCTTCATACCCTGCCGCCCAGAACGCATCCATGACGGCGCGCCGGGCCGTCGGCAGGTCGAATGTGCGGGGCCGTGCCATGGCGGTTCTCCGATCCGGCTGACCAGACTAGGTTTTTTATCCGCGCGGTCAATTACAAATGATCGTGAATTCTCGTGATTTTCCTATTTAAGGAAGGATATGAGATCAGGCACCTATCCGGTTATGAACTGATCGGATAAAAACATCTCCGCAGACACATTCAGCCAAGGACGCCACACATGATCCGCAAACCCCTTCTCGTCGCCGCAACGGCCTTCGCGCTTGCCCTGGCCGGCTTCGGCGCCTGCAGCCGGGCCGATACGCCGCAGGCAGCCGCCCCGTCACCCGCCACAACAGCCGCTGCCGAGGCTCCCGCCATCCTGTCCGGCATTTTTTCCGGACGCAGCGACCACGTCACGACGGGCGGCGTCTCGATCACGGGCAAGGCCGGCAATTATACCCTCGTGCTCGCGAGCGACTTCTCGCTCGACGGGGCTCCCGATCCGGTCGTCGGCTTCGGCAATGGCGGCGTGTTTGCCGCAGGTTCCGTTGTCGGCAAGCTCCAGGCACTGACAGGGACGCAGGCCTATGCCTTGCCGGCAGACTTCGATCCGGCAGCCCATGGCGAGGTCTATGTCTGGTGCGACCAGTTCAGCGTGCCGCTCGGCGTGGCCGCCCTTGTCGGCACCGGCGAGGGATCCTGACGCCTGCACGGCCGCCCCGCCGGCGGCCGTGCGGCCCAGACCGATGCCCCGGGCGGCACTGCCGTCCGGGGCTTTTTCGGCTCGAAACTCCGCGATGCCTGCGTTAAGGTACTGGAAGCGCAACGCGGAGGCCGCTAATCATGTCGAGACTGTTCGGATTCCCGCTGGCATCGGAACTGGACAAGGAACGCAAGAAGCGGGCTGCGGCGACACGCGGCGGATCGGCTGAAAAGGGACACGGCATGCGCGCCATATTCGGTATCTTCCGGCTGCTCGCCATTCCGGTCATCGGCATCGGCCGTGCACTGGGACGAACCGGGCTG
>CAYSED010000107.1:1585-9374 GCA_964429935.1 uncultured Hyphomonadaceae bacterium
CCGGTCATCATATTCAGCCGGATGGCGCTCGGGGCGCCGGCCGAGTTCCAGAGCATCGGCACGGGACGCGCCATCGCCCCTCTGCTCGCCCAGCTTGAAAGCGTCATGTTCCCGGTCCCGATGATCGGCGGCGTGACCTGGGAAGTGACCGGCGGGGACGTGCTCATCATCCTGTCGATCACGCTCCTCTTCCTCGAGATCATCAAGTCGACGAGCACCGGGACGGCGACGATCATGAACCATGCGATTTCGCTCGGCCTGTTCGTCCTCTGCCTCGTCCAGTCCCTGCTCCTGCCGAACTTCGCGACCTCGGTGTTCTTCTTCATCATGATCATGACCGTGCTTGACGTCCTGGCGGGCGTCATCGTGACGATCGTGGCGGCGCGGCGCGACTTCAGCGCGGCCGCCTGAGCCGGACAGCAGTCGCCGGGCCCGGGCCGCCGCTTCAGTCGTCCTGCTTGCCCACGAGGCTGTTGAGCTGGGCCTGCATGGCCGACATCCGGGCGAGCAGGATTGACATCGGATCGGCAAAGCCGGGATCGGACTCGTCTTCCGGCGCAAAATCTTCCCCGGCCGGCGACCGTTTGGGCCTTGGCCGCACCGCGCCCGGCACCATCATCTTCATCGCCTGCTCGAACAGCGCCATGTTGCGCTTGGCCTGTTCCTCGAAGAGGCCAAGCGGGGTCATCGGCATCGCCTTGCCGAGCGTTGCCCGCCATTTTTCCTGCCGGGCAGCAAAACTGTTCATGCTCATGTCGAGCCAGGCCGGCAGGACGGACTGCATCCCGTCGCCATAGAAACGGATGAGCTGGCGGAGGAAATTGGTCGGCAGCGCGCCCTGGCCCTTGGTCTCCTGCTCGAAGATGATCTGCGTGAGGACGGACCGGGTGAGGTCCTCGCCGGTCTTGGCATCGCGGACCTCGAAATCGACCTCGCGCTTGACGAGGCCGGACAGGTGGTCGAGCGTCACATAGGATGAGGTCGATGTGTCGTAGAGGCGCCGGTTGGCATATTTCTTGATGATGACCGGCCCGTCGGACTTGCTGGTTCTGCCCATGATTTGTGTCGTCTCGCTGATGATCGCCGCTTGCAGTTCGCGCCGCGCCTTGATTGTGTGTACACGATAATTCTGATGAATTCGTCCTATGTGCACTGCACAATTTACCAGATCAGACAAGAGCCGAACAGGACGCCGGCACCGGGGAGACATCACAAATGACCAGAACAGCACTCGTGACCGGCGGAACCCGCGGCATCGGGCGGGCGATCAGCGAGGCGTTCGCCGCCCGCGGGTACAGGGTCGCCGCGAATTATGGCGGCAATGACGAGGCCGCCGCCGCCTTTTCGCAGGCGACCGGGATCAGGGCCTACAAATTCGATGTCGCCGACTATGACGCCGTCGGCGCCGGGCTTGCGGCGATCACGGCGGAGCTCGGGCCCGTCGATGTTCTTGTCAACAATGCCGGCATCACCCGCGATGCGCCGTTCCACAAGATGTCGCTCCACCAGTGGCGCGAGGTGATCGAGGTCGACCTCAACTCGGCCTTCAATGTCACCCGCCAGGTCTGGGACGGCATGCGCGAGCGCAGCTTCGGGCGCATCATCAACATCTCCTCGATCAACGGCCAGAAGGGCCAGTTCACGCAGGCCAATTATTCGGCGGCAAAGGCGGGCCTGATCGGCTTCACCAAGGCGCTTGCCTATGAGGGGGCCAAGAAGGGCATCACGTCGAATGTGGTCGCGCCCGGCTATATCGACACCGAGATGCTTGCGGCCGTGAAGCCCGAAGTGCTCGAAGGGATCATCGCGACCATCCCGGCCGGGCGGCTTGGCAAGGCCGCGGAGATCGCCTCGATATGCGCCTATCTTGCGTCCGAGGAAGCGGCCTTCATCAATGGCGCGACCATGACGGTGAACGGCGCACAGTACATAGCGGGCTGAGGCCGCTCAGCGCCGCACGCCCGCCGCCTCGATGACGCGCTGGTACGCGGCAAGGGAATCGCGCTGGAATACCGCCTTGGTGAATTGCGCCTCATAGGCGGCCCGCCCCCCCGCGACGAGGCGCGCCGACAGCTCCTTGTCGGCGAGGACGCGGCGCATGGCGGCGGCGAGGGCCTCGTCGTCATTCTTCGGCACGATGAGGCCGGACACCTCGTGCTCGACATAGGCGGCCGGGCCGACCGCATCGGCCGCCACGAGCGGCCGGCCGGCTGCCCAGGCATCCACCGTGACCGTTCCGAACGGTTCATAGCGGGACGGGAAGGCAACGAGATCGCAGGCCGCAAGCAGCGCACCCCGGTCATTGCGCCAGCCGAGAAAGCGCACCCGGTCGGCAAGGCCGAGCGCCCGGGCCTGCGCCTTCAGGGCCGCATCAAGCGGCCCGTCCCCGGCAATCCAGATATAGAGCCCGGGACACGCCTTGGCCGCGTCGAGCAGCGTGTCGAGACCCTTCTTCTCGTGCAGCCGGGCGAGCGCGAGGGCGACCGGCGCATCCGGCGGCGTGTCGAGGCTCGCCCTGTCGATCGGCTCGGCGGCGGCGAAATCGGCATAGGTGTGGATGATGAGCGACCGGTCGTCCGTCACGCCCTGGTCGCGGATATGGCGCAGGAGGTCCCTTGTCAGCCCGATATGCCAGTCGCAATGGCGGAACCGGTCGAGCTTGTAATAGCCGCCATACCAGGCGACCGAGCGGGCGCGGTAGCTTGCCGGGGCGAACTGCCCTGCCCGGCCCATCCAGTACTGGATCACGTCCGGCCGGAACCGTTCGATCGACTGGCGGATCTTGCGCTGCGTCGGAAACGGCCAGGCGTTCGAGAAAGCGCAGGTCGCATAGCCGATCCCGGCATTGGCAAAGGCTTCCAGCCGGAACGCATTGTCGGGACGCGTCACGACGAATTGCGACAGGCCCGCTTCGCCGAGCGCGATCACCGATTCCAGCATGATGTTCTCGGCGCCGCCTTCCGGGGCGCCGGCCATGACATGCATCACCCGCATTGGCGCGGCTCCTCTTGCCCATGCTCCAAGACTTAGCGGCAAGGGACAGCCAGCGCAAAGGAGACTTGGCTTTGTTGCAAGGGTCGCCTAGGAACCGGCGATGCCGAAACACATGCAGACCCCGCCGAAGGAACCCGCCATGGCCGCCTACCGCCTGTTCGGGGCCGAAACCTCGCCCTATTCCCTGAAAGTGCGCTCGTTCCTGCGCTACAAGGGGGCCGATTTCGACTGGGTGCTGCGCTCGGCAGCGACCGAGAGCGAGTTCAGGCGTCACGCCGCCGTCCCGGCCGTGCCGCTCCTGATCGGCCCCGACGGGAAGGCGAGCCAGGATTCGACGAGCATGCTCGCCAATCTCGAGAAGAGCATTTCCACCCCGTCGGCCGAGCCGGAGGACGCCGCCTGCCAGGCCCTCGCCCTGATCCTCGAGGACTATGCTGACGAATGGCTGAACAAGGCCATGTTCAGCCAGCGCTGGGGCCAGAGCCCCGACCGCGAGGCGGCCGCCACGCGCCTTCTCGAACAGCTTCTGTCCGGCAAGCCGCCAGCCAAGCGCCGGGAAGCCCAGGCCTCGGTCCTGGCGCGCATGGACGCCCGCCTGCCGCTCGTCGGCGCAACCCCGGACAACACGCCTGTCCTCACCGCCTCGTTCCAGCGGTTCGCGGCGCTCCTCAATGCCCATCTCGAACAGCACCTGTTCATCTTCGGCGGGCGGCCCTCGTCGGCCGACTTCGCGCTTGCCGGGCAATTGCAGCAGATGCTGACGGACCCGACGCCCGGCACCTGGCTGGGCGAGCGCGCGCCCTTCGTGGCCGCCTGGTGCGAGTTCATGGAAGCACCGAAGGCCGGCGGCCCGTTCGCCCCGCTCGCCGAACTCTCGGCAACCTTGCTGCCGATCTTCCGCGACGAGATCGCCGCGACTTTCCTGCCCTGGGCCGAGGCCAATTCCGAAGCGGTGTCGAAGCGCCGCAAGGAGCTGAGCCTCGAGCTTGCCGACGGGCCCTATGCCCAAACGACGCAGCGCTATGCCGCCAAGTCCTGGCGGCTCGTGAAAAAGGCGGCCGGCAAGCTCGCCAAGGCGGACGGTCTCAAATCCTTCCTGAAGAATGCCGGGATCAAGGGCCTCGCCTGAGTCTATCCGGTGAAGGCTGGAAGTCGGCGGTCCGCGTTCATCCGGCATCTCACCCTGCAGGAGACGGGTCCTCCGCGGGAACACGTCAGCCCCCCTTGGCGTTCGCATCATTCGAGCTGAAGAGGTCCATCTGGCGCGGGTCGATCCTTGAGGCGCGCCGCTTCTTGGTTCGGCCCTTGCGGAAATAGAGGTCGTCGGTGTCGTCGGCCAGCGGCGCTGCCGCCTTCGGCGCGGGAGGGGCCGCAGGCTTCTGTCCCCTCGGCACCGTGCCGTCGGCAAGGCGCCAGAAGGTGACCGCGAGCACGGGCGCGCCGCTCGCATCCTCGTAGCGCTGCACGAAGCCCTCGCCCACGCCCTCCTCGGCGCGCCGCAGCATGTCCCCGGCATTGTCCGGGCCGACCGTCAGCCATTCGGTCTCGAGCGCCGCGACGGCCTCGCCCTCGCCGGCCAGCGCTTCGGCCTCGGCCCGCGTCCGGGCTGCGCGGGAGGCGGCCTGAAGGGCTTCGGAGGCAGACCGGGCAAGCGGATAGGCATGGCTCATGGACCCAGACCTAGGGCCTGCTGCGCGAACAGGCCAGCGTCCAGCCGCATCTGGCGGCCGGCGGCGGCATGGGCAAAGCGCAAGGTGACCGCCTTCCTCCGGGCCGCCTTGAGCGGCGTCACGGCAGGTTCGCGCAGGATCGCCCCGCCAAAGCCGTCAGCGACGATGAGGCCCGCCTCGTGCGGAATGAGGCCTTGGGGAAAGGCATGGCCGACGGCGAAATAGAAACGGTCGCAGAACGGCCGATAGTCCGGCCATTTGGCATCCGACCGGAAATCGGCGAGCGATGACTTTATCTCGACAATGGCGATCTCGCCCGACGGGCTGAGCGCGCACACGTCCGCCCGGCGGCGGTTGGCGAGCGTCAGTTCGGTGACGCAGGCATGGGCCAGCTCCTCGAAAAGCCGCCGGACGCCCCGCGCGATCATCGCCGCATCCGGCGACATGGGATCGAAGGCCATGCAGCGCCCCTTGCCAGTTCGTGTTCTGTTCCAGATTGTCCCCGCCGGCGGGGTCCGTCAAGCGGGGACCAGCGCCGCCGGCGAGACGAGCCGCTCTATAACACCGCCAGCATGCCCGCGACCCAGCGCGGCACGACTTCGCTGGCCGGGCCGTGAAAATGCTCGTCGAAGCGATGGCCGCTGTCGGAGGGTTCGAGGTTCAGCTCCACCGTGCGCGCGCCTGCCATGCGGGCAAGCTCGCAGAACCCGGCCGCCGGATAGACGTTGCCGGACGTGCCGATCGAGACGAAGAGATCGGCGGCGGCTAGCTCCGCCTCGATCCGGTCCATGCCGAAAGGCATCTCGCCGAACCAGACGACGTTCGGGCGCATGGCGCTGGCGCCGCAGGCAAGGCAGCCTGTTTCCTGCGAGATGGCGCCGGCCTCGGCGGCCACGGTTCCGCACGCGCTGCAGCGCACGGTCAGGAGGTCGCCGTGCATGTGGATGAGGTTCGCAGGGTCCGATCCGGCCTGTTCGTGCAGGTTGTCGACATTCTGCGTGACGAGGGTGAAGCGGCCGCCCCGCCGTCCCCATTCGGCCCCGAGCCTGGCAAGCGCCCTGTGGGCGGCGTTCGGACGGGCGGTCTTCAGGGCGAGGCGGCGGTCATTGTAGAAGCCGTGGACGAAGGCCGGATTGCGCGCGAAGCCCTCCGGGGTCGCGAGGTCTTCGAGCGGATAGCGGGTCCAGATGCCGTCCTTGTCGCGAAACGTGCCGAGGCCGCTTTCGGCCGAAACGCCCGCTCCGGTGAGGATAACGAGATTGCGATGCGTCATGAATGCCGGAACTGCCTCGCCATTTCCCTGCCGCAAGGTTAAACTGCGCCTGCCGCAAGTCACAAGGCCCCGTTGCCAGAAGGCGAGGGACCGCAGAGGGGAAGTGCAGATGATGAGACGATCCGGGAACCGCCTGCCCGCCCGCACACTCGCCATGGCCGGATGCCTGGCGCTCGGTTTCGGGCTCTCGGCCTGCGACCAGAGCGCCCAGAGGGCCGAACGGGCCCATACGATCGTCGATGCCGCCCTCGATCAACTGGCGGGAAATCCGCCGCCTCCGGAAACGCCGGGCAGCCGGATGGCGCGCGCCTCCCTCGAAGACCGCGCCCTGGCCGGGCAGTTGAGACAGGCCGCAGCGGCCCCTGCAGAGACGGAGAACAGGGCCAGGTTCGCCGTCGGCTCGATCATCGCCAAGCCGATCGAAGTCGTCTCGCTCGAACTGCAGACCATGAACGAGGAGATCAGCGCGATCGCCTCGTCCGAGCCGGAGGCCTTCGCCGACGAGACCCTCGCCGAGGCCGCCCCGGAGGACGAAGCCGGGGACGGGCTGTTCGGCGAGATCGCGCCGCTTGGCGAGGGCATCCAGGCCCCGGCGCCCCGGGGACTTCCCGACGAGACGACCCGGCCGCTGAAGCCGGTGCTGCAGAACCGCGCCGCCATGCGGGCGAGCCGCCGTCTCGCCGAAGAGCCGAAACTCGCCGAAGTGCAGCAGGACGCGCGCGCCCGCATGTATGACCGGATGAACAATCTCGGCCTCGAGGGCACCGTGCGCACCTCGCCGAGCGGCACAATGGTGATCGACCTGTTCGCCGATGCCACGCAGCTTGACGGCACAGGCCCTGTCCCGGCCATCGCCCAGGCCTGGCGCAAGGGCTGCCCGGAAGGCGTGACGCTTGAGCAGATGCGGGCCGATGCCGTGCTCGCCACCGAATGCCTCGTCGAGGAGATGCAGGCCTCCGGCGAGTTCGAATATTGCGAGCCGGACTATATTTTCGAGCACCAGTTCGCCCGCAGGCCCTCCGACGTGCCCCAGGGCACGGTCAGCATTTCGCCCAACGACCCGCTCTGGGACCTGCAATGGCACTTCCAGAATTACGGCACCGGGACCGGCGCGTCGGCAGGCGGCACTGGCTTTGTCGATTTCTGGACGCGCCAGGGCTCGCGGGGGTCGCGCGAGGTCGTCGTCGCGGTCGTCGATACCGGCCTGGCCATGAGCCATCCGGACATAGCCGCCTCGCCCAACATTGCTCCGGGCTGGGACATGGTGACAAATCCGGCCATCGGCAATGACGGCGACGGGCGGGACAGCGATCCGAACGATCCGGGCGACCTGTGCAATCCCAATGTGCCGCTCGCGGCCGACTCGTTCCACGGCACGCATGTCGCCGGAACCATCGGGGCGGCCGCCAGCAACAATGGCGCAGGGGTCGCCGGCGGCAACTGGGACGTCACGATCGTGCCGGTCCGCGCGCTCGGCAAGTGCGGCGGGCAGCTTTCGGACATCAACGACGCAATCCGCTGGGCAGGCGGCGTCATGCCGGTCGATGACGGGCTCGGCGGCGAGGCCTGGAACGAAAACCCGGCCGACATCATCAACCTGTCCATCGGCCTGCCGGAGCGGTGCCCGGCATCGCTTCAGGATGCGATCGATTCAGTGGTCGAACGCGGGGCCGTCGTCGTCTCGGCGGCGGGCAATGCCGGCGTCTCGACCGAGTTCTATGCGCCTGGCGGCTGCCGCAACGTGATTGCCGTCGCAGCCGGCGATGCGCGCGGCTTCATGACGCCCTATTCCAATTTCGGCAGCACGATCGATGTGCTCGCGCCGGGCGGCGACCTTGGCCGGGACGACAAT
>CAYSED010000108.1:0-9231 GCA_964429935.1 uncultured Hyphomonadaceae bacterium
GGCAATTGCGGATCAGTTTAAGCAAGCGACGACCCATTCCGTTCACCAGATCACGTTACGCGATACATTGTTGACCAGCCAAACGTTATATTCAAAACCTTCTGCGGTGACGTTAATTGGCGTAGAGCCTGAGGCGATAGAGTGGGGAACCTCTTTGAGTCCAAAGGTAAATGCAGCGTTATCATCGATCATCGATATCGCATTTGCTTGCTTATCAAGCGACGACATTCAGGCCTATAAACCGGCAACCCAAAAGGAGGCACGATGACCGAAGAACTCATTTTTATGACATCCAATGCTGAAAAAACCGGCAACGTAATGCCGCTTTTGCATCAGATACGTCATGCGTTGTCTCAGTTAATTGAACGACAAGAACAAACCACGATTGATCTGCGACGATTGCCTTTAAGCGCTAGCGAAGAAGCGCAGTTAGAAGCTTTTCTTGGGCATGGAGAGGTTAAAGCTGATATTCAGGCGCTGGGTGATACGGTGCTAATCGAATCACGCTACGCAGGCGTTTGGCTTGAAATTCACTATAACGAAGATGTGGAGATCATGGGCAAATACGTTCATATCTGTACCTGTCCACCAATCATAAAATCTCAGCCAGAAGATATGGTGTTATCGCTCAGCAATATAGTGTCTGACATCCATTCGTTGTCTCATCAATCTTCTGATGAAACGGCTAAGGAGGATTGAAATGGCGCTACCAACATTAAACAAGCAGTTACAAGCGTCCGGTATCTCAAGACGCACATTTCTTAAGTTTTGCGCTACAACGGCGTCTTTACTGGCATTGCCGCAAAGCGCTGTTGCCGATTTGGCGACTGCCCTTGGCAATGCGAGAAGACCCTCTGTGATTTGGTTGCCCTTTCAAGAGTGCACAGGGTGTACCGAAGCAATATTGCGCTCTCATGCTCCCACATTGGAAAGCCTTATTTTCGATCATATTTCGTTGGATTATCAGCATACGATAATGGCTGCTGCGGGAGAGCAAGCTGAAGACGCTAGGCGTGCGGCGATGAACGCGCACAAAGGGCAATATTTGTTGTTGGTTGATGGTTCGGTTCCGGTGGGTAACCCAGGATACTCAACGATCAGTGGCATGAGTAATGTCGATATGCTGAGAGAATCGGCAAAAGATGCTGCGGGTATTATTGCCATCGGTACCTGCGCGTCTTTTGGCGGGATCCCTAAAGCAAACCCAAATCCGACGGGGGCAGTGGCAGTAAGCGACATTATTACAGACAAGCCAATCGTAAACATTTCAGGCTGTCCGCCACTGCCTATCGCGATTACAGCTGTGTTGATTCATTACCTGACGTTTAAGCGTTTCCCTGATCTCGACGAATTACAACGCCCACTCGCTTTTTTTGGTGAAAGCATCCATGACAGATGTTATCGACGCCCATTTTTTGAACAACGTAAATTTGCAAAATCGTTTGATGATGAGGGGGCAAAAAATGGTTGGTGTTTGTTCGAACTTGGTTGTAAAGGGCCCGAAACCTTTAACGCATGTGCAACGGTTAAATGGAATCAAGGCACGAGTTTTCCTATCGAATCTGGCCATCCGTGTCTTGGTTGCTCTGAGCCCGATTTCTGGGATAAAAGCAGCTTTTACCAAGCCTTGGGTCCATGGGAGTGGTACAAATCCAAACCCGGCAAAGGTGCACAGAAGCATGCTGGGAAAAACTCATAAGATAATAGGCAAGGCTCATGGAAAATACAGCAAGTAACAACCGGTTAGTCGTCGATCCTATCACTCGAATTGAAGGGCATCTTCGAATAGAAGCTGAAATGGATGGGAATACCATCAAACAGGCGTTCTCATCAGGCACGTCTGTTCGGGGAATTGAACTGATTTTACAAGGCAGAGATCCGCGTGACGCTTGGGCTTTTGCGCAACGTATCTGTGGCGTCTGCACGCTGGTGCATGGTATGGCATCGGTGCGTGCTGTCGAAGATGCAATTAGAAAAGCTTGGCGGTCAAACGCAAAATTAGGGGTTGCCATTGGAAAGCCCTCCATGACATCTATGCCAAAAGGACCGATGCAACATGGTAAAAAAGGGCACCGACAGTCACGTACTTCAATAGGCGTACTGAGTGAAGCAGAAATGGCTATCCCTCAAAATGCACAACTGATAAGAAACATCATGATTGCAACCCAATATGTGCATGATCACGTGATGCATTTTTATCACTTGCATGCCCTAGATTGGGTTGACGTTGTTTCTGCACTAGATGCAGATCCAACGAGAACCGCTGCGCTCGCCGGTCAATTGAGTGATTATCCTCGTTCATCGCCGGGATATTTCAAAGATATGAAGCAAAAAGTCAAAACGCTGGTTGAGTCTGGGCAGCTAGGGATATTCAGCAACGCGTATTGGGGGCATCCTGGCTATAAACTGCCACCTGAAGTTAACTTGATGGCATTAGCACATTATTTAGATGCGCTAACGTGGCAGCGTGAAGTTGTAAAAGTTCACACCATATTTGGAGGGAAAAACCCTCATCCTAATTTTGTCGTTGGCGGCGTGCCTTCACCGATTAATCTCAATGCGTCAACGGGTATTAACACGAGTCGATTAGTGCAACTACAAGATGCTATCACGCAAATGAAGAGCTTTGTCGATCAGGTGTATTACCCCGATATTGTGGCGATTGCGGGTTATTACAAAGAGTGGGGGACACGAGGGGAAGGGCTGGGTAACTTTCTTACCTATGGAGACTTACCTATGACATCAATGGATGACCCTGATTCTTTCTTGTTTCCACGAGGTGCAATACTTGGTCGAGACTTGAGTAAAGTGCATGACCTTGATCTAGATGATCCCTCTGAAATTCAAGAATTCGTCTCTTCCTCCTGGTATCGATATAGTGGAGGAAACGCAAGTGGTTTACACCCTTTTAATGGACAAACAACACTCGAGTATACTGGTCCGAAACCGCCTTACAAGCACCTAAATGTAGGGGCTGAATATTCATGGTTGAAAAGTCCGCGTTGGAAAGGCCATGCGATGGAGGTGGGACCGCTGGCTCGCGTGCTAATGATGTATGCTAAAAAAGATGCCGCTGCGCAAGACATCGTTAATCGATCTCTTTCTATCTTGGATTTAGAGACCTCTGCACTTTTCTCCACACTCGGTAGGACGCTCGCCAGAGCAGTGGAAACAAAAATTGTGGTTAACCAGCTACAGTCTTGGTATGACCAACTATTGGATAATATCGCAAAGGGCGATACCGATACGTTTAACCCTCTGTATTTTGACCCTACCAATTGGCCAATTAAAGGCCAGGGGGTAGGCGTGATGGAAGCGCCTCGTGGCGCGTTGGGGCATTGGTTGGTCATGCAAAATGGCAAAATTGAGAATTACCAATGTGTCGTGCCTACGACATGGAACGCTGGACCTCGAGATCCCAACTCACAGGCAGGTGCTTATGAAGCCGCTCTGCAAGATAAACATACGCTACATGATCCTGACCAACCTTTAGAGATTTTGCGAACACTTCATAGTTTTGACCCCTGCTTAGCATGTGCCGTGCACGTAATGGACGAAACAGGGGAAGAGCGTTTGCGTCTAAAAGTTCGTTAACCTTACTTGAGGAATATTATGAAAATCAAAAATAGTATTAGAAAGTCAGTTACTTCTTTAATTGCCTTTTTTTATCTGGTGGTAGGTTCACCCGTTAGTTATGCGCACCCGGGTCATCAAGGCGATCATTCACTACTTTTGGGATCGCTGGTGTCAACAATCGTGCTTGTCACCGTTGCGCTGTTTATTTATCGAGCTAGAGCAAGTAGGCCCTATCAACGGGTAAAACAGTAATGTGTCTCGCTATCCCCATGAAAGTCATTGCAATTAAAGGCTTTAACGCAACGTGTGAAGCGAAAGGTGTCTCTCGCGAGGTGAGTTTACATTTAGTGCAAGGGCTAGAGGTCAAAGTTGGCGACTATGTGATGGTACATGTTGGTTATGCTCTCCAAGTGATCACCTATGATGAAGCGCAGGTGACATGGGAGATGCTCGATCAGGTCATTGCTTACGATGCATGAAATTAGTCTTTGCTATAGCTTGCTTGACACAGTCGCTGTTCACCAGCGAGCAAACATGAATAAGTCTGTCAGTCTGGTTCACGTCAAAGTCGGCCCACTGTCAGGTGTTGAGCCTGACTTGCTGCACCATGCGTTCTTGGCGTGTAGAACTCACACCATTGGCGATCAGGCAACGCTTAGAATTGACACAAGCGCTATCAAGATACGCTGTAAATTGTGTGGCGAATTCAGCCGAGTTTCGGTGAATAGTATCCTATGTGCAAGTTGCGGTGCTTGGCAAACCGACCTCATTGAGGGCGATGAATTTATATTGCAACGAATAGAGTTTATCGCACCTGACAATTTTACAGAATCAAAGGAGAGAAAACATGTGCGGTAACTGTGGTTGCGAAACGCAAGTAAAATCAGAGAAAACTGACAAGCCATCAGCAAATATCGTTGAGGTTCACGCAAATTTAAAAAGCAACAATGACAGCCAAGCGATAGCAAACCGTGCTTTATTTGACGCACATAATGTACTAGTGATTAATTTGATGTCATCCCCAGGCAGTGGAAAAACCCGGCTACTCGAAGAAACGATACGTGCGCTTAAGTCGCAATACGCGATGGCGGTGATTGAAGGCGACCTCGAAACTGAAAATGACGCAAATAGAATTAGACGTCATGGTGTGCAGGCGGAGCAAATCGCCACGGGCCAAGGGTGTCACTTGGACGCCAGTATGGTGCAAAAGGTACTTGGAAGATTTAGCTTACAAAAACTAGACGTTTTGTTTATAGAGAATGTTGGCAATTTGATTTGTCCAGCGTGTTTTGATTTAGGACAGCACTTAAACATTATTTTGCTGTCCGTGCCAGAGGGTGATGATAAGCCTGAAAAGTACCCAGTGATGTTTCGTGCCGCGGACGTCATGCTTATTTCTAAGACCGATTACTTGCAATTTCACGATGAATTCAATGTACCTCGCGCGATTGAATCATTTCGTAAAGTGGGCAACGATGCGCCCGTTCTCGAAGTGTCTTCATTGAAAAGTCAACATCTAGAGCGTTGGTTTTCTTATTTTACGCACGCCATTACAGCTCATCAGTCTCAGTCGTTACAAAATAGCGGAGTCTAAAGTCTTATGTACAGTGTTGAATCGTTGCTAAGAGACATTAAGAATACCTCGCTTTCAAAACCGTTTCGTATTCTTAATGTTTGCGGTGGCCATGAGCGTGCGATTACGCGCGCTGGATTTAGAACGTTGTTTCAGCACAATATTCATCTGATACCTGGGCCAGGGTGCCCCGTTTGTATTTGCCCCGAAGAGGATATTGCATACGCGATACACTTAGCCATTAACGAAAATGTCGTTATCGTTAGTTTTGGTGACATGCTCCGCGTCCCAGTCGAACACGAAATGGGTGGCTGTAGCTCATTGATAGACGCAAAAAATCAAGGGGCCGATATCCGTCCGATATCTTCTCCTCAAGAAGCGGTATCTATAGCATTGGAAGAACCTCGTAAGGTTATTGTGTTTTTTGCTGTTGGTTTTGAAACGACTATGGCACCGATTGCAGCAACACTGCTTAATGATTTACCCAATAACTTTAAAGTTTTATTGTCTGGACGACTTACTTGGCCAGCAGTTGCCCATGTGCTTGAGAGTCAACCGAATACTTTTGATGCACTGATTGCGCCTGGCCACGTTGCGACAATTATGGGTAGTGAAGAATGGCAGTTTGCAATCGACCATCATAATTTGCCTGTCAGTATTGCTGGTTTTCATCCAGAAAGTTTGCTGTTGTCGCTCCAAACGCTGCTCGGTAATTGTTCAAATAAAGTCGTCACACTGAGTAACCGCTATCCCGAAGTGGTAAAGCAAAACGGCAATGCAGCAGCTAAAGCAATAATCAATAAAGCGTTCACTATCGTTGACGCACATTGGCGAGGAATTGGTGTTATTCCTGGTTCTGGATTTTCCTTTGCTTCGAGACTATCGCACCTAGACGCCACAAACGATTATGCGCCAGTCGATTTCCCTTCGCAATGTGCGCAAAACGTTCCTGAAACCACATCGCCCTGTGAAAAAGTGATCCTCGGAAAAATGGCACCTGATGCGTGCCCGTTTTTTGGTCAGGAATGCAAACCAGCATCCCCTAAAGGCGCATGTATGGTGTCTGATGAGGGGGCTTGCCGAATTTGGTATAGCTCTGGTGAGCGCTCGATAACAAATGTTATCAAAAAGGGGAATACGCTAAAGGTGGAGATGAAGTGATGACAACTGCCCGCACATATGTTGCCAATACGAATAAGAGTAAAACTATCGCCTATGAGTTGAACATTACTGGAGTCATCCAGGGGGTTGGGTTCAGACCGTTAGTTTACTGCTTAGCGTATGAAAAAAGTATTGTTGGTTGGGTACAAAACGACTGTGGATGTGTGCGAATACACGCTGAAGGCACTGAGCTAGACGTTGAACAATTTGTATTCGACTTACTGAACAATGGGTCGCTAGTTTCCATATCCTTGCTGGAAAAAAAGCAGGTTAAACTGAGTAATGTAGACTCGTTCACGATAAAAGAAAGCGGTCATGATATAGCGTGCGGGGCGATATCAATCCCCAAAGATGTCTATTTGTGTGGAGCGTGTAAAGCTGAGTTACTGTCAAATACTAACCGACGTGGCACCTATAGCTTTATCGCTTGCAGTAAATGTGGTCCACGATTTTCTGTGCTGCGAGCAATGCCATACGACAGAAAGAACATGAGTATGTCAGCATTTCCAATGTGTGAGTTATGTCGTAAAGAATATCAATCGCCAACTGATAGGCGCTTTCATGCTCAACCAATAAGCTGTCGCGTATGCGGGCCTGAAGTATTTTGTTCAACTGTCGGCGGGCGCGTGGTCTCGCAAGGCGATGTTGATGTTGTAGCAACGGTTGTCGCATATTTGAATCAAGGCAAAATTGTCGCGTTAAAAAGTATAGGCGGTTATCACTTGCTCTGTGACGCACAAAGCACTGAAGCGGTAGACCTTTTACGCCAGCGTAAAAATAGACCAGATAAACCTTTCGCGGTCATGCTCCCAGAGCCTCGTGCAGACGAAACAAGTGAGGATTGGTTAGATAAATGCGTTGCTGTAGACAGTCATCAAAGAGCGCTCTTACTAAGCCCCGTGCGACCCATTTTACTTGCAAAAAAGCAATCGAATGTACCCATTGCAGATAACGTAGCGCCCATGCTTCGTGATTTGGGGGTGATGTTGCCGTGCAGCGGACTGCATTTACTCATTATGCAGCAATTCAATCGCCCCATGGTGGCTACGTCAGGAAATATTTACGGTGAACCGATGGTCACATCGACGTCATCGGCACAGCAACACCTTACGATGTTGGCAGACATCTTCGTGCACCATAATCGAGACATTTTTCACAAACTGGATGATTCTGTGCTGCGAACGCTTAAGTCAGGCACCATTCCAATTCGCCTGGGGCGGGGTATAAGTCCGATAGAATTATCATTGCCATATACTGTGCAGGAACCAATGCTTGCTGTTGGCGCGAATCAGAAAAATACAGTCGCAATAGCTTTGAACAATCGACTTATCGTAACACCGCATATTGGCGACCTCGATTCTCCGATAATGCAAGCGCACTTTGAAAAATGTATCAGTGACTTTCAAGCTCTCTATCATGTTCATCCACAGCGTATTCTTTGCGATAGCCATCCTGGCTATATCAGTTCCCGTTGGGCCAAAGGCAGTGAACTACCGACTACTAAAGTTTTACATCACCACGCTCATGCATCAGCGTGGGCATTAGCTGCTGAAATATCGACACCAAGCTTGGTTTTCGTGTGGGATGGAACGGGATTAGGCGAGAATGGCGAGATGTGGGGAGGGGAAGTTTTTTGTGGGACGCCGGGCAATTGGAAACGTGTTGCCTCATTAGCGCCTATGAAGTTGCAAGGCGGCAACAAGGTTCCAAATCAACCATGGCGAAGTGCAGCATCACTAGTGTGGGGTACTAATTTCACCGGCATTGATTTTAAACCATTTGATCCACAACAATTAAGCTACAACGCATGGCAAAACGAACTCAATTGTCATGTTAGTAGTTCAATGGGAAGACTGTTCGACGCGGCGGCATTTGCCTGCTGTGAACAGAGCGAAGTCTCTTATGAAGGGCAGGCGCCGATGATGTTGGAAAGCGTTGCGTCGACGCCCTCTAAGGTTATGCCGTTAACGTTGGTCCAGAAAAACGACGAATTTATTCAAATGGATTGGCGAACACTGGTACCGGAACTATTTGATTTCAAAGTGTCTCCTCAAACTCGTGCTGCAAATTTCCACGCTTCGTTAATTGAAACGGTATGGGAGGTAACCCTACATTGCCGTAAAAAGTTTAATTTTGACCACATTGGATTGGCAGGAGGCGTCTTCCAAAATCGCATTTTGTGTGACGGTATATCACAACGGTTTTTACAATCAGACATTCCTGTGGTTATTCCAAGTAGTTTGCCATTAAACGATGCCGCAATAAGTGTTGGGCAAATCCACGAATACTGTTCACGGAGGTCATAATGAAAAGCGCAGAGGGCAATAATCATTCATCATCAGAGCCGTTGGGCACGGAATCTATTCAATTAGCTCAGGGGAACGGCGGAACACTGACAAAAAGACTCATTGATCATGTTTTTAAAAATAAAGCGAACAAAGATCTAGATCTGCTTCATGATGCCGCCACAGTAACTTTTGATGGTCCTTATCTGAGTATAACAACGGATAGCTTCGTTGTATCCCCCCCAACATTTCCAGGCGGCAATGTAGGCGCGTTGAGTGTTTACGGTACCGTCAATGATTTAGCAGTCGTTGGGGCAACACCACGGTACATCAGTACTGCATTTATTATTGAAGAAGGCTTTTCCCTTTCAACATTGAAACAAATCGTTAATGGAATGCATCAAGCTGCCGAAGAAACGAAGGTCGCCATTGTAACAGGTGATACGAAAGTTGTCCCGAAAGGCAGTGGTGGCGGCGTTTTTATCAATACAACGGGTGTTGGAGACAGCCGAGATGCGCCGATTTGGGATACCAGTCTTATAAAGGCAGGCGATCATGTACTGGTTAGTGGTTCTGTAGGTGATCACGGTGCGTGTGTCCTGCTTGCTCGCGAGGACTATGGTTTGCAAGGTCAGC
>CAYSED010000109.1:0-9135 GCA_964429935.1 uncultured Hyphomonadaceae bacterium
GTTCGGCCGCGCGCCTCCGGGCTGCCGTAGTCCTGCCCGACGTCTTCACGATGGCCTCGCGACCGATTGCGCGGGTGAACGCGCTTCGCTTCGGCGCGCCGGACCATCCGAAAACCCGCAGCCTTGTCGCCGGGGTCGTGGCTGGAATTGGCGGCTATGGGAACTGTGTCGGCGTGCCGACGGTGGCGGGCGAGACGCAGTTCGACAAGGGATATAATGGCAATATTCTCGTAAACGCGATGGCAGTTGGTCTCGCCGACCAGGACAAGATTTTCTATGCGCGCGGCGCAACGCCGGGAAACCCGATCTTCTATGTCGGCTCGAAGACCGGCCGGGACGGCATTCACGGCGCGACCATGGCGAGCGCCGAGTTTTCCGAGGGCGATGAAGAAAAGCGCCCGACCGTTCAGGTCGGTGATCCGTTCACGGAGAAGCTGCTGATCGAGGCCTGCCTTGAACTGATGGCGACCGATGCGATCCAGGCGATCCAGGACATGGGCGCAGCCGGGCTGACCTCGTCCTCGGTCGAGATGGCCGACAAAGGTGGCATCGGCGTCGAGATGGATCTTGATCTTGTGCCGCAGCGCGAACCCGGAATGACCGCGTACGAGATCATGCTGTCGGAAAGCCAGGAGCGGATGCTCATGGTTCTGAAGCCCGGCAAAGAAGCGCTCGCAAAGGCGATATTCGACAAGTACGATCTCGATGCCGAGGTTATCGGCATGACGACTGATACAGGGCATATGGTGCTGAAACAGTTCGGGCAGGTCGTCTGCGACATTCCGGTTGCGCCACTGGCCGAGGATGCGCCGAACTATGATCGTCCGTGGACGGAGCCGAAACCGCGCCCGGCTTTCGATGTCTCGAAATATCCGGAACCTGATGATTATGGCGACGTGCTCCTGAAGCTCATGGGCTCGCCCGACATGTGTTCCAAGCGCTGGATCTGGGAGCAATATGACCGGCATGTCATGGGTGATACGATTGACAGTTCGCAGAGCATGGGAAATGCCGCGATTGTCCGTATCCATGGCACCAACAAGGCGCTGGCGATCACCTCCGACTGCAATCCGCATTATGTTTCTGCCGACCCTTATGAAGGCGGCAAGGCGGCAGTTGCCGAAGCCTATCGGAACCTTTCTGCGGTTGGCGCAAGGCCGATTGCGATCACGGACAACCTGAATTTCGGCAATCCGGAAAAGCCGCATGTCATGGGCCAGATCGTCAAGGCGATCGAGGGCATGGCGGAGGCTTGCCGCGTGCTGGACTTTCCGGTCGTGTCGGGAAATGTCAGTCTCTATAACGAGACCGACGGCAAGGCGATTCCGCCGACCCCTGTCGTTGGCGGCGTCGGGCTGATCGAAGACATCTCGACGGTCCGTACGCTGAAGGGCGCGCAACCTGGCGACGTGCTCATTATGATCGGCGAGACGACAGGACATCTTGGGGCGAGCCTTTATGCGCGCGAATGGCTGGGGCTTGAAGGCGACGCACTCGGACCGCCGCCGCCGGTTGATCTGGAGGCTGAAAAGCGGAATGCCGATTTTGTCCGAGGGCTGATTGAACAGGGTCTCGTCAATGCGGTCCATGATGTGAGCGAAGGCGGAATTGCCTGTGCGGCGGCGGAAATGGCGCTGGCGAGCGGCTTGGGTGTCTCTCTAGACCCTGCTTTGGGTTCGGCTTATACAAGCGGTTCCTTGGTTGATTGGCGACAATTCATCTTCTGCGAGGATCAGTCACGGTTTCTTGTTTCTTGCACTGAACAATACTTCAAAGCCATAAGCGGACTGTGCCAACAGGCATCGATTCCCGCCACGACGTACTACTTTGGTGAATTCATCGGGCCTACTTCGACTGATGCGGCAGTAGTCTCGATGACGGCTGAGGATATCAATCGCTTCAATCCTCCGGGTTTTACTATCCCCCTCTCCCGGCTTCGCGAAGTGCATGAGGGCTGGTTGCCGCGCTATATGGGTTCGGTGGATTGACCGGCCTTTAAGAATTCAGGACCCCGGCTGTCGCAGGGGTCCCGGGGTTTAATTACGCTTGTCGCGGCGATCCTCGCGCCGGTCACGCACGTTCTCAGCCCGGTCGAGCCGGTCTTCGCGCACGTCCCGCAGCCCATGATCGACCGCCTCGTCGCGGCGGCTCTCCCTGCGGTCAACCTGGTTCTCGAAGCGGTCGTAGCGGTCTTCGGCACGGTCGGCGGGTATGCCTTGCACGATCACGCCTGTCCGTTCGGCCCGGTCGAGCCGCTTGTCGATGCGTCCGGCCCGTTCTGCAGCCTGCGCCGAGGCTGCTGGTGCGGCCAGCGCCGCGAGCACAACGCCAATCATCAATGGTTTCAGCATTGCCATACCCTTTCTGGTTTGACATGCCCTTTTGACGGCCGGGATGCAGAAACCCGTCGGTATTTTCTTGCGCTCGCGCGTCCGGTTGCCCTGCCCCATTGACCTTGTGCGCTCGTGAGGCTTGTCTGAACCTTGGAGACGACCGGAGACGACACGCCCATGAAACCCCATTTCCTCGCCAGTGCCGCCCTGGCCGCCGTGCTATCACTTGCAGGATGCGAGACGCTATCCGGTGCTTTACCGGCTGAAACGCCCGCTACGGCCGCCGACACGTCCGAAACCGCAGACCCGACTGTCGCCGATGCCGAGGCGTTCGTCGCCGAAGCCGAATCGGAGCTCGCCAAACAGTCCGAATATGCCGCGCGGGTGTTCTGGAACCAGGCGACGAACATCACTTATGACACCAACTGGCTGGCGGCGCGTGCCGGGTCGGAATCGACCCAGATGGCGGTCGGCTATGCCAACGGGACCAAGGCGTTCGAAGGGCTCGACCTGCCGCCCGCGCTTGCCCGCAAGATGCAGATCCTGCGCTCCGGCATTACCATTCCGGCCCCCTCGACCGAAAGGGCGGCTGACGAGCTTGCAAACATCACGACCGGGCTCGACGCGACCTATTCGACCGGCACGTTCAATTACAAGGGCGAGGACCTGAACCTCGACCAGCTCTCGACCATTATCGAGACGTCGCGGGACCCGGAAGAGCTGAAGGCGGTCTGGGAAGGCTGGCGGACCGTCTCGGTGCCGATGCGGGGCGAATATGCCCGCATGGTCGAGATTGCGAACGAGGGCGCAAACGAGCTCGGCTTCGACAATCTCGCCGACATGTGGCTGTCGAATTATGACATGCCGCCGGAAGAAATGTCAGCCGAGGTCGAGCGCCTGTGGAGCCAGGTGAAACCGCTCTATAACGAGCTGCACTGCTATGTGCGTGCCGAGCTGAACGACCATTATGGCGACGAGGTCCAGCCGGCCTCCGGGCCGATCCGGGCGGACTTGCTCGGCAATATGTGGGCGCAGCAATGGTCGAGCATCTATGACCTCGTCGCCCCGGAAGTTTCGGCCGAAAGCTATGACCTGACGGCGATCCTCGAAGCCAGGGAATATGACGCTGTCCGCATGGTGGAGACGGGCGAAGCGTTCTTTTCTTCGCTGGGCCTGCGCGAATTGCCGGAGACGTTCTGGGAACGCTCGCAGATCACCCGGCCGCGTGACCGGGAAGTCGTCTGCCATGCCTCTGCCTGGGATCTCGACAATGAGGAAGACATCCGCATCAAGATGTGCACCGAGGTGAACCAGGAGGATTTCTACACGGTCCATCACGAGCTTGGTCACAATTACTATCAGCGCGCCTACAAGGATCAGGATTACCTGCACAAGAACGGCGCGCATGACGGCTTCCACGAGGCGATTGGCGACTTTGTCGGCCTGTCGATCACGCCGAGCTACCTGATGCAGATCGGCCTGATCGGCGAGGAGCCGCCAGCCGAGGCCGACCTTGGTCTCCTGATGAACACAGCGCTCGACAAGATTGCCTTCCTGCCCTTCGCCGTGTCGGTGGATTCGTGGCGCTGGGGCGTCTTGCGTGGCGAGACGCCGGTGGCGAGCTATAATGATGCCTGGGTCGCAACACGGCTGCAGAACCAGGGCATCATTCCGCCGGGGCCGCGCCCGGCCGATGCGTTCGATCCCGGCGCGAAATACCATATTCCCGGCAATACGCCGTACTTGCGCTATTTCCTGAGCTACATCCTGCAATTCCAGTTCCACAAGGCGGCCTGCGAGATGGCCGGCTGGGAAGGTCCGCTGCACCGCTGCTCGATCTATGACAACAAGGAAGTTGGCGCGCGGTTTAATGCGATGATGGAGCTTGGCGCGAGCCAGCCCTGGCCGGATGCGCTCGAAGCCTTTACCGGCACGCGCGAAATGGACGGCACGGCCATTGCCGAATATTTCGAGCCGCTGCTGGTTTACCTGCGCGACGAAAACGAGGGCCGGACCTGCGGGTGGTAATGGGGGGATGTGGCGGCACTCGCCTTAAAAAGACGCACTTTACGTTCGCCACCCCCGACGGCGAAGCGGTCTGGGGGCCCAGCTCCAGCAAACCGATCCTGGGCACATGACGCATCGTTCCGAGATGGGCCCCCAGATGGCTATCGCCATCGGGGGTGACGCATCATGGGGAGCGCGGGAGCGGCGGAAACTTCAGCAGGCCAGCACCTTGCCTTCGTCACCCCCGACGCGACGCGTCTGGGGGCCCAGCTCGGAACGTTGCCCCGGGCGCTCTGGATCAGGGCTCAGGAGATGGCCCCCCAGATGAGCTGGCGGTCATCGGGGGTGACGCATGATGGAGAGGACCTTCAAGGTTCGTTTTCGGATGACCCAGATCCGGTTGATCCAGCCTCGCCCGCGATCAGCCCGAGTTGCTTGTCCAGCCGGTCCGTGGCCATGACGACCGTGTCGACGGCACGCAGGAAGAAGTCCTGCGGGATCGTCTCGTAAACGTCTGTCGGCTGGTGATATTCTGGGTGGTCCTCGACGCCGAAATAGACGAAGGGCACGCCTGCCGCGTGGAACGGACCATGGTCTGACTGGTTCGTCCAGTCGTCCGGGCCGAGGGCCGGGTCGTCATGGCCGAGCTTCAGCATGACCGGAGCGTCATCGGCGATGGCGAGCAGCAAGGGCTCGAGTGCCGGCGTGTGAAAAGCCCCTGCGGCATAGAGCTCGTTGCGGTCATTTTTGGAGAGCATGTCGAAATTCACGTTGAGGCCGATCCGGCCCGGTTCGACGATCCCGTCGGCGAGGAAAGCGCGGGCCCCCTGCAGGCCCATTTCCTCGGCATCGAGGAGCGCGATGACAACATCATGCAAGGGCGGATTGGCCATGAAATGGTCGGCGACCGCGAGCGTCCCGGCGACGCCGGAGGCATTGTCGTCGGCCCCGTTATAGATGTCTTCGCCGCGCGTGCCGACATGGTCATAATGGGCAGTGACGACGAGGACCGGGCCGGAGCCGAGCGTGCCGGGAATGCGGGCGATAAGGTTCACGCCCTCAACGGTTTCGCCTTCCCGGCCTGCAAAGGAAAACCTGTGCTCGTAGCTTTCAGCGTGGGGCCGGAGGCCTCGGGCGGCCATCTCGGTTTCGAGAAAGGCGCGTGCCATGGCATTGCCCCCGGTGCCGCTGCGGCGGCCTTGCATGCTGTCGGCGGCAAGCACTTCAACGATTTCCAGGGTATTGGCCGGGAACGGCCGCGCATCGGCAGCCAAGGCGGTGTCCGGTGTCGTTCCGGCCGCGGCAGGATCCTGAACTCCGCCCGGCGTGCATGCAGCGAGAAGAAACCCGGCAAGGGCGGCGGCGAAGGTAGCGCGTGTCATCCGAAGGTCCTGTCCTGACGGCTTGATAACACCGGTGTTGCAGCCTTCTTCGCATCGCACAAGATGATCGCCCGCCGGCCCGCTTCCTTGACGCTCAGGGCCCGGAGGTCCATTTGCGGAGCTTATTCGCCGGGAGGCCGCCATGTCGATGGATCGCACCACACTCGAGACCTTTCTTGCGGAGGCCTTTCCGGACGCGCAGATCACGCTGACAGACCTAGCCGGGGACAATGACCACTGGCAGGCCGAAATTATCAGCGCAGGCTTTGCCGGGCTGAGCCGCGTTGCCCAGCACCAGCTTGTCTACAAAGCCCTGAAGGGCAAGATGGGCGGAGAGCTTCATGCCCTTGCCCTCAAGACGTGCGCGCCCGACTGACACAACCTGCGCGCTTGCGATCACGACATCGTCATCGCACATGACGAGATGGATAGGTGTTCGGGTTCGTCCCGCAGTCTAAGCCGCTGCTGTACTCAGCCCGCCAAAGGATTTGCTGCATGAAAACCGCTCTTCGCCGCGCCTTGCCGGCCGGAATGCTTGCCCTCGCCATCGCGGCACCTGTCTCGGCCCAGTTGCCGGGCTCGTCCCCGGCAGAGCCGGGCTTTTATGTTAGCGGCTTCGTCGGCGGCGGGTTTCCGGGAGAGGCCGACTTTGAGGGCATCCAGGCCCCGGACCCGGGCTCGCCCGGCCTTGCAGGCGATCCGGCCAATGTCGATGTCGAGTTCGACAGCGATATATATTTCGGCGGCGCGGTTGGCTACCAGTTGCCGTTCCAGTTCTTCAATCTCGTCCATCCGCGAATCGAACTCGAGGTCAGCTATGTCGAGGCTGGCGTCAGCGGCGGTTCAACAAATGGCGGCAACCAGACCTTTCTCGGCGACCAGTCGGCCCTGTTCGTTTTCTTCAACCAGTATGGCGACCTGAAATGGCGCGACGACCAGCTCATCATTCCCTATTTTGGCGGCGGCCTTGGTGTCGGCATCGTGGACACCAATGTTCCCTATTTTCCGAACAATGGCATCGCGACAGCCCCGACATTCGCGTTGACCGGGGAAGATACCGGACTTGCCGGACATTCGGCCATAGGCGTCACGTTCAAGGCGACCGAACGGTTGGAGGTCTATGCCGAAGGCCGGTATTACAACATTTTCGGTATTGATGCCGAGCGCCGCTTCGTGGCTGGCGGTGCCGACATATTCAATGCCGACGTGGATGACCGGCTCGACGGGTTCACGGCCTCGGCCGGGGCGCGGTTCCGCTTCTAGGGGCGGCTCGGCCCGAACAGGCCCTTGCGAGCCATCGCGGTCCGCCGCATACCGGACGCCATGGATCATCCGCTTCCATACAGCGCCGTCCTGCGGCTCGACGGCCCGGACGCCGCGAGCCTTCTTGAAAGGACCGTGACCTGCGACGTAACCGGTCTCGGCCCCGAGGCCGAACGCCCCGGCGCACTCCTGACGCCGCAGGGCAAGGTCATCGCCGACTTTCTCCTGACGCGCGAAGGGGAAACCTGCCACCTCGCGGCAAGCCCGCTGGCGATCGAGTCCCTCGAAGCGCGCCTCCGGATGATGCGGCTGCGGGCCAAGGTCGAGATTTCGCGGGGCGATGACCGCAGCGCAAAGGCGACGGAAGCCGAACGGATAGCGGCCGGACGCCCGGCCTTCGGGGCGGATTTCGGCGAAGCGGAAGTTTTCCCCACCGACATCAACCTCGACCTGTTCAGCGGCGTTGCCTACCGAAAAGGCTGTTTCATAGGCCAGGAAGTTGTCAGCCGGATGAAGCGGCGGGGAACGATCAGAAAGCGCGCCGTAGTGCTCGTAGGCACAGGATTAGGCCGGGCCACAGGTGTCTTCGCAAGCGGGGTGCGGATCGGCGAGGTGACGAGCGCGGCAGAGGGACTCGCGCTCGCCCGGGTTCGGATCGACCATCTGGCAAAGGCCGGTGCGGACAATGAGCTGGTAACTGACGAGGGCGCGTCCGCAAAGGTCCGGCTCGAAGATTGGCTCATCAAGGAAATGGAGGCCATGCAGGATGCCGCAGACTGACACGCCATGCGGCTGGGCCCCGGCGGGCGATGCGCTCTACCGGGCCTACCATGACGAGGAATGGGGCGTGCCTGAATACGGGTCCCGCGCGCTCTGGGAAAAGCTGCAGCTCGACGGCATGCAGGCGGGGCTTTCGTGGATCACGATCCTGCGCAAGCGGGAGGCTATCCGGGAGGAGTTCGATGGTTTCGAGCCGGAACGGATCGTTCGCTGGAACGAGGCCCGGATCGCCAAGGCGCTTGGCAATCCCGGGATCATTCGCAGCCCGGCCAAGATCGCCGCGACCATCGGCAATGCACGCGCCTGGCTCGACATGGCCGAACGCGGCGAGGATTTTGCCGATTATCTCTGGGGCTTTGTCGATGGCAAGCCGATCGATAACCGGCTTGGTCACTACAAGGACATTGCCCCGAAAAGCCCGGTGTCCGAAGCAATGTCGAGGGACCTTAAGAAACGGGGGTTCAAGTTTTGCGGGCCGGTGATCGTCTATGCCTTCATGCAGGCGGTCGGCATGGTCAACGACCATGAAGTGCGTTGCCCGCGCCACAAGGCCGTGCAGGCGCTCGCACGGTAAGGCCGGTCTCGACGGAACCATTGCCCGGGGATAAGTCTTGCTTCCACAAACAACAGACAACGGAGACGCGGCTTTCGCGGGCTGCGACGATCCCATGAAAACACCTGTCATCTCGTCCACCGGCCTGTGGACCCCGCCCAATTCCATCTCGAATGCGGAGCTGGTGACAAGCTTCAATGCCTGGGCCGACAAATGGAACACCGCCCATGCCGACGAGATCGCTTCAGGAACACTCGAGCCGAAGCCGCATTCCTCGGTCGAGTTCATCGAGAAAGCCTCCGGCATCAAGGCGCGCTATGTCATCGACAGGTCCGGCATTGTGGATCCGGATGTCATGCGTCCGGTCATACCGGAACGCCCGAACGAGGAGCCGAGCCTGCTCGCGGAGATGGCGGTGAAAGCGGCGCAGGCGGCGCTCAACGCAGCCGGGCGGGAGGCGAAGGACATCGATGCGGTGCTCTGTGCCTGCTCGAACCTGCAGCGCGCTTATCCGGCAATTGCGGTTGAAATCCAGGACCTGCTTGGCATGGAGGACGGGTTCGGCTTCGACATGAACGTCGCGTGCTCGTCCGCAACGTTTGGCCTGCAGACCGCCGCCGACATGATCCGTGCTGGCAGCGCGACATCCATTCTGGTCGTGAATCCGGAGGTTTGCTCGGCCCACCTGAACTTCACGGACCGTGACAGCCACTTCATCTTTGGCGATGTCGCGACCGCGATCCTCGTCGAGGCCGAGGACGTGGCCCCGGCCGCGCACTGGAAAATCCTCGGCACGCACCTGAAGACGAAAGTCTCC
>CAYSED010000110.1:0-9038 GCA_964429935.1 uncultured Hyphomonadaceae bacterium
TGCGACGCGCCATGGGCGCCACACCCGCGTCCTGAAGGCCGGCTTCCGCGCTGGCGACAATGCGCCGAGGGCCGTGATCGAACTCGTCGACCGCGACCCGGACGCGCGCGGCGCGATCGACCGCGCCCGCGTCGAGGCGGAAGAAGCGCTCGCCGGGGAGTAAAGTCCCACGGTTTGCTCATCCTTCGACAGGCTCAGGATGAGTCATGGCGAGGACCCGACCCATCCTCAGCCTGTCGAAGGATGATTGCGCTTTAACACGGCCAAGCCGTTGAAAACCTGACTGAAAAGTCATGGCCGCCGGGTTGCAGCAGCGGGCATGCCGCATTACAGCCACAGATCATGGCTAATGCTTCTCCAATGACGAAACACGTTTCAAAGTTCCTTGCCGGGGCGGCGCTCATCGTTGCGGCGCTGCTCGTGGCCGTGCTCCTGCCGCTGTTCCAGCCGCGCGCCGCCGCGCAGCTTGTTCCCCAGGCCCGGAGCGAGATCGACCTGACCTTCGCGCCGCTCGTGAAAACGGCCTCGCCGGCTGTCGTCAATGTCTATACGCGTCGCACCGTGCGTGCGTCCGCCTCGCCTTTTGCCAATGATCCGCGCTTCCAGAGCCTGTTCGGCAACCGCCAGCAGCAGCAGCGCGTGCAGGGCTCGCTCGGCTCCGGCGTCATCGTCGCGCCGGACGGGGTGATCGTGACCAACAACCACGTCATCGAAGGGGCCGACGAGTTCCGCATCGTCCTGTCCGACCGGCGGGAATATGCGGCGGAGGTCATTCTTGCCGACGAGCGGACGGACCTTGCTGTCCTGAAGATCGACCCGGAGGCGGGCGCGCTGCCGACCCTGCCGTTTGCCGACACGCGCGCGACCGAGGTCGGCGATCTCGTGCTCGCGATCGGCAATCCGTTCGGCGTCGGCCAGACGGTGACAAGCGGCATCATCTCGGCAACCGCGCGCACCGATGTCGGCATTTCCGACTATGCCTTCTTCATCCAGACCGATGCGGCGATCAATCCCGGCAATTCGGGCGGCGCGCTCATCAATTCTCGCGGCGAGCTTGTCGGCGTCAACACGGCGATCTTCTCGCGCTCCGGCGGCTCGAACGGGATCGGCTTTGCGATCCCCGCCGAAATGGTCCGGCGCGTCGTCGATGCGGCCGTGAACGAAGGGCGGATCACGCGGCCATGGCTCGGCCTCAAGGGCCAGTCGGTCAGCTTCGACATTGCCCGCTCGCAGGGCCTCGACCGGCCGGTCGGCGTGATCGTGACGGAGGTCTATGACGGCGGGCCGGCGGAACGGGCGGACCTGCGGCGCGGCGATCTCGTGACCCGCATCGACGGGCGCGAAGTGTTCGACGAGCGCGGGCTCAATTTCCTGACGGCGACCCTGTCGCCCGGGGAGCGCGTGACGCTCGACGTGCTGCGCAGCGGCCAGGCGATGACCAAGCGGGTTCTGCTGGCCCCGCCGCCGGGCGCGACGGAGGCCGAGCTTGTCCTGATCGACGGGCGCAATCCGTTCTCGGGGGCCGAAGTGGCCGAGCTTTCCCCGGCGCTGGCCGAGAGCATTGGCTTCGATCCTTTTGCGAAAGGATTGCTCATCACGCGGACCCTGCGGACCAGCATTGCGAGGCGGCTCGTGCGGCCCGGCGACATCATCATCGCCGTCAACGGCATCGAGACGCTGACGCCGGACGATCTTGTGGAGACGCTGAACGCCGCGCCGAACGACTGGCAGGTGACGATCGAACGGAACGGGCAGAGATATACGTCGACGATCCGGCTTTAGGGACTGGCGGACGCTTTCGCCGCTCCCTGATCCGGCCTAAACCCGTCTCATGAGCGACCTCTTTTCTGCGTCCGGGCTGTCGGAGGGTGCGCCGCGCCCGCTGGCGGACCGGTTGCGTCCGACGTCGCTGGGGGAGGTTGCCGGGCAGGAGCACCTCGTCGGGCCAGACGGATCGCTGCGGCGGCTGCTCGCCGCGCCGCAGTTTCCCTCGATCATTCTCTGGGGGCCGCCGGGGACGGGCAAGACGACCATAGCCCAATTGCTCGCGTCCGAGACCGCGCTTGCCTATGAAGCCCTGTCGGCGGTGTTCTCGGGGGTCAAGGACCTGCGGGCGGCCTTCGACCGGGCCGAGGCGCGGCGCTCGACCGGGCAGGGCACACTGCTGTTCGTCGACGAAATCCACCGCTTCAACCGGGCCCAGCAGGACGGGTTCCTGCCCTTTGTCGAGACCGGCATCGTGACGCTTGTCGGGGCGACAACCGAGAATCCGAGTTTCGAAATCAATGGCGCGCTCCTGTCGCGATGCCAGGTTCTCGTCCTGAAGCGGCTGGACGAGGCGGCGCTCGAACAGATTCTTGCCCGGGCCGAAGCGGATGCCGGGCGATCCCTGCCGCTCGATGCCGAGGCGCGCGGGGCGCTGCTCGCCATGGCGGACGGGGACGGGCGGTTCCTGCTCAACACGGCGGAGCAGGTGTTCGCCGTTGCGCGGCCGGGCGAGATGCTGGGACGGGAGGCGCTGGTGACGCTTTTGCAGCGCCGCGCACCGGCCTATGACAAGGACCGGGACGGGCACTACAACCTGATTTCGGCGCTGCACAAGGCGGTGCGGGGGTCTGACCCGGATGCGGCGCTTTACTGGTTTGCCCGGATGCTGGAAGGCGGCGAGGACCCGCGTTTCCTGGCGCGACGACTCGTCCGGATGGCGTCGGAGGATATCGGCCTTGCCGACCCGGCCGCGCTGATGGTGGCCGGCGAGGCGGCGCGGACCTATGAGCGGCTCGGCTCGCCGGAGGGGGAACTTGCGCTCGCGCAGGCTGTGATCCATCTCGCGACGGCACCGAAATCGAACGCGGCCTATGTCGCCTACAAGGCGGCAAGGCAATCGGCGCGGGAAACCGGTTCGCTCGCCCCGCCGAAACATATCCTGAATGCGCCGACACGGCTCATGAAGGACGAAGGCTACGGGGCAGGCTATGCCTATGACCATGACACCGAAGAGGGGTTTTCCGGGCAAGACTATTTCCCGGACGGCATGGCGCGGCAGGTCTTCTATTCGCCGAAGGGGGAGGGCCGGGAAGGGCCGGTGCGGGAACGGCTTGAGCGATGGGCGAAGCTGCGGGAGGCGAAGCGGGGCGTGAAATGACGTCCGGTTCTTTTCGGCACGGGCCGGGACGGGACATTCATGGTTCGACAAGCTCACCATGAGTTCTTCCCGGGACGGGACTCATCCTGAGCCTGTCGAAGGATGAAAGCCTGCAACAGAAAATGAAAGGAGCGCGGCATCGGCCGCGCTCCAGTACGCTTACGCTACTCTACTGAACGTGTCGGTCGTCAGTATCCGCCCTCGGCGAGGATGCCGACCGCGAGGCCGATGATCGCGCCGGTTGCCACCGAAGCGAGGATCGCGTCGTTCGAGCCCTTGTCGCAGACCCACTGATAGCCGCGCGGCGGGGCATAGAGGCCGTAGCCGCCATAATCGGAGATGATGACCGTATTGCCGCCATAGCCGTAGAAGCCGCCGATCGAATAGGCCGGGACATAATGGCTGTAGAAGCTCGGAGCGATGTATCGCGGGCCGTAATAGCCGCCGAAATTGCGGTGCGGGCGATAGCCGTAGAAATAATTGTTGAACCGCGCGCCATTGCGAAAGCCCCGGCGGTAGGACCGGTTGTCGTACCGGTTGGAATGACGATACCCTTGGCTGTAACCCCGGCTGTAGCCGCGGTCGAAGCCGCGATGGGCGTAATCCCGGCGGTCGCCACGATAGCCGTCGTAATCTCTCCCGCCGCCCCGGTTGCCGTCATAGTCCCGGCGGCCGCCGCGATTGCCGTCATAGTCGCGCCGTCCGCCGCGATTGCCGTCATAGTCCCGGCGTCCGCCCCGGTCGCCGCGCCGGCCACGGTCATCGCGCTCGCCGCCTGCCAGTTCGGCATTGACCTGGCCAACTATGTCGCCGCCGAAACGGTCGCCGCCGCGCCTGTCCTGCTGGGCAAGGGCCGGAAGCGCGAACAGGGCCGAGGCTGCCATCAGGGCAGCCGACAGTCTTGTGGATTTCACGAGAAGGCGCATGGCCTTTCTCCTTTCTGCAAGCTGCGCGCTGGACATCCGCGCGCAGAGGGCTTTGTCTCACCCAGGGCCGATTGATACTGACCCGCACCTGAATTCTAACTGAACGGACCGTTCAATGTCGGAAAACCCCGAAATATCGGGCATATTCGTCTCCGAGTGTGTCACGATCCCTGACTGGGAGTTGAGCGAACAGTTCATTCGCGCATCTGGCCCCGGGGGGCAGAATATCAACAAGGTGTCGAGCGCGGTCCAGTTGCGCTGGAATGTCGGGCGGTCCTCCATACCGGCTGAGGTGAAGGCGCGGTTCTGCCGCATCTGGCGCTCGCGGATCACCGGAGAGGGCGATGTCATCGTCGAGGCGCAGACGCATCGCCGGCAGGCCCTGAACCGGGAAGAGGCGCGGCGGCGGCTCGCCGAGATGGTCGCCAAGGCGCTGCATCCGCCGAAGAAGCGCATTCCGACGAAGCCAGGCAAGGGCGCTGTCGAGCGGCGCATCACGGCCAAGAAGCAGCGCGGCGGCGTGAAGGCCGCGCGCAAGCCCGTGGCGCGGGACGAGTGACGCCGCATTTTGCCCTCATCCTTCGACCCCGTCCTGCGACGGGGCAGGCAGGCTCATCCTTCGACAGGCTCAGGATGAGTCCCGGGCGTGGAGCGGCTCATGGTGAGCCCGTCGAACCATCCTTCGGCTCAGTCTTTTGCCCCAGCCTTCGCTGGGGACGCGGGGGAGGGCTTCGCTCAAGCCTTGATGAGGCCGATTTCGCGCAGGCGCTCCATGAGATAGTCGTGCGAGCTGATCGGCGGCGGGGCCGGGCGATCGGCCGAGACGCAGGCGGGCAGGGTTTCGATGACGACATCGGGGGCGAAGTGGAGAAAGAAGGGCGTTGAAAAGCGCGGCACGGCGGCGCGCGCGGCGGCCGGATTGACGACGCGGTGGGTCGTCGACGGGAGCGTGCCGTTGGTCAGGCGGTCGAGCATGTCGCCGACATTGACGACGATGGCCCCCGGCGGCGGGTTGACGGCGAGCCAGGCACCGGAGCGGTGCTTCACTTCGAGCCCGGCTTCCTCGGCCCCGAGCAGGAGCGTTATGACATTGATGTCCTCATGGGCGGCGGCGCGGACGGAGCCCGGCGGGGGCGGGGCAAGCTGGGCCGGGTAGTGCAGGAGCCGGAGGATCGAATTGCCGAGCGCGACGCGCGGGCCGAACCAGTCGTACTCGAGGCCGAGATGGCGGGCAATGGCTTTCAGGAGCTCGGCTCCGAACGCGTCGAGCGCTTCGTAAAGGGCACGGGTGCTCGCATCGAAGCCGGCGATCTCGGAGACCGATGGCGTCGGGCGCATGATGGCGGCGAGCGGCGAGTCCTTCGGGACGATGCGGCCGGTATGCCAGAATTCCTTGAGGTCTGCCTGCGCGCGGCCCTTGGCATTCTCGGTGCCGAACGGGGTATAGCCGCGCTGGCCGCCAAATTCCCTGGCATGATATTGGCGCTTGGCCTCTTCCGGCAGGGCGAAGAAGGCCTTGGTGTCGGCGAGGGCGCGGTCGATCGTGCCCTGATCGACGGGGTGTCCGGAGACGACGGCAAAGCCGGTCTCGCGGAAGGACCGCCCGAGCGCGTCCGAGAAGCCCTGAGGGTCGGCGGACCAGAGGCGAAACGGGATGGGATCGAAATAGGTCGTCATGGACGAAGGCATAATCCATTCCGGCACCGACGCAAACGGGGGCGGGCGGGAATCTCGCCGCGAAGCCGGGCCCGCGCCCGCGAGGGTTAACCCGGCATCCGGTTTTCATTAACAATCACAGGGTTTTGGCCGGTAAGCGTTAACCATAAGGCAAAGGTTCGGGGCGATCCTGCAGGGGTCGCAGAAAGACAAAGCCGCGGCGTTGAAATGATGGGCCCGGATGCCAAAAGGTCGCCAAGAGACCTGTGCTGACGGGCGGGTGCAGGACAAAGGAAGAAGACAAATGCCATATGCAGACGGACCGCTCGAGGCCCCGTGCGCGAGCCTCACGGGGGATGCGCGCGAAGAGGACCTTTACCAGATGGGCCTCGTCTACGCGACAGGGCTCGGCGTTGCCGAAGACCTTGTGGCGGCCCACAAATGGTTCAATCTCGCCGCCCTGAAAGGCAGCGAGGACGCCAAGGCGCAGCGCCGGGAGCTCTCCGGCATGATGAGTGCTGCCGAGATAGCGGAGGCCCAGAAAGCGGCGCGCGAGTGGCTGAGCCTGATGAACTAGGCATGCCTAGTTACTTGCAAGCCGCGTGATCTCGATGCCGGGATCGCGAAGCTCGCGGGCCCAGGCGGCCTCGATCCGGGCCTTGAGTTCGCCCAGCGTCGCGCCGGCCGCCGGGAGCGTTCCGGCAAGCGGCAGGGTGATCGTCCCGTCGGGCGCGATGGTGACGGTTCGTGCAAGTTCAGGCGCCGCGCGGGGGCGGACAGAGAGCCTCGAGCCCGCAGGCAAGGGACCGTCCTGTCCGGCGCATAAACAACCGGGTGGGACAGGCGGTGGGACACAGGGTGGGACAGGTGGGACAGCTTGCGGGGACAGGCAGGCCGCAAGCGTGCAGATCGCGCAGGCCAATCCGGCTGATCCCGGCAGTTTCATCCGCGCCCTCATCCTGGGGAGATCCTGCTTTCCTCTCCAAAGATTAATGAAATATCAAGCCGGTTCAGGCAATTGACGCCCTGATGGACCCCGCGTGCGCGGGAGGAACTGGCCGGAAAGGCGGGCATGGCAGAGGGGCCGGATCGATCGGCAGGGCGCAAGGTGCCCGAGGCCGGCGCCTGGCGGCGGGCGGCAGCGCGGCCGTTTGCCGGACTGGCCGAGACTCTCCTGCTGCTCTGGCGGGCGCGCTGGTGGATGCTCGCCGCCTTCCTTCCGCTCGCGGCTGCCGGGACGTATCTGGCGAGCCGGATGCCTGTCCGGCATGTTGCCTCGGCCCGTCTGCTCATGCCGGGTGCCTCGCCTGCCACCGAAGCGGAAATCCTGATGAGCCCCGCCGTCGCGGCGCGGGTTGTCGAGCGCTTCGGCCTCGCCCGGCTTTATCCGGATGTCGCCCGGAAGGTGCAGGCAGCGCAGGCGGACGCGCGCGAGGCGGCGGCGTTTCTCGGGGTTGCGGCGCTGCGGCGCGACCTCGAGGCGAGGCCCGTTACGGGCACGGACTTGCTGCAGGTGCGTTTCACGCACCGCGATGCCGGGCTGGCAGGCGAAGTCCTGAACGCGCTGACGGGCGCTTATCTGAATTACCGGTTTGATGTTCCCGCCATCGACCCTGCGCCCGATGGCGGGGCAGGCGAAGCGGCGCTGCGCGCGCGGCTGGCGGCGCTGTCGGGCGAGATCTCGGCCATCGAGGCCGAGGCCGGGGTGGCTGATCCCGGCGCGGAGGCCGAGGCGCTTGGTGTCCAGGCGGCCCGGCTTGACGCGGCGGGCTTTGACGCCGCGACGCGCCTGTCCGAGGCGGAGCGGCGGATCGCGGCGCTGCGAGCCGGGCTTGCCGCGACGGAGGAAGAGCTTGCCGGGACGCCGGACGCCGGACCCGCCCGCCGGCTCGCAGGCCTCGAGCAGGAGCGGGCGCGGCTCGTCCTGACCTATCTTGAAAGCTCCCGGCCCGTGACGGCGATCGATGCCGAGATCGCGCGGGCACGGGAGGACGCCGCGCGGGCGGACGCGGACGTGCGCGGCAGCCCGAACCCGGTTCACCAGCGCCTGTCGGCCGAGCTGATGACCGCCCTGGCGGAGGCTCGCGCCCTGCGCGGGCAGGCTGGAGCGCTCGCCGCAGAGGCCGCAGCGGTCGCCGGGCGGCGCGCCCTGATGGAGACCCTTGCGGGGCGCCGCGACGGCCTCGTCCGGGAACGCGCAGCGGCGGAAGCCGGGCTCGCGGCTCTTGCCGGAGCGGACGGGGCGGCGGAGACCTCGCGCGACGTGCGCGTGCTCGAGCCCGCCGGGCCGCCGCGCCCAGTGACTGGGCCGCGCCGGCAGGCGCTCGGGCTAGCACTGGCGGGCGCAGCGCTTGCCGCGCTCATGACGGGCCTCTGCCGCGTCCTGCTGCACGGGCTGATGGCAACGCCCCGATCCGTCGAGCGGACGGTTCGCGTTCCGGTGCTTGCGGCCGTGCGGCGGCTCGCATGAGGCAGGCGGCCGCGCCGGGGAAGGCCGAAGCGGGCCTGCGCGATCTCCGGGGCGAGCTCGAACCGCTCCGGCTTGCCCTCGCGCGCCTTCCCGGCACCGGCGGGCGGGCCGGAGGGACGGGATGCGCCGTGCAGTTCCTGTCGGCACAGCCCGGCGCGGGCACAAGCAGCATTGCCGCGTCCTTCGCGCTGATGGCCGCCGCCCGGGCGCGCCGCTATGCCTGGCTCGTCGGGCTCGACCTGACTGCGAGCCCGCACCTTGCCGCCTTCAGGGCAGGGTTTGCCGGCGATTGCGGGCCGCCGGGGCAGGCCTATGACGCCTCGCTCGGAGGATTGCCCGCCTATGACCTCGCCGGCAGCGAGAGGGGCGATGCGGGGCATGGGCGAAAGCTGCTGGCGGTGCACCAGATCGAGGGCACCCGCCTGATGGTGACGCAACTGCGGACCGAGCGGCTGAAGCCCGGCGAGGCGGCGCGCTTTGCCAGCCGGCCCGGCTGGTGGACGGCGGTGCGGCGGGCGGCGGACTGGGTGATTGCCGATGCCCCGGCACTGTCCGTGTCCGATGCCGGACTGGAGGTTGCCCCGGAGATGGACGGGACCGTGCTGGTTGTTGCGGCGGAGGCGGCCCGGCCGCGCCACGTGCTGGCCCTGCGCGACCTTGTCGAGGCGCGGGGCGGGCTCGTGCTCGGCATTGTGGTCAACCGGCTCGCGGGAGACGCGATGTTCTTCGACCGGATGATGGGGGGTTAGGGCGCGCGACGCGCGCCGCGCAGGTTCCAGATCGGCGAGAAGGCGATGATGCAGCCGATCACGCCGACCATGCCGAAGGCGGGCACGACGGC
>CAYSED010000111.1:0-4010 GCA_964429935.1 uncultured Hyphomonadaceae bacterium
CGGGCGACCTTTTGTCGCCTTTCGCGTTTCCGCCATAGGCGAAACCGCTCTAGTTCCGGCCGGGGTCGGCCTTCGAGCCCTTGAGCACGAAGCGGCGGTCGCAATAGCCGCAGGTGACCTCGTCATCCTCGCCGAGCTCGTACCAGACCTTCGGATGGCCGAGCGCGCCATTGCCGCCGTCGCAGGCGACGCGGTGATCGGTGACAATGACCGTTTCCGGCGGCTGCGGGGCGGGTGAGGTCATGGGACGGCGCCTTTGCTTGGTCGCGGGGGGTCATTGCCCGCCCTCGCGGTTGGCTCTAGGTATGGGCCTCGCCTTGCCCCGTCAATCTCCCGAAAGCCGACATGTCCGCTCCCGACCTTGCCATCACCGTGTCCGGCCTGAACAAGGTCTATGCCGCGTCCGGCCGCATGCCCGAAAAGCATGCCCTGAAGGACCTGACCCTCGACATTCCGCGCGGCTCGATCTTCGGCATTCTCGGCCCCAACGGCGCGGGCAAATCGACCTTCATCAACATCCTCGCCGGGCTCGTCACCAAGACCAGCGGCACCGTGCGCATCTGGGACATGGACACGGACCGCTTCCCGCGCCAGTCGCGCGCCGCCATCGGCGTTGTCAACCAGGAGATCATCTCCGACCCGTTCTTCACGCCGGAAGAAACGCTGGACCTGATGGCCGGCTTCTACGGCGTGCCGAAGGCCGAGCGGCGCACGGGCGAGATCCTTGCCGCCGTCGGGCTCGCCGACAAGGCCGACGCCTATGTCCGCCAGCTTTCGGGCGGCATGAAGCGGCGGCTGATGGTGGCCAAAGCCCTCGTTCACACGCCGCCGGTCCTGATCCTCGACGAACCGACGGCCGGCGTCGATGTCGAACTGCGCCGCTCGCTGTGGGCCTATGTGCGCGAGCTCCATGCCGGCGGCACGACGATCATCCTGACAACACACTATCTCGAAGAGGCCGAGGAACTCTGCGACCGGATTGCCATCATCAATCATGGCGAGGTGATCGCCAACGAGCCTACCGCGCAGCTCCTGAAGCGGCTCGACCACAAGACGCTGCGCATCATCCCGAAGGAGCCGGTGAGCACCCTTCCGCCCGGCCTAGTCGAGGCAGGCGCGGCGCTGCGGCCGGGGGGCGACATCGCGATCACGTTCCGCACGAGCGAGACCGGGATCGGGCGGCTTCTGGAACGGGTGCGCGAGGCCGGCATATCGATCTCCGACCTTGCCACCGAGGAACCGGACCTCGAAGACGTGTTCGTGGCGCTGACGAGCGATGGCTGAGATGCCCGCCCCGATCGCGGACCGGCTCGTCCGGCTGCTGCATCACCGGCGCGCGGGCCTGAAGCGCGGCGACCCGATCGGCCTGCCGGTCGTGCAGTCGAGCGCCTTCCACCTGCCGGGCGGGCCGGAGGCCGACCATGTCTATGGCCGCGACGGCAACCCGACCTGGACCGCCGTCGAGACGCAGATCTCGATCCTTGAAGACGCCCCCGCACTTGCCTTCCCGTCCGGCATGGCCGCGATCACCGCCGTGCTGATGACGGAACTGCGCCCCGGCGACCGCATCCTCCTGCCGAGTGACGGCTATTATGTCGTGCGCGCCTTCGTGCAGGAAGTCCTGGTGCCCATGGGCATCCTCGCGACGGAGTGGCCGACGGCGGACTTTGCCAGTGCGCCGGTCGAGGAGGCAAGACTCGTCTGGGCCGAGACGCCGTCCAATCCGGGGCTCGATGCCTGCGACATTGCCGCGCTCGCCGCACGCGTTCATGCCGCCGGCGGCCGGCTGGCGGTCGATAACACGACCATGACGCCGCTCCTCCAGTCGCCGCTCGACCTTGGCGCGGACATTGTCGCCGCCTCCGACACCAAGGCCATGTCCGGCCATGGCGACGTGCTGTTCGGCCATGTTGCGACGCGCGACAAGGCGGCCATGGCGCGGCTGAAGCGCTGGCGGAAAATCTCCGGGTCCATTCCGGGGCCTGCTGAGGCGGCGCTCGTCCACCGGGGCATCGAGACGCTGGAACTGCGCCTGGCCCGCATGGTCGAAACGGCCGGGCTCATCGCGCCGCGCCTTGCCGCGCATCCGGCGGTCCGGGCGCTGCGCTATCCGGGGCTTCCGGGCGACCCGGCCTTTGCCATCACACGGCAACAGGCGCGCGGGGCGGGCTTCCTCATCGGCTTCACCCTGAAGGACGAGGCGGCCGCCGAAGCCTTCCTCAATCGCTGCACGGCGCTCTTCCCGGCGACGAGCTTCGGCAGCGTGCACACGTCCGCCGAGCGGCGCGCCCGCTGGGGCGACAATGTGCCGGAGGGCTTTGTCCGCCTGTCGGTCGGCTGCGAGCCGGCCGGGGCGCTCTGGGCGGCGATCTCGCAGGCGCTCGCGGGGCTCTGACCGCCTCAGCGCGCGCCCTGTTCAAAGTCGGCGAGGGCCCATTCGGCGAAGTCGGCAAGGTTGCCCCCCCGGAACAGGAAGCCGGCGACGCCTGCCGCGCGGGCGGCTGCGATGTCGGTCGGCTTGTCGCCGATAAGGAAGCTCAGCTCGCGGCGGACCGGGAACTCGGCCATGGCCTGCAGGAGCATGCCGGGCTTCGGCTTGCGGTCGAAACTGTCCTTGCGGTAGCGGGCGATCTCGCCGTCTTCGTGGAAGGGGCAGTGATAGATGCGATCGACCTCTGCGCCCTGGCTGGCAAGCTCGCCGAGCATCCAGTCGTGCAGGCGCGCCATGTCGTCCTCGGCATAGAGGCCCCGCGCGATGCCGGACTGGTTGGTGACGACGAAGACGAACCAGCCGCGCGCCTTGAAGGCGCGGATGCACTCGGCCGCGCCGGGAATCCACTCGAAATCCTCGATGCGGGCGACATAGCCCCGGTCGATATTGAGGACGCCGTCGCGGTCGAGAAACAGGGCCGGGCGAAGGGCAGTCATGTCGGCGAGGGTTCGGCCTGCGCCGCGAGGAGGGCGGCCCGGTTGGCGCGGATGCCTAGGAGAAACGGCACGGCGCAGAGGCAGGTGAGCCCCGAGGCGAGCAGGAAGGCCGCGCCCGGGAAGTGCACGGGGGCGTCATCGCGCGAATAGGCGTGCAGGGCCTGCGACATGACGAGGGGCGAGAAGATCATGGCGAGCGAGAGGAGGCTCGCCGAGGCGCCCTGCAGCTCGCCTTGCGCGTTGGCGGGCGTGACATTCGACATGATCGTGTTGAGGGCCGGGCTGGCGACGCCGCCGAGCGAGGAGACCGGGATGATGGCATAGGCCATCCACGGCGCGCCGGCAAAGGCAAAGCCCGCCATGGCGACGGCATTGACCGAGAGGCCGAGGGCTGCCGTCCGCATCGCGCCGAGGCGGCGGATAACCGTGCCGGCGAGCCCGGCCTGCACGACCGCCGCGCCGATGCCGACAAGCGCGAGCGAGGCCCCGATCTGGCCCTCGCTCCAGCCATAGCGGATGGCCCCGTGAAAGTTCCATGTCACCGGATAGACGTTCGAGGCGAAGCCGAACACGCCGATTACGACAAGGAACCAGCCGACCTGCGGCAGCCTGGCGAAATGCCGGAATGCGCCGAACGGATTGGCCCGGGCGAGCCGGAAGGGGCGGCGGTTTTCCGGGGCAAGCGATTCCGGCAGGACGAAGAGCCCGTAGAGGAAGTTGACGCCGGAGAGCGCGGCGGCTGCGAAGAAGGGCGCGCGCGGCCCGAAATATTCCCCGAGCAGGCCGCCGAGCGCCGGGCCGAGGATAAAGCCGACCCCGAAGGCCCCGCCGATCATGCCGAAGGCGCGGCCCCGGGTTTCCGGCGTCGTGACGTCGGCAATATAGGCGTTGGCGGTGGAGACCGTCGCCGCCGCCGTGCCGGCGAGGATGCGCCCCAGGAAGAGGACGGCGAGCGTCGTCGCAAAGCCCATGATGAGGAAGTTCACCGCGAGCGCGGCGATCGATACGAGGAGCACCGGGCGGCGGCCATCGGCGACCGCGAGCGTGCCGACCGCGGGGGCGGGGGCGGCGTGCATGGCGGG
>CAYSED010000111.1:4020-8961 GCA_964429935.1 uncultured Hyphomonadaceae bacterium
CGTCCGACAGGTTGCCGATCGCCGGGCCGGCGAGGAAGTTCATGACGGCATAGGTCGCCGTCAGTGCGCCGCCCCAGACGACGGCCTCTTCCGCGCCGAGCCCGGAGATCTCTTCCAGAAGGGCCGGGATGACCGGCACGATGAGGCCGAAGCCCATCATGTCGAGCACGACCGTGACGATGACGAAGAAGAAGGCGTTCTTGCGCATGCCTGGGTCTCGTCCGTCCTGCTGTTGCCCTGTTAATTGGGCCGGGCCGGGCCCCGCGTCAATGTCGCCAGCCCGACACCGCCGAGGATGGCGAGCGTTGCGAGCGCGAACCGGAGCGTGAACGGCTCGGCAAGGACAAGGACGCCGCCAAGCGACGCGATGGCCGGAACGGCAAGCTGCGCCATGCCGGCCTGCACGGCGGCAAGATGTTTCAGCGCCGCATACCAGACCGCATAGCCGAGCCCGGAGGTGACCGCGCCGGACAGGACCGCGAGCGCGATGCCGTAAATGGCAGGCTGCGGCTCCGGATGCACCAGCAAGGCGAGCGGCAGGGCGGGCAGGGCGATGAGGCTCGCGCCGAGGAAATTGCCAGCCGTGCGGGCGACCGGGTCGCCCTTGCCGCGGCCGAGGAGCGAATAGGCCCCCCAGGCAGCCCCGGCGACAGCCATGGCGAGCGCTCCGGCGGGCGAGGGCGCGGCCAGCCCGGGAGCGAGGAGCGAGGCAAGGCCGGCCAGCGCCAAGGCGAGGCCGCCCCATTGCAGGCCGGAGAGGCGCTCGCCGCTCGCGAGCCCGACGCCGACCATCGTGGCCTGCACCATGGCAAAGAGGATGAGCGCGCCGGTTCCGGCGGCGAGGGCGAGATAGGCATAGGAGAAGAAGGCGGCATAGGCGAAGAGCGCGAGCGCGCCTGCCGGCGAGGCGGCGGCAAGGCTCCGGCGCGGCCCGGCGAGGAGGCAGAGGAGGAGCGCGCCCGAGACGAGCCGGATCAGCGCGAAACTGCCGGGCCCGATGCCGCCCTCGACGAGGCCGAGCCGTCCGAGCACGGAGTTTGCCGCGAAGGCTGCCATGGCGAGTGACGTGACGCCGATGGCGGCCGCCGCTGCGGGCCGGGCCCTGCTCATCCGCGCCAGAACCGGGGCGTCAGCACGACGAAGACGGCGATGAATTCGAGCCGCCCGAGCAGCATGGCGACCGTGCAGATCCACTTGGCGGCGTCCGGAATCGGGGCGAAGGTCCCGACCGGGCCGATCGTCGGCCCGAGGCCCCAGCCGACATTGCCAAGGGTGGTTGCCGCGCCGGACATGGCCGTCATCGGGTCCAGCCCCGTCAGCCCGAGCAGGGCGGCAGCGATCAGGAAAGTTGCGACATAGAGGAAGAGGAAGACGAGCACCGACTGGATCGTGTCCTCGTCGACGACCTTGCCATTGTAGCGGACGGGCGCGAGCCGGTTCGGGCTCGTCATGCGCTTGGCATGGGCCATCACGGCGCGGGCGGTGATCTCGAGCCGGAAGGTCTTGATGCCGCAGGAGGCCGAGCCGGAACATCCCCCGAAGAACATGCAGACGAGCAGGACCGCGTTAACGCCCGGGCCCCAGGCGCTGAAATCGGTATTGGAATAGCCCGTGCCGGTAATGATGGAGACGACGCCGAAGGCGGTGGTGCGCAGGGCCTCGCCGGCATCCCCGAATACCGCCGTTCCGGCCCCGACAGCATTGTAGAGGAGGATGATCGCGGTCGCCCCGACCATCAGCGAGAGATAGACCCTGGGCTGGTTATCCTTCACGAAGCCCGCCGGATCGCCCCGCACGAGGCGCACGAACGAGGTGAACGGCAGCCCGGCGAGGATCATGAACAGGATCGCGACCGAGATGACGCCGTTGCCGAAATGGCCGAGCGAGGCGTCATGGGTCGAATAGCCCCCCGCCGACACGGTCGTCATCGAATGGACGATGGCATCGAAGGCATTCATGCCGTTGACGCTGTACAGGAGGGCGCAGGCGATCGAGAGAGCAAGATAGATGAGGCCGATCTGGGCGGCGATCTCGGTCACGCGCGGCAGGAACTTGCCGGACATGTCGGAGCTCTCGATCTCGAAGAGCTGCATGCCGCCGACGCGCAGCGAGGGCAGGATGGCGATGGCCGTAACGATGATGCCGATGCCGCCGATCCATTGCAGGATGCCGCGCCAGAGAAGGATGCCGCGCGGCATGGCATCGAGCCCGGTGAACACGGTGGAACCGGTCGTCGTCAGGCCGGACATGCTCTCGAACAGGGCATCGGTCCACGAATGCCCGGCAAAGACGAACGGCACGGCCGCCGCGAAGGGCAGTACGATCCAGACGAGCACGGTGAGGAGGAAGGCTTCACGGGGTCCGGTCCGGTTGTCGCCGGTGCCCGCCATGAGGGCGAGCGAGACGCCGAGGAAGAGCGACCCGAAGGCCGAGACGGCAAAGATCGCCCAGTTCTCCTGCCCGTCGGCTAGGTCGATCAGGGCGGAGGGCACCATGGCGAGCCCGAGCAGGCTCGTCATCAGGCCGACCGCAAAGAGGACAGGGCGCAAATGCATGGCCCGGACCTATAGTACAGACCCGTGAGGGAAGTCTTTAAGGGGAAGGGCGCAGCGGATCTGTTTCGCCGCGCCGGGCGCGCCGGAACACGGCACGGAGCCGGGTAGGCGCAAAGGCGGCGTGCGCGGATGGGCTCGTCAGAACCCGTAGACGATGGCGAGGCGTGTTGCCGTGTCGGTTGCCTCGAAGCCGGCCGGCGGGTTCGTGTCGTGGCGGACCTCGAAGGAGATGCGCGCCGAGAGGGCTTCGGTGAGGCTCGAGTTCAGGGCGGCCGTGTTGGTGAGCTGGGTCGTCTCGTCGGTCCAGGTGACGTTGGAACGATTGGTGAAGCCGACCCGCTCGTTGAAATCATAAGCAAAGTTCGATGCGCCGCGCAGGCCGATCGCTTCCTCGGACGTGCCTGGCGTGACGACCGCGCCGGTTACCGGATCGACGACATCGGCGAGCTCGTCGATGCGGAAGCCGGGCGAGGCCTCGATGGTCCAGGCGAGGCCGTCCCGCTTGAAGATTCGGTAGCCGGCGCCGAGGCCGATGAAGAGGCGGGATTCAAAGCCCGAGAAATCGTCTTCTTCATAGGAGGCGCGGCCGAGGCCGAACAGGCGGTCCGTGATGTCCCGGCCGGCCTGCCCGCCGACGAGGTAGCGGTTGCGGGACTCGACGCCCTCGACCTCGCCATAGTCATAGCTGCCCTCGGCGGCGAAGTTCCACGCGCCGGCCGCCTTGTTGAGCTTGAGGGCGAGGCCGAGATCGACCGTCTCGGCATTGCCCGTGCTGATGCCCGCCGTGAGCGATCCTTCGCCGGTCCAGCTCGTGTCCGGGGCCTCCGGTTCGGCGTCCTGTGCCACGGCGTGTCCGGCCAATGCGAGGCCGAGCAGCCCCGCCGTCATGAGTGCGCGCATGATGACATTTCCTTTCCCGGACCTTCCCGGCCCTCTCGCGGCATGGCGGCCCTGTCGCGGCCCTTGCCAGGGACACCGGTCCCGGCCGCCTCTCTCCCCAATCTTTGGGCGGATTTCAAGGCAGTGCCTGCAGGAGAGGCTGCAAACCGCTTGTCGCCACGCCGGCGGACAGCTAGACAAAGCCACGCCCTGCGGGTGTAGCTCAATGGCAGAGCAGAAGCTTCCCAAGCTTACGACGAGGGTTCGATTCCCTTCACCCGCTCCAGGCCCCTTACGAGGCCTCAGGCTGTCGATCGGAGCCGCTCGGCTGCCTATTCCGGACACAGCGCGGCATGCGGGGCTGCCTTGTCGGAATGAGCGCGGCTGTCGCGAGGGGCCGGGGCGTCAGGCGGCCCGTTCGGCCCAGGCGAACAGGTCGAGGGTTTCCTCGCTCGCACGCTTGCCGCGCAGGCGGTCGAAGCAGGGATGCGGGATCATACGGCCGGAGGGCAGCACTTCGGACACGACCGTGCCGCCCTGGGCGGGCTTGGCGACCCGGACATGCGCGCCGCAATGGGGACAGGCCTCGGCCCATCCGAGCGGCGGCGCGGGCGCGGTCGTGTCGGGCCGGAAATAGACCGTCGCCGCGACCCGCGAGCGCGCCTCGCTCGCATCGGCATTGCGGAAGTGTTCCTTGCGATAAATCCACATATGGGGCCTCAAGAGCTTGCTTGGGGCTAGGGATAGCAGAAACAAGTTAAGGGACCGTAGGGCGGGGTTCACCCCGCCAATCCGGGACCGCTCGGCCAAGTCTGGTTATCTGTTGTGGCGGGATAAATCCCGCCCTACCAAGCGAAGCGCAGAAGGCTTGAGCCAGGATTGGGTACGGCAAGTGCCCCAGAATTTAAGAACCGGCGAGTAGGGCGGGTTTCAACCCGCCAATCCATTAAATGCATTCAAGCCGATGGCGGGGCGAGCCCCGCCCTACAATCCCAACTCCGCTTCCCTTAGCCGCTTCACCTCGTCCCTGAGGCGCGCGGCTTCCTCGAATTCGAGGTCGGCTGCCGCTTCTCGCATGCGTTTTTCGAGGTCGGCGATGACCGTTTTCAGATTGTGGCCGTGCTGCGCACCGCCGAGAAGTGGAAGCGCTTTGTCTTCCGCCACGGCACGGGCGCGGTCGCCGCGGCGGGTGCGTTTGGATTTGGCTGACTGGCCGGGGCGCTCGCCAAGCTCGCCGAGAATGTCGGAGACGCCGCGGATGATCGTCTTCGGCGTGATGCCGTGGGCGAGGTTGTGGGCGACCTGTTTCTCGCGCCGGCGGGAGGTTTCCTCCATGGCGCGCTCCATCGAGCCGGTGACCCGGTCGGCATAGAGGATGACGCGGGCTTGCGAGTTGCGCGCGGCGCGGCCGATGGTCTGGACGAGCGACGTCTCCGAGCGCAGGAACCCTTCCTTGTCCGCGTCGAGTATGCCGACAAAGCCGCATTCCGGAATGTCGAGCCCCTCG
>CAYSED010000112.1:0-8872 GCA_964429935.1 uncultured Hyphomonadaceae bacterium
GTGTTGATCTCGGTGGTCGCCGTAGCATTAAAAAAGGGCAGGGCGATGATCGCTGCGTCGAGATGGTGAGCGCGCAGGGCGTCGAGCAGGTCTGCGGTCTTTTCCTCGCGCAGGTAGAGCCGCAGGCCCGGATGGCTCCTGCGAAGCTCGGCAATGGTCGGGGCCAGAAGATAGGGCGCGATGGTCGGGATGGCCCCGAGCCGGAAGGTTCCCGTCAGCGGCGCGCCGGCCCCGCAGGCTTCCGACACGAGGTCCTCCGCCTCGGCGAGGATGCGCCGGGCGCGCTTGACGGCAATCTCGCCGGCGGGCGTCAGGCGGGCGCCGCGCGCCCCGCGCTCGACAAGCTGTGTGCCGAGCGCCGTCTCGACCTCCCTGATCGCCGCCGACAGGGTCGGCTGGGCGACGAGGCAGGCATCGGCGGCGCGCGAGAACGTGCCATGGTCGGCAAGCGCGCAGAGGAACTGCAATTGTCGGATCGTCGGCAGGTAGCTCATCGCGTGTGGTGATCCCGAACTCGCCCTGAAGCCGCAAGGCGTTGCAAAAAATTGTCTTGTTGCCACTGGCCCGCAGTTTCATACTTTGCATTGGCAGGAGGGCCAAGGCCGACTTTGGTCGTTGGCCCGGCACGGCAAGAATGGAACTCGAAGACCCAGGCCTCGAAAACCGTCTGGTTCGGCTGGAACCGGTCGGCGACGAAGAACGCCATGTCATCGCCCAGTCCGGGGCGATCAAGGCGATGTGGGACTGGCTGCCCGCCCTGCCGGGCCGCGGCACCACGTTCGAGGCCTATTTCGAGCATGTCATGGCGCGCGCGAAGCTCGGCGAATATGTCCCGCTTATCGCCTATCGCAAGTCCGACAATGCCTTTGTCGGCGGCGCCTGCTATGTCCATCCGAACCGCACCCATCGCAGCGTCCGGATCGGCTATCTCTGGATCCGGCCGGAGCATCGCGGTTCGCGCATGTTCGCGGCCATCCAGGCGGCGCTCGTCTGCCGGGCCCATGCCTGGCGGGCGCGCCGCATCGTCTGGACGGTGGATTCGCAGAACCTTCCCCTCAGCAGTGCCATCGGCCGGCTCGGCATCACCTGCGAGGGCGTGCTGCGCTCCTGCGAGCGCCTGAACGCCGGGCGCTGGTCCGACGCCATCGTCTATGCCGCCGTGCGCGACGAGATTCCGGCGCTCAAGTCCCGGCTGAATGCCATGCTGGCCATCGCGGATTGATTTCCCGGCACGCCCGTGCTTTAGCCAGCACACATTCCGCGCATATCCAGAAGCGCGCCTTGACCGGGACATGGCAGCGATGCCGGGAGCCAGGCGAGGCCCCCCGCCCGGCGAAGCTTCGCTCAGCGGGGCAGCAGAGCATTTGCGCGGGGTAAACAGAGATACCTCACCCTGAGCCTGTCGGAGGATGCGGACAAGAGACGGGACGCGCGTTCGCGCCCGCCTCGCCCTTCGACAGGCTCAGGGTGAAGCTCCCGTATGCAAGGGGGCAGGCCCGCAGGAGACCGACGCATGTTCGATGCGCTGACAGATCGCCTAGGCGGCATATTTGACGGGCTCACCGGCCGGGGAGCGCTGTCCGAGAAGGACGTGGGCGAGGCCCTGCGGGAGATCCGGGTCGCGCTGCTCGAGGCCGATGTCGCCCTGCCGGTCGTCAAGTCCTTTATCGAGTCCATCCGCGAAGAGGCTGTCGGCGAGGATGTCATCCGCTCGGTCAAGCCCGGCCAGCAGGTCGTCAAGATCGTCCATGACGGGCTTGTCGCGATGCTTGGCGGCGAGGCGGCGGATACGGGCCTGCGCGTCGACAGCCCGCCTGCCGTCGTGATGATGGCGGGCCTGCAGGGCTCCGGCAAGACGACGACGACCGCCAAGCTCGCCAAGCGCCTTGCCGGGAAGGAGCGCAAGAAAGTGCTCCTCGCGAGTCTCGACGTGCGCCGTCCGGCGGCCATGGAACAGCTGGCGATCCTTGCCAGCCAGTGCGGGCCGAATGTCACCTCGCTGCCGATCATTCCCGGACAGTTGCCAGCCGACATTGCCCGGCGCGCCCTGAAGGCCGCCGAGATCGGCGGGCATGACGTGCTCTTCCTCGACACGGCGGGCCGCACGACGCTCGACGAGCAGATGATGGGCGAGGCGGCCGAGATCGCGGCCATTGCGAACCCGTCCGAGATTCTCCTCGTCGCCGACGCACTGACCGGGCAGGACGCCGTCGAGACCGCACGACGCTTTCATGAGCGGCTGAAACTGACCGGGCTTGTCCTGACCCGCATGGACGGCGACGGGCGGGGCGGAGCGGCGCTCTCGATGCGGGCGGTGACCGGCCTGCCGATCAAGTTTCTCGGGGTCGGCGAAAAGCTCGACGGGCTTGATGCGTTCGATGCCAAGCGCCTTGCGGGCCGCATTCTCGGACGGGGCGACATCGTTTCCCTCGTCGAGAAGGCCGGCGAACAGATGGACGCCGAAAAGGCCGAGCGCATGGCGAAGAAACTCGCCAAGGGCCAGTTCGACCTTGAAGACCTTGCCGAACAGTTCCGCCAGATGCAGCGCATGGGTGGGCTAGGCGGCATCATGGGCATGCTGCCCGGCGCGAAGAAGGCCAAGGCCGCGCTCGACGCGTCCGGCATGGATGACAGGGTGCTGAAGCGGCAGGAAGCGATCATTTCCTCGATGACGCGGGCCGAGCGGCGCAAGCCTGCCATCCTCAACGCCTCCCGCCGCAAGCGCATCGCGGTCGGGGCGGGCGTCACCGTGCAGGAGGTCAACAAGGTGCTGAAAATGCACCAGAACATGGCCGGCATGATGAAGAAGATGACCAGGAAAGGCGGCATGAAGGGCATGATGAATGCCATGGGCGCAGCGGGCGTCTCGCCTGCGGACCTTGCCAGGATGGGCGGCCTGCCGGGCGGCAAGGGCGGCCAGCTTCCGGGGCTTGGCGGCGGGCCGATCCAGCCGAACGGCCTGCCGGGGCTTGGCGGTCCCGGATTGGGCGGGGGGAACAAGAAGTGACCTCCCCACTCACCCAGCTCGAACATCTCCGCGCCAGCATCGACAATCTCGATGCGATCCTTGTCCATACGCTCGCCGAGCGGTTCAAGGTGACGCAGGCTGTCGGGCGGCTGAAGGCCGAGAATGACATGCCGCCCGCCGACAAGGACCGCGAGGCGCGCCAGATCGCCCGGCTTCAGAGCCTTGCCGAAGAGAGCGGGCTCGACCCCGCCTTTGCCGAGAAATTCCTCACTTTCATCGTGGCGGAAGTGATCCGCCACCATGAGCAGATGCGGGACGATCAATAATGTCCTTCAACACCAACCTGTCATCCCGGAATTTGCGCCAGCAAATGTCCGGGAACCAGTTCGGAGGTCACTCCCCATAATGCTGGGTCCCGGCTCTTCCGCCGGATCAAGTCCGGCGTGCGGCCGGGATGACAAATTCGACTCCAATTCATTCATACACCAACTTAACCAGGAGAACACACATGGCCCTCAAGATCAGGCTCGCCCGCGGCGGGTCCAAGAAACGCCCTTTCTACAGCATCGTCGTGGCAGACAGCCGCGCGCGGCGCGATGGCCGCTTCATCGAGAAGCTCGGCACCTATGACCCGCGCGAAGCCAAGGGTTCCGACAAGCGCGTCAAGCTCGATGGCGCGAAAGCCGCCGAGTGGATCGCCAAGGGGGCCCAGCCGACCGAGCGTGTCGCCCGCTTCCTGAACGCGATCACGCTCGAAGGCGCAGCCGCCCCGGTCTGGGTCTGGGAACCCGGCAACAATCCGGAAAAAGGCAAGCCCGGCAAGAAAGCCCAGGAGCGCGCCGTAGAGCGGGCCGAGAAAGCCAAGGCCCTGGCCGAGGCCGCTGCCGCGCCGGCTGAAGAGCCTGCCAATGAGGACGCCGGGGCCGAGTAGGCCGGGACGGACATGGCCGGCAGCCCTGACGATCTCGTCGTGGTGGGCACGATCCTCGGCGCGCATGGCGTCCGGGGAGACGTCCGTGTGCGCAGCTATACCGGTGAGCCCGGGGAGGCGTGCCGTCTCGGCCCGCTCCTCGCGGCGTCCGGCGCGGTGCTGCTGACCCCGGTCAGGGCCCGCGCGGCAAACGATCACCTTATCGTCACGCCGGAAGAGCGCCGCCAGAAGGAAGACTGGGATGCCCTGAAAGGCACCGAACTGCACGTGCCGCGCGGGGCGCTGCCGGAGCCTGAGGATGACGAGGTCTATATCGAGGACCTGGTCGGCCTCGATGCGGTGGACACTAGCGGCAAGCGGATCGGCCGGGTCGTTGCGGTACAGAATTTCGGCGCAAGCGACCTCATCGAGATCGATGCGGAGGACCGGGACCGGACCGTCTATATTCCGCTGACCGGGGAAGACGTGACCGACATTGATCTCGAGTCTGGCCGCGTTGTCATTGCAAGCTGGGCGCTCTGGACCGATGAGGGCGAGGCAAGCGGGGAAGAGGGCTAAGCGCCCGAACCTGTTTCTTCGTCCAGCCATTCGCGGGCGACGCCGCGCTGACCCCGCCGGATGAGCCACATGACGCCGATCAGGTCGATGAAACCTGCCCCCGCGCGCCCGAGAAAGCCGTATTTCGAGCGCCCGCTCAGCCGCTTGCGGTCATTGACCGGTTCCTCGATGACCTGCCACCCCGCCCGGCGGACAAGCGCTGGCAGGAAACGGTGCATGGCCTCGAAATAGGGCACCTGCCGGAAAGCTTCGGCGCGGACGAGTTTCCAGCCGCATCCGGAATCCGAGGCGTCATCCTGCAGAGCGAGCTTGCGGATGCCATTGGCAAGGCGCGACTGGATCCACTTGAAGCCGCTGTCATTGCGCGAGGTGCGCCGCCCGGCAATCAGGCCGAGGCGGGCCGGATGCACGCCGATGGCGACATGGTTCGGTGCATCGGCGGCAAGATGGGCGTCCCAGACCCGGCGCGTGTCGCCCGGGTCGTTCTGGCCGTCGCCGTCGAGAAGCTGGACCCAGGTTCCGCGCGCGACCGCGAGCCCGGTGACGAGCGCGGCCGACTTGCCCGCCCGGTCGACATGCGTGCGCACGGTCAGCCGGTCCGGCCAGCGGCGGAGCGCCTCGCTGAGCTCGTCCGGCGTCGCGTCCGAGGAGGCATCATCCACCGCCACGATCTCGAAATTCACGCCATCGAGCACGTCCGCGATCTCGCCGATAACGGGCAGGATATTGCCTTCCTCGTTGAAGAAAGGGATCAGGACGGTCAGATCGGGCGTCTCGCGGGTCACAGGCGTGGTGCGTTCCGCGAACCAGTCATCAAGTCAAGCTGTGAAACGCGGACCGGCAGTCAGTTGAACGTGTCGATATTGATCGCGCCGTAAGGATCGTCGCCATACTGGTTCGCCCCCCGGTTGCCGGGAATGCAGCCGATGACGATGAGGGCGATCGTTCCGAGGAGCCCGATCACCGGTATCAGCCCGACAATGAACACGCCGAGATAGATCCAGCCGGTCTGGCCGATATCGTGCAGGCGGCGCACGACTAGCGCGATCCACGGGATCAGGACGCCGAGAAAATAAAGCCCCATCAGGGCGAGCGGGATGATGGCGGCCGGCGACACATTGCCGGGATCGCCTGCAAGCGCGCCGCCGCCGCCAAGGGCGAAGACAAGAATGTACATGACCACGAGGACAGCGAACTGCATGAGCGCCACCCACCAGAACTCCGCCCGCGAGGAGCGCCCCTGGAAATCGGCATAGCGCACGAAGAAGCGCCGTACCGCTTCGCCAAAACCAATCATCGTCCCCTCCTGCTGCGCGGATTTGCTGGCCAGTCCGCAAGACTCGCCCCGATCCGCTTAACAAAGTCTTGCCGCACTGGCGTGACGCCCACAGCCGTTTCCGCTAGACCGCCGCCATGAACGCGCCATTTGCCGCCACCGTCATCACGCTCTGCCCGGACGCCTTTCCCGGCCCGCTCGGCGTGTCCATCCTGAAACGCGGGCTCGACGCCGGGCTCTGGTCGCTGGACACCGTGGACCTGCGCGCGTTCGGCGAGGGGCGCCATCGCAAGGTCGATGACACGCCCGCAGGCGGCGGAGCCGGGCTGGTCCTGCGGGCAGACATTGCGGCCGCAGCGATTGACAGCATCCCGCGAGCGGGCCGCCCGGTCTTCTATCCGAGCCCGCGCGGCGTGCCTTTCACGCAAGTCCGCGCGCGAGCGCTTGCCGCAGGACCGGGCGCGATCTTTCTGTGCGGGCGCTTTGAAGGCGTGGACGAGCGCGTCATCGAGGCGCGCGGGCTCGAAGAGGTCTCGCTCGGCGATTTCGTTCTTGCAGGCGGCGAGGTCGCAGCCCAGGCGATGATCGAAGCGAGCGTCCGGCTCCTGCCGGGCATTGCCGGGAATGAGGCCTCGCTCGAGGAAGAGAGCTTCACCGGCGGCCTGCTCGAATATCCGCTCTATACGACCCCCCGCGCCTGGGAGGGGCGCGAGATCCCGCCCGTGCTCCTGTCGGGCGATCATGGCGCGGTTGCCAAATGGCGCGAGGACCGCAGGAAAGCGTTGACACGGGCACGCAGACCCGATTTATGGGCCGCTTACCCACATGGGCAGCCCTCGGGGCCGGACTTGCGAGCGTCGGAGACGGACGATGAATGTGATTGAGCAGATCGAAGCCGAGGAAGTGGCCCGCGTCACCTCCGGCAAGACCTTTCCGGAATTCTCGCCCGGCGACACGCTGACCGTCAATGTCCGTATCAAGGAAGGTGACCGCGAGCGCATTCAGCGTTTCGAGGGCGTCTGCATCGCCCGCTCGGGCGGCGGCATCAACGAGAGCTTCACAGTCCGCAAAATCTCGTTCGGCGAGGGTGTCGAGCGGATCTTCCCGCTCGTGTCGCCAAATGTCGAGTCCATAGAGGTCAAGCGCAAGGGCCGGGTCCGCCGCGCCAAGCTCTATTACCTGCGCGACCTGCGCGGCAAGTCGGCCCGGATCATCGAGCGTACGACCGGCCACGGCATCGAGCAGACCGAGATCGTCGTCTCCAAGACCGAGCGCAAGCGCGCCAAGACCGCCGAGAAAGAAGCCCGCAAGGCGCAGGCCGCCCTCGACCGCGACACCGCCGCCAAGGCGAAAGCCGCAGAGGCTGAAGCCGCCGCCGCAGAAGCTGCTGCCGCCGAAGCTGCCAAGGGCGGAAGCGAAGAGAGCTAGGGATTGGAGCAATTGCTCCGGGATCAGCCACCAGTTGCCGGTCTGATTGTATTCCGCTGATGGGCACGGCTATGTGAAGTCGCAATTTTCGACTTCCTTCCTGGGCCTGAGCGAAGATGACGCAGGTGAGCAATAGTCCGGTCATGACCGCAGAAGACCCTATCATATTCGACATACGAGATAGACGGGTTGTTCTCGACCGTGACGTCGCTGCCGCGTTTGGCGCGGAAACAAAGCGTATAAACGAAGCTCGAAAGCGAAATCCGAGGAAATTTTCCAAAGACCATGCATTCAAGCTGACGGATACGGAATTCAGGCAATTGAGGTCGCAATTTGCGACCTCAAAATCGGGCCGGGGCGGCATGACACGGCCGCCTTATGTGTACACGGCCAAAGGCGTTGGCCGTCTGGCCATGATTCTCGATACCGAGCAGGCCCTTGAGGCTAGCGACCGGATTCTGGATACGTTTCTCAGTATCCAGCAGCAAGTCGCGCAGGGACAGACTGCCGTTACAATTTCGAGCCCGTCTCAAATATTGCCATCTGATAGTGACCTGGAAGCGATCGCGGACATTCGGAAACAATTGGCGCGGGCTGTGAAATTGCTGCTGGACAGCTTGTTGACGGCAGAGGAGCAAAATGCCGTCGGCATTGCCGCCAGAAATCTCAGTCGGCAGATATGGGAAGACATACGGGAGCGATTGCGGCTTAAGGGCCTGGAGAACGCCAAACTCATTGCCGACACCGAGCTCGTTCTTGCCGAGGCGCGCAAAGTAAATGCTGAAGCGGACGGACAGCATATCGATAATTTCGACAAAAAAATCGCTTCTGTTGAGCGTCTGGTGAAGATGTACAAAGCAATGGAAGCGGATTTCGTCATGGATCTGCTTGGCGAGATGAACACTTCTCGCGTAGCCAAGCGGCTGGAATGATCGTTGCAACCGTTCTGACTGCCATGCCCTGCCAAGCGTCCTGTGTTGATAGCTACCTTTGTCCTTCGGAACATGATCGCGGAGAGATGTAACCCCGATGCCCGGCAAGACCCTTTATGACAAGATCTGGGAGGCCCATCTCGTCCACGAGGACAGGGCGGCCGGCGAGGCGCTGCTCTACATAGACCTGCACCTCATCCATGAAGTGACGACGCCGCAGGCCTTTGACGGCCTGAAGGCAGCCGGGCGGAAGGTACGCCGTCCGGACCTGACCCTCGCCGTTGCCGACCACAACACGCCGACCGAGCGCCAGTCCGAGGGCCTCGCCGGAGTGCGCGATGCGGCCGCCCGCACCCAGCTCGAAACGCTGACCCGCAATGTCGCCGAGCACGGCATCCCTTTCTTCCCGATGGGCGACATCAATAATGGCATCGTCCATGTCGTCGGCCCGGAACAGGGCCGCACACAGCCCGGCATGACCATTGTCTGCGGCGACAGCCATACCTCGACCCATGGCGCGTTCGGTGCGCTCGCCCACGGCATCGGCACCTCCGAGGTCGAGCATGTGCTCGCGACGCAGACCCTGCGCGCCCGCAAGATGAAGAACATGGCCGTCGAGGTTTCCGGCAAGCTTCCTGAGGGGGTAACCGCGAAGGACCTGGCGCTGCATCTCATTGCGAAGATCGGCACGGCGGGCGGCACGGGTCATGTCATGGAATATCGCGGGGAGGCGGTCAGGGCCCTCTCGATGGAAGCACGCATGACGCTCTGCAATCTCT
>CAYSED010000113.1:0-6705 GCA_964429935.1 uncultured Hyphomonadaceae bacterium
CGACGGACTGGCTTTCCCCATCACTGGTCGAGACGCCGGCGCTGACCGTCACGCTCAGCGGACCCCTTGCGTGCTCGAACTCGAACGGGGCCGAGGCCACGGACTTACGCACGCGCTCGGCCACAATGCAGGCAATGTCTCCAGGCGTTTCCGGCATGATGACAAGAAATTCCTCGCCGCCCGGCCGGCAAACGATGTCCATCGGCCGCACGTTCTCCTTCAGACGGCGCGCGAATTCCTGGAGCACCATGTCGCCGACCGCGTGGCCGTGGGTATCGTTGACCGACTTGAAATGGTCGATGTCGAGAGCGACGATGGACACCGGCTTTTCTCCTTGCGCGCTGCGCTGCAGGAGCTGGCCGAGATGTGTCATCATGTAGCGACGGTTGTAGAGACCGGTCAGCGGATCGATCACCGAGAGCTCGATACCGCGGTCAACCCGACGGCGCATGATTTCCAGATAGCGCGTGCGCCGGGTCTGGGTCATGACGCGCGCGATGAGTTCCTGAGGATCGACCGGATCATCGATCACGTCGCTGGCACCGAGTTCGAGCGCCTTGGCCGCAAGTTCGCGGCTGAGATCGTCGCAGACGACGATAATGGCAATGGCCCTGGTCCTCGCGCTCATCTTGAACTGGGCACAGAGCCGCAAGGGATCGAAGGACTGGCGGCTCAGCGCCAGCAGCATGACATCGCTGCCACCATTGCTGCCGTCGCCCTGGGCGTCCATGAAGTTCGTGACGGCATGCCCGGCCTGCTTCAGCGTTTCGATCAGTCGCCGTGACGAACGCGGGTTCTCGTCGACGACGACAACCCGGGGCGGCCGCGACATCTCGGCCTTCTCGGCCTCGCTCTCGATCGCCGCGACACCTGTATTGATGTCCCGCCGGCGCAGCTCGCCGGCGACGGTATTGTATCGGGCGAGCGCATTAATTCGCGAGAACAGGGCAAAATCGTCGAACGGCTTGGTGATGAAATCGTCCGCCCCGGCGAGCAGTCCCTTCAGGCGGTATTCCTGCTGGTTCAGCGCCGTCACCATGACGACCGGGATATGCCCCGTCTCCGGGTCCGACTTGAGGCGGCGGCAGACTTCATAGCCGTCCATGCCGGGCATCATGACATCGAGAAGGATGATGTCCGGTATCTCCTTTCGGGCAACGGCAAGGGCAGACAGGCCGCTGTCGGCCATCAGCACCTGGAAATAACGCGCTTCGAGCTTCGCCTGGAGGAGGCGACGGTTCGCCAGGATGTCGTCAACAACCAGGATCCGCGCGCTCATGTCCCCGAATTGCCCCCGATCAGCCCCTCGACGGCGCGGATGAAGCTCATCATCTGGATCGGCTTGGACAGGTAGCCCTCGCATCCGGCCTCGCGGACGCGCTGCTCATCGGCCCGCATCGCAAAAGCCGTGACGGCGAGCACCGGAATGTGCGCAAGTTCGGAATCGTCCTTGATCCAGCGGGTAATGTCGAGACCCGACACTTCCGGCAACTGGATATCCATGATGATGAGATCCGGCATCTCGGAACGGGCGATCTCGACGGCGCGGCCGCCATCGCGGCACTGGTGTGTCCTGTAGCCATAGGCGTCCAGGAGATCGCAGAACAGTCGCATGTTGAGTTCGTTGTCCTCGACCACGAGAACCGACTTGGGATGCGCGCCCTGCCCGATGCCTTGCGGGGCTTCGCGCGGTACCGGTTTCTTCGCAGCGTCTGCCATCGCACTCGTCAAAGCCTGAGCGGGGACCGATTCCCCCCGAATTCGTTAAGGTTATGGGGTCAGTTCGTTAATGGTTGTTTACGGCATTGAGGAAGACAATTGGCCTGACTGCCGGGAAATGCGATGCTTATTGGCATGAAAGCGCTATGCCGGGATTGCGCGCGCCCTGCGGGCCCTGCCGACGGCTGCTGCCCGTCCTGCGGCGGCAACCGTCTGATTCGTCATCCCCTCCTCGATACGCTCGCCATTGCCCATATCGATTGCGATGCCTTCTTTGCCGCAATCGAGAAGCGCGACAATCCGGACCTGAAGGACAAGCCGGTCCTTGTCGGCGGTGGCAGGCGGGGCGTCGTGTCGACCTGCTGCTACATTGCCCGCCTCTACGGCGTGCATTCCGCCATGCCGATGTTCAAGGCCCTTAAGGCCTGCCCGGACGCCATCGTCATCAGGCCAAACATGGAAAAGTACAGTGCCGCCGCCGCAGTCATTCGCGAGAAGATGCGCGCGCTTACGCCCCTCGTGCAGCCGGTCTCGATCGACGAGGCCTATCTCGACCTCTCGGGCACGACGCGCCTGAACGGAGCGCCGCCTGCCCGGATGCTCGCCCGGCTCGCGATCGAGGTCGAGCGCGATGTCGGCATCACGATTTCCATCGGCCTGTCGGCCAACAAGTTCCTCGCCAAGACGGCAAGCGAGATGGACAAGCCCCGCGGCTTTGCCGTGATAAGCCCGGAAGAGGCCCCGGCCCTCCTGGCGCCACAGGGCCCGGGCTACCTGCACGGCGTCGGCCCGAAATTCGCCGACCGGCTCGTCCGGGACGGCTTCCGTACCATCGCCGCCCTGCAGCGCGCCGAGCGCAAGGACCTCGTCGCCCGCTATGGCGAAACCGGCCTCTGGCTGCATGAACGGGCCATGGGGCATGACAACCGGCCCGTAAGCACCGGAGGCGAACGCAAGTCGGTTTCGAGCGAAACGACTTTCGGCGAGGACATTCGCGACCTCCAGCCGCTCGAAGACAGGCTGTGGCGGCTGTGCGTGAAGACCGCCGACCGGGCGAAGGCCGCTGGCGTGGAGGGCAGTACCGTCACGCTGAAACTCAAGGCATCCGACTTCCGCTCCTCGACACGGCGCGTTTCCCTGCCGGTTGCAACGCAGCTCGCCCAGACCCTGTTCCGCGCCGCCCGCCCCCTCCTGGCCCGCGAGGCCGATGGACGCCGCTTCCGCCTGATAGGCATCGGTCTTTCCGAACTCGCCCCAGCCAAGGCCGACGCGACGGACCTCCTCGACCCGAAAATCGCCAAGCGTGCTGCCGCGGAACGTGCTGCCGACGCCGCCCGCGCACGTTTTGGCACGGATGCCGTGCTGACCGGGCGCGCAGCCCGGCTCGATAAGCGGGACTAAGCTGAAGGGATGGGCCCCGCCGGTGCCTAACTCGACCTGCGAAGGCCCGAACCTGACTAATTGCTGATCGCGAGGTCAACATTGGCGACCGCCAGCGCAAGTTTGCCCTGATCGGCACCCAGGGCATCCTGCCGGCCCGCATCCGGATAGGCACCGGCGAGCGCGTCCAAAGCCGCCCGAAGTGCCCCGGCGGCTTCCGGCAAGCCTGCGGCAATCACCGCTTCATCGCGCCCGAACGTCAGTTTCGCAGCCTGATAGAACCCATAGCCATCAAGATAGGGCCCGTAATCGCCGGAGGCGGCCGCGAACCGGTACATGTCGACAGCCCGTTCGGCCTGGTCCGCCGTAATCCCTGCAGAAACTTGCGCCTCTCCCAACCCGTTGTCCGGAGCCCGGCCAGCCGCGGCCCGAAGCGCCGCGAGTATCTCGTCCGTCCGCCTGGCAATCTCTTCGGCCGACCCGCCACCAAGCACCACACTAGACGTTTCGATGAAAAGCTCATGGAACGGCGCGACGCCTTGAGCCGCGAAGACCGGTTCCATGTCCGCAAGGACTTCGCTGACCGGATGGGCGAACATTTCGGCCGCCGCGTCCGTCTCGCCTGCAGCATGGGCATCCCGGGCGGCGAGAACATGGGCCTCCGCAATCGCGATGGCCGCGCCATAGATGACAGGGTCCGTGGCAGCCGCGCTGGCAGCAACCCCGCTTTCGCCTTCTCCGCCTTCTCCGCCTTCTCCGCCTTCTCCGCCTTCTCCGCCTTCTCCGCCTTCGCCTGTCTCGCCAGCCGATTGGGCGATTTCAGCCGTGGCCGGTTCGGCGGACTCGCCCGCTTCGCCGGCATCGCAAGCCGCAAGCGCCGTTGAAGCCAGGGCCGCGCCGAGGCCAAGCCGGGTCCAGTTTTTCAGGGTCAGGCTCATGACAGGTCCTTTGAGCGGCAAGCAAACGGGTCTAGGCTGTCATAACCGCAAATGATAATCGTTCGCAAGAGCATCCATGTCCCTCCTCGCCATCGCCGATGTCCTGAGCCCGGTTCAACTCGACAAGGTCCACAGCATGCTGTCCGCGCTCGCCTGGACAGACGGCGCGGCCACGGCGGGAACCACCGCCCGTACAGTCAAGCGCAATGAGCAGGCCGATCTCGGCTCGCCTACGGGAGCCGAGCTGCGCCAGATGCTGCATGACGCGGTGAGCCAGCACCCCGTCCTGAAAGCCGCCGCGCTGCCAGCCCGGTTTTCGAAACTGATGGTCAGCCGCACAAGCCCCGGCGGCGGCTACGGCCTGCACACCGACAATGCCTTCATGGGCTCGGGACCCGCGCGGCTGCGCACGGACCTCTCCTTCACGCTCTTCCTCTCTGCCCCGGAAACCTGTGTCGGCGGCGAACTCGAGATCGAGCTTGCCGGTGCCACCCAGTCCCTGAAGCCTGCAGCCGGAACGCTCGTCCTCTACCCTGCAACCAGCCTGCACAGGGTCGCCAATGTCACGGCCGGAACGCGCCTTGCCTGCATCGGCTGGATCCAGAGCACGGTCCGCGACGCCGCCGCACGAGACGTTATCTTCGACCTGAAAAACCTGCGGGCAGCCCTAGCCGAGCGCTATCCGGCCAATGCCCCGGAACTGCTGACCCTCGCCAAGGCGATTGCCAATCTGCTTCGGCTCCACGGCACGCCGTGAAAGTGGGGGCGCGGCGAGTTTTCCCTTGCGTCCGCGCCCTGACTTCAAGAGATTGAAGGCAGCAACCAGCCGCCAGACTGCACAGGAGCGACCCCGCGATGAGCCTCCCGGAAACACGTCTTGCAGCCCTCGGCATCAAGCTGCCGCCGCCCATGAAGGCCGTGGCGAACTATGTCCCCTTTGTCCTTACGGGAAACCTTCTCTTCGTCTCGGGCCAGGTTTCGGCCAATGCCGAGGGGCGCGTCACGGGGCGTCTCGGAGAGACCATGGACCTGGCTGCCGGACAGGCCGCTGCGAGGCTTTGCGGTATCAACCTTATCGCCCAGTGCGCCGCCGCGCTTGGCACGCTCTCGGCGGTGAAGCGGGTCGTGAAACTTGGCGGCTTCGTAAATGCGGACCCGCATTTCACCGACATTCCGCAGGTCATCAATGGCTGTTCAGACCTCATGACAGATGTCTTCGGCGAGGCCGGCCGCCATGCCCACTCTGCGGTCGCCTGCCCGGTCCTGCCGCTCGGCGTGGCGGTCGAAGTGGACGGCATTTTCGAGATCGCCTGACGCCCGCATGGCCGCGCCCTTCAGCCTTGGCGACTATGTCTACGCCCATCGCGGCCTCTGGTCGCCGTCGGGGCCGCCGGAAAACTCCATGGCCGCCTTCATGGCTGCGGCGCGGGCCGGGCTAGGGCTGGAGTTCGATGTGCGCCTTTCGGCTGACGGCGTGCCGGTCTGCTTCCATGACCTCGACCTGAAACGAATGACCGGCCTTGAAGGCCGCGTGACCGACTGCACCGCTGACATGCTCGCCGAAACCGAGCTCGCCAGCTCAAACGAGACCATACCGGCGCTGTCGGCCCTGCTCGCCGCCTGGCCGCACTATCTGCCGCTCCTCGTCGAAATCAAGGCGATGGACACGCCACCGGAACCCGTGGCCGAGGCGGTCGCGACGGCACTGCTCCAGTATTCCGGCCGGGCTGCGGCGATGAGTTTCAACCCGGCCGCCGTGGCCATCCTGCCAAAGACATTGCCGCGAGGGCTCCTGGTAGAACGCATCGACAAGTCCGGCGAGGCCGCCTTTGACGCACAGATGAAGAAGTCGCTCGGTTTGCAGGTCGATTTCCTGTCCGTCTGGCATGCAGATGCCGCCCGCGCCGCCACGTTTGCCCGCCGCCACGGGCTCGGCCTCGTCGTCTGGACAGTAAGGACCACCGCCGAGTCCGCCGCTGTCCGCGCCCATGCCGATGCCCAGATCATTGAAGGTTTCGACCCGGCCCTCGTCCGCACCGGATGAACGCCCTATAGTCAAGCCGGCATGGACGACACCGCTTACCGCCTTGATGTGCTCAGCGCGCTTTCGGACATCAGCCCGGACGCATGGAATGCCGTCGCCAATCCCCCCGGCGAACGCTATGACCCGTTTCTGTCCTGGGAATTCCTCCAGGCCCTTGAAGAGACCCGTGCCGTCAGCCCGCGAACCGGATGGACGCCCTGCCACCTGCTTGCCAGGGACGCTTCCGAGCGTGTGCGCGGGGCCATGCCGCTCTATGTGAAGACCCATTCGCAGGGCGAGTTCGTGTTCGACCATAGCTGGGCGAGCGCCTACGAAAACGCTGGCGGCAACTATTATCCGAAACTCCTCAGCGCCGTGCCGTTCACACCGGTGACTGGTCGCCGCCGTCTCGTCCCCGCCGGGCCGGATGCAGGCCGCATCGGGCTCGCGCTCCTGTCCGGCGCGATCCAGGTCGCCGACGAGAACAAGTTCTCCTCGCTGCACATGAATTTCGTCTCCGAAACCGAAGCCCTTGGCCTCGAGGCGACGGGCCTCCTCCACCGGACAGACCAGCAGTTTCATTGGGCGAATGACGGCTACGCAACCTTCGACGATTTCCTTGCGGCCCTCTCGTCTTCCAAGCGC
>CAYSED010000113.1:6715-8867 GCA_964429935.1 uncultured Hyphomonadaceae bacterium
CGGTAATGGCATCGCCTGTCAGGTGCTGGAAGGTCAGCCCTTCGGCGGCCTTGGCCCTCTCGTCTTCCAAGCGCAAGACCTTGCGAAAGGAGCGGGCAAAGGCCGCCGAAGGGCTGACCTTCCAGCACCTGACAGGCGATGCCATTACCGAAGCGCATTGGGATGCCTTCCACGCCTTCTATATCGATACCGGCTCGCGCAAATGGGGCTCGCCTTACCTGAACCGGGACACGTTCTCGCTCCTCGGCGAACGCATGGCCGACCGCATCCTGCTCGTCCTTGCCTGCGAGGACGGGGTGCCCATCGCGGGTGCCCTGAACTTCATCGGGTCTGACACGCTCTACGGACGCTATTGGGGCTGCCTCGAGCCCCGGCCGATGCTGCATTTCGAGGTCTGCTACTATCAGGCCATCGACTTCGCCATTGCGCACGGCCTGAAACACGTCGAAGCGGGCGCGCAGGGCGGCCACAAGCTTGCCCGCGGCTATGCGCCGGTGAAGACCCATTCGGTCCACTGGATCGCCCATCCGGGCCTGCGCGAGGCGATCCGGGACTATCTCGTCCGCGAGCGCCATGCCGTCGACCGGGACCAGGACTATCTCGCCAGCCGAACGCCCTTTAAGAAAGAGGACTGAAGCCCCTCCACCGGAAAGGACCGACATGACCCTGCATGCCGACTATGACCCGTCGAACATCTTCGCAAAAATGCTGGCTGGCGAAGTACCCTGCATCAAGGTCTTCGAGGACGATGTGGCCCTCGCATTCATGGATATCTTCCCGCAGGCCGAGGGGCATACTCTGGTCATCCCGAAAGGCGTCAGGGCGCGCAACCTCCTCGACATGCCGGGCGGGCAGATCGGGGCTTATATAGAACGGGTCCAGACGGTTGCCCGCGCCGTCGAAGCAGCGCTCAAGCCCGACGGGATTGTCGTGACACAGTTCAATGGCAGCGTGGCGGGACAGACCGTGTTCCACCTGCATTTCCACATCTTGCCGAGATGGGAGAACATCCCGCTCGGCCGCCACGGGGCTGGCGAGAAAGCGGACATGGCAAAGCTCGAAGCGCTCGCGGCGCGTATCCGGGCGGCAACATGAGGAGATGGGCCCCGCGATCAAGTCGCGGGGAGTCGCTTCAAATAGCCTTGACCACCCACGAGAGACGTTTCCCCGCGACTTGATCGCGGGGCCCATCTCCCATGATTCAAGACCCTAAAGCCCGAGCTTCTCGGCAAGGATCTCATTGACCGCCTGCGGATTGGCCTTGCCGCCGGAGGCGCGCATGACCTGGCCGACAAACCAGCCGAGCGCCTTCGGCTTGGCGTGACCCTCGGCCTTCTGTGCCTGGACCTGCGCCACCTGGTCCGGATTGTCGGCGATGATCTGATCGACCACAGCCGCAATGGCGGACATGTCAGTGACCTGTTTCAGCCCCTCGCGCTCGACAATGTCGCCGGCCGCATCGCCCGTCTCGATCATCTTCGCGAAGACCTGCTTGGCAATCTTGCCGGATATCGTCTCGTCGGCGATCAGGTCGATCAGTCCGCCGAGCTGGCCTGCCGAGACCGGGCTCTCGGAAAGCTCGAGACCCTCCTTGTTGAGATAGCCGAACAATTCCTGGCTGACCCAGTTGGCAGCAAGGCGCGTATCCCGTCCCGAAGCGACCGTCTCGAAGAACGCTGCCTTATCCGCGTCTGCGGCAAGCACGCCGGCATCATAGGGCTTCAGGCCATAGTCGTTGACAAAGCGCGCGCGCTTCTCGTCCGGCAGTTCCGGCAAGCCGGATTTGATCGCCTCGATGTCGGCCTCGTCGAGAATGAGCGGCAGGAGGTCCGGGTCCGGGAAATAGCGATAGTCGTGCGCGTCTTCCTTCGACCGCATCGACCGCGTCTCGCCCGTGTTCGGATCATAGAGCCGCGTTTCCTGATGCACCTTCCCGCCGTCTTCGAGAATCCAGATCTGGCGGCGCGCCTCGTATTCGGCCGCCGCCTGAATGAAACGGAACGAGTTCATGTTCTTGATCTCGCAACGCGTGCCGAGATGCCCGAAATCGCCTGTCTCGCGGAACTTCTCATAGGCGCCCGGCTTGCAGACAGACACGTTCACGTCTGCACGCAGATTGCCCTTCTCCATGTCGCCGTCACAGGTTCCGAGC
>CAYSED010000114.1:0-8278 GCA_964429935.1 uncultured Hyphomonadaceae bacterium
GCCGCCATCACCGCGCTCGCCACCTTGCCGGACCTGCCGGAATGGATCGATGCCCACCTGCTGGCCGCCCGGAACTGGCCGGGCTTCAGGCAGGCGCTCGGCACCCTTCACGCCCCGCAGGCCTATGACGAGGATGCCTTTGCCCGCGCCGCCGCCCGGCTTGCCTATGACGAGGCCCTCGCGCGGGAAACGGCGTTTGCCCTCGCGCGGGCGGCGCGCCGGTCCCGCAGGGCCCCGGCGATGAAGACCGATTTCCGGGCACAGGACCGGCTGGTCAGCGCGCTGCCCTTCCGCCCGACCGGTGCCCAGATGCGGGCCACGAAGGAGATCGCAACCGATCTGGCTGAACCCTCACCCATGCGCCGGATGCTGCAGGGCGATGTCGGCTCCGGCAAGACGCTCGTCGGCGCGCTCGCGGCCGTCCAGGCTGCCGAAGCCGGCTTCCAGACCGCCTTCATGGCCCCGACCGAAGTGCTCGCCCGGCAACAATATGCAACCCTTGACGGCTGGCTCTCGCCGCTCGGCTATTCCGTCGCCGCGCTTACAGGCCGCGACAAGGGGCGCGCCCGCGAAGCAACCCTCATGGGGCTCGCCGACGGGTCGGTCCAGATCGTGGCGGGCACCCAGGCGCTCTTCCAGGACGCTGTCGCCTTCCGCAATCTCGGCCTTGTCATCGTCGACGAGCAGCACCGGTTCGGCGTCATGGACCGGGCCCGGCTCGCCGACAAGGCCCTCAGCCCGCACATGCTGGTCATGAGCGCAACGCCGATCCCGCGCACGCTCGCGCTCGCCGTCAACGGCGATCTCGACATGTCTTTGCTCGACGAGAAGCCTCCGGGCCGCAAGCCGGTCGAGACCCGCGCTCTGCCCGATGGCCGCATCGAGGAGGTTGTCGCCGCTGTCGGGCGGGCAACCGCGCGCGGCGAACGGGCATTCTGGGTCTGCCCCCGCGTCGATGTGGATGATGACGGCTCAAGCGCGGTGGCCCGCCATGCCGCCCTGCAGGACGAGCTTCGGGTCCCTGTCGGCCTTGTCCATGGCCGCCTGAAACCGCTCGAAAAGGACGCCGCGCTAGAGGATTTCCGCTCGGGCCAGACAAAAGTACTCGTCGCCACGACCGTTATCGAAGTTGGCGTCGATGTGCCCGAAGCCACCATCATGGTGATCGAGCGGGCCGAAGGCTTCGGCCTTGCCCAGCTCCACCAGTTGCGCGGACGCGTCGGACGCGGCGATCGGCCCTCCTACTGCCTCCTCGTCTACCATCCGCCCCTGACGGACACGGCCAAGGTCCGGCTGGAGACCCTGCGTCGCACCGAGGACGGGTTCGAGATCGCCGAGGCGGACTTCCGACAGCGCGGCCCGGGCGACACGCTCGGTCTGCGCCAGGCGGGCCTGCCCGCCTTTCGCCTCATCCGGCTGGAGCCGCATGGCGAGCTTCTGGGGATCGCCCGCAAGGACGCCCAGGCCCTGCTTGAACGGGACCCAGGCCTTGCCGGCTCTCGCGGCCTTGCCCTGCGGCTCCTGCGCGACCTGCTCAGTCCGCGGATCGAACGGCCGGAAACATGACCGGTCAGGCCGTCTTTGTTTCCGGCGTTGCCGGCGGCGGAACCTTGGCGAGCACCGCGTCCATCTGGGCCTGCGTCATATAGTCGGGCACGACCATGCCGACCGAGACGATGAGCTTCGCGCCGTCCTCGACCGTCATGTCGAGGTCGATCACCTCGTTCCGGGGAACGAACATGAAGAAGCCCGAGGTCGGGTTCGGCGTCGTCGGCACGAACACGCCCATCATGTCCGGCCCGAGCTTTGCGAGAACCTCGCCCTTGAGCGGCGCCGTGACGAAACCGACGCACCATGTCCCGCGCTTGGGATACTCGACGAGCACCATGTCCCGGAACGACGACTGCTGGCTCGTCGCGATGGTCTCGAAGAGCTGCTTGAAGAGGGAATATATGTTCCGCACGATCGGCACGCTGGCGAGGAACTGGTCTCCCGCCCGCACGATCGTCCGGCCGATCAGGTTCGTGCCGACTGCGCCGAGCAGGGTCAGGCCGATCACGGCCACGACGACGCCAAGCCCCGGAATGCCGAATTTTATGTAGGTTTCCGGGTTCCAGGCCGGCGGGATCAGGGGCTTGATCCGCGAATCGATCCACGAAATCAGTCCTGCAATGACCGCAAGCGTGATCGCGATTGGCGCGGCAATGACGATGCCCGCCAGGAACCGGCTGCGCAGCCAGCCGCCGAAACCGGGCTTGCGGGGCGCACCCTGATCGTGATGTTCTTCCTGCGGCGGATGATGCTTGGCGGACATTGGCAAGGGTCTCTTGGAGCGGCGGCGGATTATCGGATCGGCAATGTGCGCGCGATTATGGCGAATATGGGTATGACAGACGAGATTGAAAGCGCGCTTGGCGCCCTCGCCCCCAGACTCGCCCCGGCAGGCCGGTCTGTGTCGTACCTGCGCAGGCTGTCGGGCGGGGCGAGCCAGGAGACCTGGGCCTTCAGCGTCGAGACGGACGGCGGCCCGGCGGCGAAGCGCATCCTCCGCCGGGCACCCGGCGGCGGCGGCGCGGCCCGCTCGGACGCGGCCATACCGCTCGCCGCGGAGGCCCGGCTCATTGCCTGCGCGGCTGCCGCAGGCGTCCCTGTCCCGCAGGTCGTCCATGTCTGCGCGCCCGGAGACGGGCTCGGCGAGGCCTTCGTGATGGCCTTCCTCCCCGGCGAGACGATTGCCCGCAAGATTCTGCGGGACGACGCCCTCGCGCCCGCCCGAAAGGTCCTCGCGCGCGACTGCGGCCGGGCGCTGGCCGCCATACACGCCATGCCGGTGCCGGAAGCCGGGACGCTCCAGATATCCGGCGGGACAGGCCAGATAGACCGCTATGACGCCACTTATCGCAGCTTCGGCATACCGCGTCCGGTCTTCGATCTCGCCTTTCAGGTCCTGCGCGCCGGCGCGCCATCACCCGTTTCCCCGGTGGTCGTCCACGGCGACTTCCGGCTCGGCAACCTCATGGTCGACGCGAACGGCCTCGCGGGTGTCCTCGACTGGGAGCTTGCCCATCTCGGCGACCCGCGCGAGGACATTGGCTGGCTCTGCGTCAATTCGTGGCGCTTCGGCCAGCCGCTTAACCGGGCCGGCGGCTTTGCCAGCCTCGAAGCCGTGCTGGAAGCCTATGCGGCGGCTGGCGGGCGGGCCTTTCACCCGTCCGAGATCGACTGGTGGGAACTGCTCGGCTCCCTGAAATGGGGCATCATGTGCCTCGTCATGTACGAGGCTTTCCGTTCCGGGGCAGATCCAAGCGTCGAGCGCGCCGCCATCGGCCGCCGCGTCTCCGAAACCGAGATCGACATCCTCCGCCTCGTCGAGGCCCGGACCGCCCATGCATGAACACCCGTCCCTGTCCGAACTCGTCTCGGCGGTGAAGTCCTTCATCGACGACAGCGCCGTGCCCGCCCTTGCAGGCCATGCCGCCTTCCATGCGCGCGTCGCCTCCAATGTCCTCGCCATCGTCCAGCGCGAACTCGCCCTCGGCCCGGCTGCCACCGAGGGCGAGCGCACCCGGCTACTGGCGCTCCTCAAGGCTGATCCCGGCTCGTCCGCCGGAGACCTGAACCTCGCCCTCTGCGCGGCGATCCGGGACGGGATCCTCGATGCCCGCTCGCCAGGCTTGCTCGAACATCTTAAAACAACCGCATTTGACCAGTTGAAGATCGACCAGCCCCAGTATTCCGGGGCCTTCCGATTCGATGAGGCGACGTGATGTGGAAATGGATCCTCGCGGCCCTGGTTCCGCTGATCGCATGGTTTGCGCTCAAGGACCTTGTCTACACGGCAATCATCGGCGGCGGCCCGCCGAGCGCGCCGGAGGCCCTCGACTATGGCGATCTTGCCTCCTGGGCCGCGCATCCTGAAACACCGCCCCCCGGCGCCTGGGTCTCGCCCTGGGGCGTCGATGCCTTTGTCGTCGCGTCCCCTCCGAACATTGCCCATGCCAGGGGCCGCATCCCGGCCGGGCTGCCCGAGGCGGCGAGTGATTATGCCGCCCGCGTCGCGACGCTGACCGCGATCGTCCCGGACACGGTCGCCGTCTATGCCCCGGCCTATCACGCGCCCTCCCCTGCCAACAGCAAGTCCCGCAACCGCGACCTCGTGCCGGAAGTCGCAGAAGACCTCGGCGCGGCGTTCGAGGCCTATCTCGAGCAGTCGAACCGGGGGCGCGCCATATTGATCATGGCCACCGATGCGAGCCTTCCCTATGCCGACGGTCTCGTCGAACGGCTTCAGGAATCCGACTTGCGGGACCGTTTTGCCGGCCTTGTCCTTTTCGATGCCTCGGACCTCCCGGTGATCGAGCGTCCGACCGTGCCGATCTGCTCGCCTGCCCTCGAGGAGGCGTGCCTGCAGATGGTCATGCTCTCGACCGCCGGGCTCCCGTTTGGCTTCCTGAAGCCGCAACTGCCGGACTATCGCGGCGACCAGGCCGTGATCGGCCGGGACGAAGCCGCCGCAACGCTCCTGTCCCGCACCGGCATGGTCAGCGCCTGGCTCGACGGGAACGCGCCGAAGCCGGCCGAGCCGCTCGGCGATTTCGAGGAGATCGAGGTCGCGCCGATCTACCGGCCGGGCGCTGCCGAGCCGATCGATCAGTAGGCGCCGCCGGCCGGGTCGCGTCCGCCGAGTCGCGCAATCATGGAGGTCGTGGACTGTCCTTCGACAAGCGGCACGATATGCACCTCGCCGCCCGCCGCCCGGACGATGTCCGCGCCGGCCACCGTGTCCGGTGTATAGTCCCCGCCCTTGGCGATCAGGTCCGGCCGCATGGCCCGGACAAGGTCGATCGGCGTGTCGCCATCGAACAGGACCACAGCATCGACCACCGACAGGGCGGCCAGCATCTCCGCGCGCGATTCCTCCGGGTTGACGGGTCTGCCGTCGCCCTTCAGGCGGCGAACCGAGGCGTCGGTGTTCAGACCGACGACCAGGCGGTCGCACCGGGCCCGGGCTTCCTGCAGCACCCGCAGGTGGCCGCGGTGCAGGATGTCGAAGCACCCGTTGGTGAACCCGACCCTGAGCCCGGCTGTCCGCCACAGGGCGACCTGGTCCATCAGCATGTCGAAGCCGAGAAGTGCGGCACTGTCGCCGGCGAGGAGATCGGCCGCCGAGACCGTGGCCGTGCCGGCCTTGGAGACGGCGAGCCCGGAGGCGGCGAGCGCAAGGCGGCTCGCAAGGCCGAGGCTCGCGCCGGATGACAGCGCGATGCCGATCGCCGCAAGGCTCGTATCGCCAGCGCCCGACACGTCATAGACTTCCCGCGCAAGCCCGGCCATGTGGACGACTGTGCCGCCGCGCTCGAGATAGGACAGGCCTTGCGCGGCGCGGGTCACGAGGATGACCCTGGCACTGCAGAGCGTCATCGCCTTCAGGAGCGCCCGCTCGACCTGCTCGGACGTGCCGGCCGGCAGGCCCGTCAGCGCGGCCAGTTCGCCCGCATTCGGCTTGATGAGATCGACCGGGCCGTAATGCGACCAGTCGTTGCCCTTGGGATCGACGATGACCGGCACGCCTGCGGCGAGACCCGCCCTCACCGCCTCGCGCATGACCGCGCCGGTCACCGTGCCCTTGGCATAGTCGGACACGACGATGGCACCCGCGCCCTCGGCCGCCTCGCGCAGGGCGTCGACAAGCTCGGCCTCGGTCGCGGCATCGAGGACGGGCAGCGGCTCGCGGTCGACGCGCAGGAGCTGCTGGCCACCGGAGACGAACCGGGTCTTGCGCACCGTGCTGAGCGTCTCGCTCCGGATGAGCACCGAGTCCACGCCGGGGGTCTGCCCGAGCAGGGCCTGCAGCGCATCGCCATCGGCATCTCTGCCGATGGCCCCGACGAGCCGCGTCCGGGCACCGAGCGCGGCAAGGTTTCGCGCCGTATTGCCGGCCCCTCCCGGCATTTTCGCTTCCCGCGCCTGCCGCAGGACGGGCACCGGCGCTTCCGGCGAGATGCGCGTCACGGTGCCATAGACGAAGTCGTCGAGCATGACGTCGCCGACACAGAGAACGCGCTGCCGGACGGCGCCGAGGATCAGTTCGCGAAGGGATACCGGTGACATGTCTTGCCTGCTCCGCGTCCGGAATGCGCCCGTCGCGCGTCACGACGTCGACGCCCGGGCCCCTCCAAAACCTTGTCTAAGTCCGTCATATCCATGCCTCCGGGACTTGGGAACAGCCGGCCCGCGACATATGCCTGAAGTCCGGGGCCGCGCCTGCCGGTTACTGCACATGAATTGGACGCCTTTCCGAACCGCCCTAATATACTTGCACCGAAAACCAATCCGGTCCCGTATAGACGGCGGGCAACGCAACATGTTCAGGGTGCCAGATGAAAATTGCGGTGATCGGTTCCGGCATTTCCGGCCTGTCGGCGGCCTGGGCTCTGAAGGACGCAGCCGACGTCACGCTTTATGAAAAGCGCGACCGGGTCGGCGGACACAGCTACACGGTTGACATCAGCCACGGCGCTGAGACAGTCGCGGTCGATGCCGGGTTCATCGTCTACAACGCCAACAATTATCCCAACCTGATCGCCCTGTTCGAGGCGCTCGGCGTCGAGACACAGCCGAGCGACATGAGCTTCGCCGTCTCGAACCCGTCCGGCTACGAGTGGTCGTCGAACCCGCTCGGCCTGTTCGCCTGGAAACGCAATCTCGTGAACCCGGCCTTCCACCGGTTCTGGCGCACCATACTCCGGTTCAACGACCTTGCCCGCGCCGAACTCGCGAGCGGCCTCATCCGCGAGACGACCCTTGGTGCCTGGCTTGACCGGAACGGCTTCGACGCGGCCTTCCGCGAGAACTACATCCTGCCGATGGGCGCGGCGATCTGGTCGACTCCCGAGCGCGACATGCTGACCTATCCGGCGGCGAGCTTCTTCCGCTTCTTCGACAATCACCGCCTGATGCACCGCGAGCGTCCGCTCTGGCGTACCGTGACCGGCGGCAGCCGGACCTATGTCCGCAAGTTCGAGGCCGCTCTGGGCGACCGCATCCGCCGGGCCTCCCCCGTCGCCGAGGTCGGCCGTTTCGGCACGCAGGTCTCCGTCCGCCTCGCCAGCGGCGAGGTAACGGTCTACGATCAGGTCATCATGGCCAGTCATTCCGACCAGTCGCTCGCCATGCTCTCGGAGAGCTTTGCGGACCGCCGGTTCCTCCTCGGCTCCGTCCGCTACCGGCCGAACGACATCTTCGTCCACCGCGACCCGTCCCTCATGCCGAAGCGCCGGGCCGCCTGGGCCGCCTGGAACGTCATTCGCCAGGGCGACGGCAATATCTGCCTGACCTACTGGATGAACCGGCTGCAGGGCATCCCTGACAGGACCCCCGTCTTTGTCACCCTCAACCCGGAAGCCCCGCCGCGCGAGGACCTGGTGTTCCACAGGTTCACGTTCGACCATCCGCAATTCGACCTTGCTGCAGAGGCCGCCGTCCGGGAAATCCGCCGCACGAATGGCGAGGACGGCCTCTGGCTCGCCGGGGCCTGGACGGGATCGGGCTTCCACGAGGATGGCCTCAAGTCCGGCCTCGAAGCGGCCCTGTCGCTTGGCGGGAAGGTTCCGTGGGTGCCGCAGGGCATCGCTCCGCGCCTCCCGGGCGAGCTTTCCGCGTCCGGCCGCCCTGCTGCCGCCGCCGCGAGCCCCCTGAAGGCCGCCAGCCGCAATGCCTGACCAGACCCCGCCGCCTCCGCTCGGCCTCTATCTCGGCCAGACGCGCCATGTCCGCCATGTCCCGTTCGAGCAGTCTTTCGCCTACCGGCTGTTCCTCATCGATATCGACATCGACCGCCTCGGCGAGGCGGCCCGCACAACCCCGCTGTTCAGCGTCGATGCGCCAAACCTCTTTTCCTTCCGGCGGCGCGACCATGGCACCCGGCGGGACGAGCCGCTCCGCCCCTGGGCCGAGGACATGTTCGCGAAGGCCGGCATCGACCTGCAGGGCGGCCCGGTGCGGCTCGTCACGCTGCCTCGCCACCTGTTCTACAAGTTCGCGCCCATCTCGCTCTGGTTCGGCTACGGCGCTGGCGGCCTCGAAGGCCTCATATACGAGGTCAACAACACGTTCGGCGAGAGCCATGCCTATGTCGCCCGCGCCGGAAGTTCGCGCACCCGGCATGTCGCCGACAAGCGGCTCTATGTCTCCCCGTTCTTCGACGTGAGCGGTACCTACCGGTTCACTGTCCGCCCGCCCGGCGACCAGCTTGACCTTGTCGTCGAGAACATGGACG
>CAYSED010000115.1:0-1524 GCA_964429935.1 uncultured Hyphomonadaceae bacterium
TTAATTTCCACGTGTTGCGAATGACTTCCATTTGACGCGGAAGTTGCGGAAGGCTGACGAGCCCCAGCGCAGGAACTCGTAGCGCTCATTGTTGCGCTCGTACTCGACGGCGACATTCTTGCGAAAGCTGTCGGCACCGGCAAAATGGTCGACCATGACGGAGTGGTCGATGACGAGATCGACCGGCACCTGCGGATTGATCGCCTCGGCAGCGCCGCCGAGCTTCTCGCTCGCGTCGCGCATGGCGGCAAGGTCGACAACGGCCGGAACACCGGTAAAGTCCTGCATCAGGACGCGGGCCGGGCGATAGGCGATCTCGTGGTCGTCCTTGCCGCGATTGTCGAGCCAGGCCCGGAACGCGAGGATGTCGGCTTTCGTGACGGTCTTGCCGTCCTCGAAGCGGAGCATGTTCTCGAGCAGGACTTTCAGCGAGGCTGGCAGGCGCGACACGTCGCCAAGCCCGTTGTCCGCCGCCGCCGCCAGCGAGTAATAGGCATAGGACTTGCCATTGGCGGTGAGTGTGCGACGTGACTTGAAACTGTCGAGGGATGGCATGGTGCGTATGGCCTCATCGGAGCAAGCAGGGAGTGGCAGGCCGGAGGGCGTGCCGCAGACCCCGTCTCTTAGCGAGCCTTTCGGGGGGGCGCAATCGAACCGCCGGGGCGGCGCGATCACAGATTGCGGCGCGGCCGCGTGAACGCCCTCCTCTCAGCAGCCGGGCTCGGCGCGATGCGGGGCGACCGGGTCCTGTTCACCGGGCTCGATGTCCGGCTTTCGGGCGGCGAGGCCGTGCTGCTGCGCGGGCCGAACGGCGCAGGCAAGACGACGCTCCTGCGCGTGCTGGCAGGCCTTGTCCCGGCCGATGCAGGGGCGGCAATCCGCAATGCGCCCCTGCACTGGGTCGGGCATTCGGACGGGCTGAAACCGCATGAAAGCCCCCGCGCGCATCTAAGCCTCTGGGCAAAGGCGTGGGGCGGGGACGGCGTCGAGGCGGCGATCAACCGGCTCGGTCTCGCGCGTGCTGCAGACGTGCCGGCCAAGGGCCTCTCTGCCGGACAGAGGCGGCGAACCGCGCTGGCGCGGCTCCTGCTGGAAGCCCGGCCGGTCTGGCTGCTCGACGAACCGTTTGCCGCGCTCGACACGGCCGGGGCGGACATCGCTGCCGAGCTTCTCGAGGTCCATCGCGCGGGCGGCGGCGCGGTCTGTGCGGCGGTACATGGCGCCGTGCCGGTGCCGGACGCACGGGACATTGCCTTGTGACCCGCCCGGCTCCCCTCCTCGCCGCCTTCCGGCAAGCGCTTGGCGAAGCCTGGGCCGGAGGGGCTGGCGCGCTCCTGCCAGCCGGGTTTTTTGCCGGGGCGGCCCTGCTCGTGCCGCTGACCCTCGGGCCCAACACGGCCGCGCTCTCGCTCGTGGCAAGCGCCGTCCTCTGGATCGCGCTTGCCCTTGCCTCGCTCGGCACCATGGAACGGCTTTTCCAGGCCGACCTTGAGGCCGGCGCACTCGATCTCTGGGCCCAGTCGG
>CAYSED010000115.1:1534-8252 GCA_964429935.1 uncultured Hyphomonadaceae bacterium
CGCTCTCGCAGGTTGCCATGGTCAAGACGTTCGCCCACTGGCTCGTCTCCGGCCTGCCGCTGGTTGCGCTCAGCCCGCTGATCGGACTCATGCTGGGGCTGGCTCCCGGCGAGCTTGGCCGCGCGGCGGCGGCCTATGGCATTGGCGGGCTCGCCTTCTTCTTCTGGGGCGGGTTCGGCGCGAGCCTGGCGGCAGGCGTGCGCCGGGGCGGCCTGCTGATCGCGCTGATCGCGCTGCCGTTTTATGTGCCGACGGCCATATTCGGCGCGCTCACCGTGTCGGGCAGCGTGCCGCTTCCGCCCGAAGCGCTGTTCCTCGCCGCTTCGACCCTGTTCGCGCTCGCCATTGCCCCTTTTGGCATGGGCGCGGCGCTGCGGCTGGCGGTCAGCTAGAGCCCGGCTCGCCTGCGCGGATGCAGAGTGCTGTCAGACGCAGACAAGGCCCGCGACGAGGAGCTTCAGGGCGTGGGCGAGTGCCCGATCACCAGTCTGAGCGAGCCATCATAGCTCTCCTGTGTGCGCAGGGCGCCCCAACGAGCGTCCCAGGCACCCTCCTCCAGATCGCGCCGCAATTCGCTCTCGAAGCGCTTATGGACTTCCGGAGCTACGAAACTCCATGACGAGCACGCCAGTCGGGCCGCCGGATCGAGCAGCATTTCGGGGCGGCCATAGTAGGCCTCGTTGAAGCCGTCCTTGCAGTCGAGAGGGATAGGCACGGCCTGCACGCGGACATCGCCGCCGAGCAAGGCGCGTATTGTCTGGATTGGCGGGAACCGGCGCGACTCCTGAATTAGAACCTCGGACGCATAATCATCGAGCCAGAAGTCGCGCAGTCGTTCGGGGTCGGCCACCATCAGGACGATCGGTCCGCGCGTGACGCGCCGTAGCTCCGAAAGTCCTCTCGGCAGGTCTGACCACTGGTGGATGGTTACGGACGCCAGCGCTGCGTCAAATGACTTGTCCGGAAAAGGCAGGTTTTCCGCCGTCGCGTTGACCGCGGCAGGGAGATGGGGCGGACGCTGCGCCCGCATCGTCGCCGAAGGTTCAACCGGCGTGATATCGCGATCCGTGGGCTCGTAAGAGCCAGCGCCGGCGCCAACATTTATGATGCTGTGCGCGTCGCCGAAGGCTGCGTAAATTGCTGCGGCAATGTGCGGATCCGGTTGCCGGAAGCGCGCATATGTTTTCCCGATGGCACCATAATCCGCGTCGCCTGCGCTGCCATCAGATTTTCGCATGATATGATTGTCTAGTCCTGTACGCCGGGAGGCAAGCTTCAATGATGCAACCCGCCCATCCTCCGCCATTCCGATGAAGCCCGAACCACAAGCCTGCGGCATCCGGGCTATGGCCCCGCGCGGCCAGCATGCTAAGTGACGGGCATGATTTCCTATCTCGCCAATCCGCACCGGTTCATGAAGCTCTCTGGCACGCTCCAGCCTCTGCTCTATGCGCTCGGGGCGGCCCTGATCGCCTATAGCGTCTGGCAGGCGCTCTGGGTCGTGCCGCCGGAACGGGTCCAGGGCGACGCAGCGCGAATCCTTTTCATTCACGTCCCGTCAGCCTGGCTTGCCATGTCGTCCTATGTCGGCATGGCCGGGGCGAGTTTCATCTGGTTTGTGTGGCGCCACGAGCTGGCCGACATCGCAGCGAAAAGCATTGCCCCGCTCGGGGCGGCCTATACGGCGCTCTGCCTTGCCACCGGATCGATCTGGGGCCGCCCGACCTGGGGCACATGGTGGCAATGGGACGATGCGCGCATGGTGTCCGTCCTCGTCATGCTCTTCCTCTATCTTGGCTACATGGCCCTGCGGGCGGCGATGGACACGCGCCAGAAGGCCGCGCGCGCCGGGGCCATCCTCGCCATGGCGGGCGTCGTCAATATCCCGCTCATCAAGTTCTCGGTCGACTGGTTCACCAGCCTGCACCAGGACGCGAGCGTCATCCGCGCGGGCGGCCCGGCCATGTCGCCCGAATACCTGAACCCGCTGCTGATCGGCGCGCTCGGCCACACGCTTCTCTTCGCTGCGCTCGTATTCACCGCGATGCGCAGCGAAGTGCGCCTGAGGCAGGTCTCCCGGGCGCGCGCCGCCATGCTGGCCGGAGCCTGAGCGACGCGATGGACCTGATCCCGCAATTCGACAAGAACGCCGCCTATGTCTGGGCCGTCTATGGCCTGTCGGCAATTGTCCTTGGCGGCATGGTCCTCGGCACGCTCTGGCGGGCGCGGGCAGCGAAGCGGGCGGCCGATCGCCAGCACAGGCCCGAGGCATGAACCGGGCTGTGGCGATCCTGCCGCTGGTGGCTCTTGTCGCGCTCGGCGTGGTCGGCGCGCAGAACCTGATGCGCCCGGACAAGCCGACCGCCGGGCTCTCGGAAAACCGCGCTGCGCCCGAAACGGTTTTCCCTGCCCTCGCGCCCGGCAAACCGGACCTGCGCTTCAATCCGCCCCCGGACGGCAAGCCGGTCCTCGTCAACCTGTTTGCAAGCTGGTGCGCGCCCTGCCGGGTCGAGCATCCGCTGCTGATCGAGCTCGGCAATCGCCATCCGGACCAGATCTATGGCGTGCTCTACAAGGACACGCCGGAGAACGGCACGGCGTTCCTCGCCCAGCTCGGCAATCCGTTTCGTGCCGTCGGCACGGACGAAGACGGACAGGGCGGTCTCGAATTCGGGCTGACCGGCGTGCCCGAAACCTTCGTGATCGGCACGGACGGAACCGTGCAATTGCACATTCGCCGCGTTCTGACACCGGATGACGCGGACCGTATCGGACAACTGCTGGAGGGCGGCTCCTGAGGCCGGGCACTGCCGTGCCGGGCCTCTTTTCGGCAGGCTCCGAACCGTCCTAAAGCGGGTGCACGACGACCGGCAGGTCCGAATAGCCCATCACGAAGTTCGACGGCACGCGCACGGGCTCGCCGACAAGCTCGATCCGGTCGAACCGCTTCAGGATCTCCTCCCACAAGAGCCGGATCTGCAATTCGCCGACACGGTTGCCCATGCAGCGGTGGATGCCGAAGCCGAAAGAGAGATGGTGGCGCGCGCGCTCCCGGTCGATCCGGAACTCGTCCGGCCGGTCGATGACCTCCTCGTCCCGGTTGCCGGAGACATACCACATGACGACCCGGTCGCCCTTGCGGATCAGCTTGCCGCGGAACTCGACATCCTCGAGTGCCGTGCGCCGCATGTGCGCAAGGGGCGTCTGCCAGCGAATGATCTCGGAGACCATGTTGGGGATAAGCCCGGGGTTCGCCTTCAGCTTGGCATATTCGCCGGGGTTCTGGTTCAGCGCGACGACGCCGCCGGAAATCGAGTTTCGCGTCGTGTCATTGCCGCCGACGATGAGGAGGATGAGATTTCCGAGGAACTCCTTCGGATCATGGACCATGTCCCTTGTGTCCGGATTGTTGGCGAGCATGGAGATGAAGTCGAATGTCCGCGGCTTGCCCGCCCGCTCCATCCAGAGCCCGGCAAAATACTGGTAACATTCGCCGAGAATCCGGTCCCGGTCAGCCCAGTCGAGCTGGCCGCCAACGGCTGGCGAGGACGTGGCAACGTCCGACCAATAGGGCAGGAGATGCCGGTCCTCGAACGGGAAGGCGAACAAGGTCGCGAGCATCTGGGTCGTCAGTTCCTTCGAGACATGCTCGACCCAGTTGATCGGAGTGCCGGTCGGCAGGTTGTCCAGGATATCGCCGACCCGCTGGCGAATGAGGCCTTCGAGCCCTGAGAGCTGCATCGGAGCCACCGCCGGGGACACTGCCTTGCGCTGGACGCTGTGCTTCGGCTCGTCCATGGCGATGAACATCGGGGTCAGGAATTCGGGCGGCTGGTCGCCGATGACGATGTGCTTCTCGGAGGAGAACTGCGCATGATCGGCATCGACCGCGACGATGTCATTGAACTTGGTGATCGACCAGTACGGCCCGAATGCGCTGTCCGGACAATGGTGCACGGGCGCTTCGGCCCGCAGCCGCCGGAAATACTCGCCGTGGCGATTGGCCTGGAAGATTTCCGGGCGGCTGACATCGAGCGTTTCGAGGTCAAGCCGCCACGGGTCCGGAATGGCCGCTTCCGGCTCGGCATGCCCGGCATGCAATGTGTCTGCCACTACGTTCTCCCGATCAGGGCTCTTGCCCTATTCGGGGCATTAACGCCCAAAGCGGCCTCTCGGGCAAGGGGACTGGCATGGCACGGGCCGCATGGCCTGCCCCGGCACCCCCGCCCGCGCTTTCCGCTCATGGATTCTCGGATGGACTGGCCGGACTCACAAGGCCTTTTTAACCTTGTTTTATATTTAATTTTTATGGGTCAGATTTCTGGACCAACAATTCTACCAACACCAGCATATCGTTATTCGGTATGAGTCCTGTTTGCGGACCAATCTGTATCACTCGAATAATTGACTGTAGCACATCTTTTCGCAGCGGCGGTCCGGATTCGGCTGATCCGCTCAAGGGTTCTGATGTAACTTGAAGAACTTCCAGCCGCTTTGGAACAATACACCATTTCCGAGGCTCTCCGCCCAGTCAGCTTGTCGAAATCAGCAGTTTGTACCCCGACGCCTTCGAAGCCGAGCTCGCCCACATGGGGTCAACCAGGTCTGTAAAGCCTACCACCGCGCCACGTACAGGGATTAGCGCGCGGAGATGGATGCACGGCGGAATGCCGGGTTCGCGGGAACATCTCTATAAACATACCAGCATAACTATCGATCACCGATGAATAAGTAGGTTGTGCTTTCTAGCAACGTATCGAGTCACCGCCCTTGCAACTCTGGGGCGAGCAACCCAAATGATCAAAGTAACGATTGGGGATTGAGCTATGCCTTGGAATGACAAGATCGAAAACGGATCACCTGCTTACTCAATTGCAGCATCAGATAATCAGCGAGTGCGGGTCATAGCAGGCCCAGGAACGGGGAAATCTTTCGCCATGAAAAGGCGGGTGGCCAGGCTTCTTGAAGAGGGCGCTGAACCCAACAGTATTCTACCGGTCACATTCACGCGGGTTGCGGCAGAAGACCTGCACCGCGAACTTGTCGGCATGGGCGCGGACCGATGCGACGAAATCGAGGGGACCACTCTTCATAGCTTGGCGCTGCGCATCCTGATGCGTGAACATGCGCTTCTAGCCACGGGTCGTACTCCTAGACCGCTCAACGAGTTTGAGATTAAGCCGCTAGAACTGGACCTAGCCCACCACCATGGCGGGGTCAGGAGCGTAAGAAAACGCATTAAGGCTTATGAGGCGGCATGGGCAAGGTTGCAGCACGAGGCCCCGGGAGCAGCGAGGGATCAAGCGGATGTTGCATTTGAAAGAAACCTACTCGAGTGGCTTGAATTCCATCGAGCAATGCTCATCGGTGAGGTAATTCCTTACTTGCACCAATATCTCGCATCCAATCCACTCGCACCTGAGAGAAATGAGTACTCACATATCCTAGTTGATGAGTTTCAAGACCTAAACCGCGCTGAGCAAGGGGTCATAGAGCTTCTTTCCGACAACGCGGCGGTTTGCATTGTGGGAGACGATGACCAGTCGATATACAGTTTCAAACATGCGCACCCTGACGGAATTCTTGATTGGACGAGAGTAAATGCCGGTGCCGATGACCTCGGCCTGGACCTATGCCAACGCTGCCCAACTACTGTGGTCGCTATGGCAAATGTCCTCATCGCTCACAACGGCAATCGCCCGGGCAACCGTGTGCTACAGCCCATTGCCGAGCGCGGAATAGGCGTTGTCGAGATTAGGCAGTATGCCACGATAGACGACGAGGTGCGAGCAATAGCGGCTCGGATCAACCAAATGGTAGCGGACGGCACATCGCCGGGTGACATCCTAGTACTCGCACAACGCGGCGTGATCGGAACCCCGATTTTCGACGCTCTGCAGGCTTTGGGCGTCCCGGTGAAATCATACTATGCGGAGGCTGAAATTGATTCGATTGAAGCACAAGAATGCTTCGCCTACCTGAAACTACTTGCATCACCGGACGATAGAGTGGCCTTGAGATGGCTTCTTGGTCTTGGAAGCGCGGATTGGCGCACCGGCGCATATCGGCGTTTGCAAGACCACTGCTCCCAAACTGGCGCATCTCCGTGGGATGCGCTTGTTTCGCTTTCGACTGGCGACATTAGACTTCCGTACACGAGTCATCTGATCGCACGCTTCCAAGAAATCTCGACTGAATTGGAAAGACTGCGAGCAGTAATCGACCAATCGGAACTGCCGGGATTGATTGACAATTTGTTCCCCGACGGGGCTCAGGAGTATACGGAAATTCGGGAGCTCTCTCTCGCGGTCGCGGAAGTTGTTGGTGCTGGAGACGTTTCGGGGTTCGTTCGTGAACTTAGCTCTCTGATTTCAAAGCCAGAAATTCCCTCCCAGGTGACAGACGTCAGGATCATGAGTTTGCACAAGAGCAAGGGGCTTAGTTCGCCTGTTACATTCATCGCTGGTTGTGTGGAGGGGTTGCTACCCAAACAGCCTGGACAAGACCAACCCGAAGCAGCTCGCGTTGCGTCAATCGAGGAGCAGCGACGCCTGTTTTTTGTCGGCATCACCCGTGTGAAAGCCTCGCCAGATCTCGGAAAGCCGGGCACACTAATTCTGACTTATTCTCAGAACATGCCTATGGCCCAAGCTATGGCCGCGGGTATTGCTCCTGTAGGACAGAGATACGGCATTGCTCAATTGCAGGCGAGCCGCTT
>CAYSED010000116.1:0-7157 GCA_964429935.1 uncultured Hyphomonadaceae bacterium
GCGGCCTGATCCACGTAGGAAAGGCGGTCGCCCCCCGGGCGCTTCAAGCCACCCAAAGATCTTTTGCTATCGATGCTGAACGATGTACGGGGCGGAACCAGGCTCAAAGCTTGAGACAGGTTCTCATTGCCGACCGGAGCGCCGCTGGTGCTCCGGTCAATAATACCTCGCCTTCAAGACGACTGTTGATGCGCAGCATCACTGATCCTGTCTGACGCAGCAACATGGGAATCAGTGGGGAGCCTGTCAGGTTGGCTTGCCAGAATGTGCCCTGTGTGTTCGCACGGCCCGTTGGCACGTCAACCAAGCCCCCGGCAAAATTCCAGGTGACAGTCACGCGAGGTGAAGCCGCGGGCTTGTTTAGCAGCACCGCCATCATTGGCCTGTTGCCCTCGCAGAAGAGGCTGAACGATTTGATGTTCGGTGAGGCAGCCGCATCGACGTAGGCGATTGGAGGACGGCCCTGAACAGGCACTACCTCCCACGGCGTGCCGGGCAATGCGACGGCATCTTCCGGAGGGCTGTCGGCAAGCAGGCGAGCGATATCCTGAGGAACAGGAATGCGGCCACCTTGTGGGGCATATACCGTGAGCTTGCCCTTCTCCCAGAGTCCTACCTGAACTGCGCGGTGTGACGCATCAAGCAGAACGTAGGCCTGCTCGACCCCGCCTTGGTGTGGCGCGTTCCCTGTTGCCCAGTAGAACGAGCCCTGGCGCTGCAGTGGCGACACCACCGAGAGATTGACGCCGAGAGCCTGCATCTTTGCGCCAAGGCGAGTGCGTATTGCGTCAGCAACCGGGCCGCTGGTCAGAAGGTCAATGCCGTTCTGATCTGAATCGCTTTGGAACTTGCCGACCGAACTGGAAAGATTTGCCCAACTGAGCGGCGTCGGTTTGCCTGCTGCGGGCGGCCTCGAAGGCGCAGCTCTTGTCGGCGCAACCGCAGGCGCGGAGCCTTTGCAAAGCAGCAGCGGTGACCCTGCGACCAGAGCAGCCTTGAATGGGTCGAGGCGCTGACCACGCGGAACATCCGCATCAAGGCGAACTACGCCGCGCTTTTCGTCATCATTCACAGTCATGATGACCTGGCCGAAGTCGCTGTCATTAACCGGAAACGGAAAGAACACAGCGCTGATGCCTTCGTAGGTTGGGCCGAGGAAGGAAGCGGCGTATTCGAACCGGGCACTTTTTACCGTCCGGCCCGATGCCCGAAACGTGAAGCCGCTCTCGTCGATTACAAGTCGCACCTCCTGAGAACAGTCACCTCGCGGCGCGTAGCTACCGTAACTGCCAGCGAATTCCATTCCCTTGAGCGATGTCAGTGTGACGGCACCCGCCGTTCCGGGCAGGGATAGCGCCATGCCTGCAGCAATGGAGAGGAGCGGGATTTTGGAGTGGGGGCTCGGCACGGCGTGGAACTCCATGGCAATCAGCTTCGTCTCGAAAGTAACGGCTCATCATCGCGATGGCTGACTCGCGTAACCTCCCAAACCTGCACGATCCGCAATTCACCGACAAGCTCGATCGCGATTCAATGCGATCCTGCACATGTAATTATCTGGAGTGAAATCATGGAAAACAGACGGAAATCTGCCCCTCCTGCCGCCACGCTCGACATAAACTGCGACTGCAAAGAATATGTCATCGACTATCTCGAACGCGCCTTTCCGACCCGGCAAATGCGCGTCTTCACCGACGACACCGGGGCCGAGCGCTCGGTGCCGATGGACGACGAGAACGGCAATCCGGTCTATAATCCGCAGGCGCTCGCGGCGCGCGCCAATCTCATCGAGCAGCTTTGCGCGCTACCGCCGATCACCTCCGCGCTCGACGGGCTTCTCAATCATTTCGGCCATGACAATGTCGCCGAGATCACAGGACGCACCAAGCGGCTGATCCAGGCGAGCGACGGGCGCCAGAAGCTCGAGACCCGCTCGACCCGAACCAGCCAGGCCGAGGCCGCCGCCTTCATGGGGGGCCTCAAGCGCATCCTCATCTTCAGCGACGCGGGCGGGACTGGCCGCTCCTATCATGCGAGCCTCGATGCGGTGAACCAGGAGCAGCGGGCCCATCTCCTGCTCGAACCCGGCTGGCGGGCCGACCGGGCGATCCAGGGTCTGGGGCGCACCCATCGCACGCATCAGGCCTGCACGCCCCTGTTCCGGCCGGTAACCACCGACTGCAAGGGCGAGCTGCGCTTCACCAGCACCATCGCCCGGCGCCTGGACACGTTGGGTGCGCTGACCCGGGGGCAACGCCAGACCGGAGGACAGAATCTCTTCGACCCCGCCGACAATCTGGAAAGCAGCTACGCCTGCGCGGCGCTGACGAGCTGGTTCCACCTCCTGCATCTCGGCAAGCTCAAGAGCACCACGCTCGCCGAGTTCGAGGAGCGCACCGGCCTCGAGCTCACCGACAAGGACGGCGTGCTGAAGGACGAGCTGCCGCCGATCCAGCGCTGGCTGAACCGCTTGCTTGCGCTCCCGATCGGGTTGCAGAACCGGATCTTCGAGGAGTTTCTCGCTCTTGTCGAAACCCGGGTACAGGCCGCACGCGAAGCGGGGCGGCTCGACGTCGGCGTGGAGACCATGCTCGTCGATACCGCGACGATCATCGACGACACGATCCTGCGCACCGATCCGGTCAGCGGCGCGACCTCCCACCTCCTCACGATCGAGGTGGCGCGTCGCAAGACGCCTGTCTCGCTTGAGCGCATCCTGCGCATCGCTGAAAGTCATCCCCGCCACGCCTTCCTGCGCAATGCCAAGTCCGGCCTGGTCGCACTGCAAGTGAAGGCCCGCGCCCATATGGAAGAGAAGGACGGGACGCCCATCCCTCGCATCGAACTCATGCGCCCGACCCGCAATGATTATATGCGCCTTGCCGATCTTGCCGAAACCGCCTGGTCACCGATCGACGAGGAGACCTTCCGCGCGCTCTGGGCCGCCGAGGCCGAAGCGGCGGCGGCGCAGGTCGATACCGAGACGATCCGGCTCGCTACCGGGCTCCTGCTGCCGATCTGGTCAGCGCTGCCGAGCGATCATCTCGTCGTCAACCGCATCGCCGACCAGAGCGGCCAGTCCTGGCTCGGCCGCATCGTCTTCGACGATCATGTCGTGCAGCTCTACACCAAACTCGGCCTCGATCGTGCCGAGAACCTGCCGCCCGGCGATATCGTCAAGTCCGCGCTCGGCGGCCGCAGCGTCGAACTGACGCAGCCGTTCCCGATGGCGATCAAGCGCGCCGTGGTGAACGGTCTGCCCCGCATTGAACTCGTGGGCGCGCCGCCCGCGCAGCTTGCCTATCTCAAATCGCTTGGCTGCTTCACCGAGATCATCAGCTACCGCACGCGCGTGTTCGTGCCGGTGGAGGGCGCTGCCGATATCCTCGGCCGGCTGCTCAGGCCAGAGGCCCGAGCGGCATAGCCACGATCAGGCTCGCGGCATCCGGCTCGATTTCCAACCCCGCCAGGGGCTGGGTCAGCAGCATGGCCGCGAGCGCCGCCTGGGTCGTCGCCGCGCCAGCCTTGTCGCCCGCCTGTTCGAGCAATTGAACTGCCTTGCGGATCAGGCCGACTGCAAGCGCCCTCTTGTCATGTATTGCGTCCATCGCATCCACTCGTGCTGGTGCCATGGGCCCAGGATAGCATAAGCCCTGCCGTCCGCTACCGGATGATGTGCGCGCCTCCAGGTCTTCCGGCCGCTCGCTCGGGGGGCGGCCTAGTCGCTGCTGAGCGGAATACCCGCGATGAGCGCGGCGCTTTGCGGATCCAGCTCTTCGCCGGGCTGGAGGGGCCGCGCCGCGAGCGCCACATCGAGCGCATGTTGCAGCCGCGCAGCCGTATCCCAGTCTTCGGCCCTGTCCAGAAACACCATCGCCTGCCGCATGAGGCCTATCGCGATGCCGCGGCTGTTCGTCTCTGCCATGCCCATCTCCTCGAGCTCCCGGTTAAACCGTGGGAGAGGGGGCGATTGGCCTGTCGTCCGAACTCCCGCGCACTGGACGCGGGAGCCGCCGGACCTCGCAACATGTGAACACACATGCGCCGTCACCTTTAACCCGAAGGTCTGGACATGCGCGACGGCAGCCCGGAAACCGATGGTTTTCGAGTTGCTTGTGTTCACGGACTTGCGAGGTCCGGCGCTGCCCTTTGCGCAGCGCATCCCCGCCCTAACAGAGGGGCCGGGAGCGGCCAACCGGTTCCTTTTCCTGACCCGGTTCCCGGCGTCGTTGACAGGTGTCGGCGCCCCGTTCCGCGTGCCTTGGCGATCGCTGTCGCACCATAGGCCGCCGCCCCCGGTCGGACGGCCGAAGCGGCCGAAACGGCCAGCGGCGGGGCCGCTGCAAAGAGAAGGGGGGTCGGAAGGGGTGTCCCGGGATGGTCCGGGCATCAAGGAGACTTCCAGTGATCGACAGCGTCAAACTCAACAAGCTCCGCCTCTCGCCGATCAATGTGCGCAAGGTTTCGGAAGACCGGCTGCGTCTCGACGAACTCACCCCCGACGTCGAGGCCCGCGGCATCCTGCAGAACATGCTGGTGACCCCGGCCAAGCCCAAGGGCACGTTCGAAGTGCTCGACGGGGGACGGCGCTGGCGCGCACTGATGCGCCTGGTCGAGGCGGGTTCGATCGTCGCGGCCGACTATGACGTGCCGGTGCGCGTCATCACAGGCGACATCGCGCATCTGAGCGAAACGTCCTTCGCCGCCACCTATCACCAGCTGCCGCTCACCCCGGCCGAAGAATGCCGCGCCTATGAGCATTTCATCGGCAAGGGCGCCGACATCGACGGGGTCGCCAAACGCTTCGGCAAGACCCGCCGCTTCGTCGAAGGCCGCCTGCGCCTGGCCTCGCTGGCCGAGCCGATCTTCGACGCGCTGGCCTCGGGCGCGATTACGCTCGACATCGCCAAGGCCTATGCCTCGACGGAAAGCCACGACAAGCAGCTCGATGTCTGGAGTACCTACGGCCAGAACAGCTACGTCAACGCCGATTCCATCCGCCGCGTCATCGCCAACGACGCCCTTAAATCCAACGAACCGATCGCGCTCCTGATCGGCGAGGACCGCTATGCGGCCGCCGGCGGCCGGGTCGATCGCGACCTCTTCAGCGAGGGCGGCGACCGCTGGATCGATCCCGAGATCGCCAAGGGCGTCGCTGCCGAGATGATGGAAGCCGAGGCCAAGCGCATCGGCGAGGAATCCGGGCTCGCCTGGATCCGGCCGATCGCGAGCAGCTATGCCTATAACCACGCGCAGGATCTCTACCGCGTCATGCTCGATCCGCCCGAACTGACCGACGAGCAGGCCGCGCGCCTGGAAGCGATCGAGGCGCGGCGCAGCGAGCTCGAAGAGCTGATGCAGGACGAGGCGCTCGACGAGGATCAGTTCAAGGCACTCGACAGCGAGGACGACGCGCTGATGGCCGAGGCCGAAGCCATCGAGAACCGGCTGCCGGTGCTGCCCGACCAGCTCAAGCCGCATGTCGGCGCGTTCCTCCTGCTGACCCCGCAGGGCGAAATGCGCCTCGACACGCAGTTCTTCAGCGAACAGCCCATCCAGCGCATCGATGACGAGGCGCAGGGCGAGGGCGAGGAGGACGATTGCGAGGGCGGCGAAGAGGGCGAGCGCCTGGCAGGCGGTTTCCGCATCGGCGGGACCGACAAGGAGGCGCCCAGCCTGCCCGAGGAAGCCGTGGGTCCGGGCGGCAAGCCGCTCAGCGCCCGGCTCTACGACGAACTCGCCATGCAGCGCCGTGACATCCTGGCGGCTTCGCTCCTCGCCGAACCCGCGCTCGCGCTCGACTATGCCCTCTTCACGATGATCGACGCGCGCAGCCAGTCCACGCGTCATACCGGCTACCACAGCGTCCACTATGGCTCGACGCTGCGGGCCGGAGCACCGCAAGACCCGGTCTCGGGTGATATGCCGGTGACCCGCGCGCGGCAGTATCTCGCCGAGGCCCATGACGGGCTCGACGCGGCCTGGACGGAACCGGCCGATATCGTGGAGCGGTTCGAGGCCTTCCGCGCGCTCGGCGACGACGCCAAGGCAGCCTGGCTCGCCTACATCGTCGCCGTCTCGCTCGAGGCCAAGGGCGGTTTCAAGGCGGAACAGATCCCGCTGCAGAACCGCCTCGCCTCGATCCTCGAGATCGATGTCGCCGCCTGGTGGCGGCCCACCGCGGAGAACTTCTTCGACCGGGTCAACAAGGGCACGATCCTCACCCTGCTCAACGATGTCGGCGGGGGCTCCCTGACCGCGCGCCATGCCACGCTCAAGAAGGGCGAGATCGCCGCGAGCTGCGAAAAGCTCTTTGCCGGGGAGTCGATCGTCGAGCCTGACGTCAAGGAGGCGGCGCTCGCCTGGGTCCCCAATGCCATGCGCTTCCTGGATCGCGTGCCGGAACAGGCAGAGGAATCCCTTGATGCGTTTGGCGACCCGGACGTGGCCGAAAGCGACGGGGCTGATGACAGCGAGACCGACGACGGTGACGCAGTGACCGCCGCGCCGACGGCCTCCGCGCCGGCCGAGGCCGACGAAGACGAACTCGCCGCCGCCGAGGCCTGAGCCTCAAATCCTGTCCGCAAGCGACCACCGGCGTGTTCTCGCGCCGGTGGTCGTCTCGTCTGTGAGGAGTTTTCCACCATGTCCAAGCCTGCACGAACCGGCCGGGATGCCGCGGCCGAAATCAGCGCCATCATCATCGATCGCCTTGAAAAGGGCGTACCGCCCTGGACCCGGCCCTGGCGCACGAGTGGCAGCGGCGGCCGGCCGCTCCGGCACTGCGGCACGCCCTATACGGGGATCAACAATCTCCTGCTTTGGGCGCTCGGCGACATGCACGGCTACCGGTCGCGCTACTGGATGACCTATCGGCAGGCGAGCGAGCTCGGCGCGCAGGTCCGCCGCGGAGAGCAGGGTGCCCTGTCCCTCTATTATTCCTCGTTCAAGAAGACCGAGACAGACGCCGTGAGCGGTGAGGCCGTGGAACGCAGCATCCGCTTCCTGCGCCATTACATCGTCTTCAACGCCGACCAGATCGATGGCCTGCCCGGCTATTATTACCCGCCCGAGGTGCCGGCCACGCCGCTGACCCCCTCTTTGCGGCAAGCGGCGATCGACAGCTTCTTCGCGGCGATCCCCGCCGATGTCCGTCA
>CAYSED010000116.1:7167-8240 GCA_964429935.1 uncultured Hyphomonadaceae bacterium
GACGTTCGACTATATCCAGATGCCCAAGCGCTCGAGCTTTATCTCGATGGACCATTATGCGAGCGTTAGGGTCCATGAAACGGGGCATTGGACCGGCCATGGCGACCGGCTCGCGCGCACCTTCGGCAAACGCTTCGGCGACAAAGCCTACGCATTCGAGGAACTTGTCGCCGAGATCACCGCCGGGCTGGTCTGCGCCGAGCTTGGCCTCCCCAACGAGTTGCACGACAGCCACGCGAGCTATGTTGGCCACTGGCTCGGCATCCTCAAGGCCGACAAGACCGCCATCATCCACGCTGCGTCCAAGGCCGAACAGGCCTTCGCCTATCTGACGGCGTTCGGCGAGGCCGGGCAAGCGGGCAGCGCCGCGCCGCCCGCACTTGCCGCGGCTGCATGAGGTGGCCGCCATGACCCTTGAAACCAAGATCCTGGCCTGCCTGTCGACGGCCCATCTCTCAGCCGAGGTCGCGGCGGAACTCGACGCCATCCTCGCCTATCCGCCGCCGCTCGCGGCCCGCCTCAACCCTGCGCTGTGGCAGGCGCATATCCTCATGGACCGCTGGCTGGATTATGGCTGGTTCATCTGGGTCGCATCTCCTGCCCGCGCGCATATGCCCGGCTCGCTCAAGGCCTGCCTCGACCTCGCCGAAGCGTCCGGCGCCGCCTGGCTGCAGTTCGACCGCGACTGCGCGCCAATCGCCGAACTTCCGGTCTACGACTGGTAATCCCCTCTCATCCAAGGAGAACCCTCATGGGTTGGCTCACCATGTCTCGCCATTCGATGGGGGGGCACGCAACCGCGAAAGCCTATCTCGACGACCAGTTCACCTATGAGCGCGACCATCCCAAGGGCGGCACGCGCGGCCTCAAGGTGCTCGCCTCGTCCTGCCCTGCAAACCGCGTCTATTATGCGGCCGCTCAGGTGACGCGCGACGGCATCGGCGGCGAGGTCTTCGCCATCGTCTGCCTCGTCCTGTGGAACCCACGCAGCGCGAGCGGCGAGCATTTTGGCTACAAGGACAGTGCGCCGTTGCGGCGCTGAAATGGAGTATCAGTGATGATGAGGTAAGTTG
>CAYSED010000117.1:0-8179 GCA_964429935.1 uncultured Hyphomonadaceae bacterium
CTTCGATGCGGCCGAAGCCGACGAGGATGTTGGCGCCGAATAGCGGGGAGATCTCGAAGAAGTCGCCCTCGTCGGCGACCTTCTCGATCAGCTCGCGCATGTCATAGGGCGTGTTCGGATTGTCGGGGATCAGCGTGTCGAGGCTCATCTCGATGCGGTCCGGGGTGTCGAAGACCGGGCGGACGGGCGGTTTCTCGCGGTTCGACAGCGGCAGGAAATCGACAAGGCGGCGCATCTGGACGAGCGTGTCGATATCGTTCTCGAACGCGCCGTCGACAACGCCGGACCTGGCCGCATGGACGCGCGCGCCGCCAAGCTCCTCGTGGGTGACGACCTCGTTGGTGACCGTTTTCACGACGTCCGGCCCGGTGACGTACATGTAGGAGGTATCCTTCACCATGAAGATGAAGTCGGTCATGGCCGGGGAATAGACGTCGCCGCCCGCGCACGGGCCCATGATGACGGAAATCTGCGGGATGACGCCGGAGGAGAGCACATTCTCCATGAAGATGTCGGCATAGCCTGCAAGCGAATCGACGCCCTCCTGGATGCGCGCGCCGCCCGCATCGAAAATGCCGACGACCGGCGCGCCATTGCGCACCGCCGCCTTCTGGACCTTGACGATCTTGTCGGCATGGGCGCGGCTGAGCGAGCCGCCGAACACGGTGAAATCCTTGGAAAAGACATAGACGAGGCGGCCATTGATCGTGCCGAAGCCGGTGACGACGCCGTCGCCGGGGATCGCCTGCCCGGCCATGCCGAAATCGGCGCAGCGATGCTCGACGAACATGTCCCATTCCTCGAAACTGCCCTCGTCGAGCAGGACATGGATGCGCTCGCGCGCGGTCAGCTTGCCCTTGGCATGCTGCTTCTCGGCGCGCTCGGGCCCGCCGCCGGCGCGGGCGAGCTCGCGCCGGGCTTCCAAGGCTTCGAGAATCTCCTGCATGGCGGCCTGCCCCTCGTGTCCGATCCGTTTGATGCACTGAGTTGTTATCGCCATTTCCCGGCGTGGCAAGGGCACCCCGGCCCGGCACGGAAAAACGGTGCCCCCTTGCGAGGGCACCGTTGCCTTTCCTTTGTGTACCGTCCGGACGGGCCTAGAAGCGCGTGCCGAACGAGATGGTCAGCCCGCCCTGGCTGTAGCCGTCCCGCTGGTAGCGGCCATGGCCGTAGCTCACCGGGTAGAGGTCCGACGCCCTGGCAATCTGCCCCTGGCGGACGACGCACTCATAGGGCTGGCTCGTCGAGCGGCGGCCGGCATGGAGAACCGCATCCGCCTTCACGATGAACCCGTACGGCCCGATCTGCTCGACATAGGGCGCATGCCGGAAGGCCGCGTGGCGGTAGCCGAGATAGCCGGCGTCGAGCTCAAGCTGGCACGAACACTCGTAGATCGCCTTTTCGGCCAGTCTCTGGGCTTCGTACGGCGTCTGGCCGAACCGGTTCAGGGCAGGTCCGTGGCCATGGCCGCGGCCGCGGCCCCGGTTGTCGACCCGGTGGACAATGTCGCCGCCGACCCGGAGGTCGAGCGCCTCGACGCCGAATGCATTATAGGTCACCTTCTCTGCACTGGCAGGAGCGGCTAAGAGGGCAGACGCAGCCAAGGCAACGGCCGCCACTCCAGGTTTCATGATGCGTTTCATCATGGATGCACTCTGGAACACCGGCCCGCAACCCGGTCTGAGCGGATGGATATTTTCCGTTCATATTGTGAACTTTAGCTCACTTTCTCTGATTTGATTGCGGATTCTGCCAGAAATGGCCCTGAAAATAATTTCAGTTGGCGTGATTTTCCGTGGCTGACGGGCCGCCATTACGCCCGCAAGGCCTCCACCAGCCTCCCGAGCGCGCGGGCTTCGCCGCGGCGGGCGTCGTGGCGCGCGACGGCGTCCTCGTCCCAGCCCCAGCGGCCAGCTTGCCAGGTCTCCTCGATGATGGATGTCTCATAGGCTTCTGCAGAACCAAGCTCGCCTTCAATGACCGCGAAGGCAAGGAGGGCCGAGCCATAGAGCGCGGTCGCATAGACGAGTGCGGTGAGGCGAAAATCGTCGAGCGCGGCGGCCTTCATGCGGGCCATGTCGAGCGAGGCCGGCGGCTGGGGCATGTGCAGCGTGCCGCCGGGCGCCTCGATGAGGAGGATGCCGAGCGCCTGCCCTGCCCAGTCGCGCCATGGCCGCGAGGCGGCGTCAAGCGCGGCGCGGAGGTCTTCCGGGCCTTCGGGCAGAAAGCACAGGAGGTCCGTCTCGCAATAGCGCGCGACCTCGGCGACCATGCCATCCCGTTGGTGCGGGGCGCGGTCAATGGCGACATTGGCGAGCCGGGTCAGGTGCATGGCGGCAATGTCGAGCGTATCGCCCTGCCCGTCCCATTCGGTGGCGACGGCCTCGGCAAGGGCGCTCGAGGGCACGAGGAAGGATTTGCGGGCCGGGGTCTTCAGGTCCCGCCCGTCAAGCGCGATGCCGAACGGGCCGGTTCCCGTGATCGCGACGGACTTGTAGAACCGCTTCATGGCCTGCCTTTCCGCTGCGCCTGCCAACCGGGACATCCCGGCCGGGCCCCGCCCCTTGTCACGCGAGCGTGCTTTTCCATTCCGGCGCGACCTGGGCTATAAGCCCGCCCGCCTGACGATAGAAAGCCCTCATGTCATCCCTCATCGCCTATCTCGCCTGCCTGCCGCTTGCCGTCCTCGTCGGCTATTCGATCCGGCGCGGCAGCACGTGCTGCGTCGCGGCGGTCGAGGAAGTGCTGCAGAAGCGCCGCTGGCGGCGGTTCGTCTCGTTCTTCCTCTGCAGCGCTTTCGTCACCGTCGTCATGGTGCCGGCCGCCTGGCTCGGCCTTGGCCGGGACACGGGGATTACGGCCTTTCCGGTGAGCGTGACAGCAGCGATCGGCGGGGCGATCTTCGGGCTCGGCGCGGTCGTCAACGGGGCCTGCAATTTCGGGATTGTGGACCGGCTCGGGCGCGGGCAATTGCACTTTCTCTTCATCCTGCCCGGGCTCTATCTCGGTGTCATTGCCGGGCTCCAGTTTCCGGCCGGACAGCCGGGCGAGGTGGCAAGCTTGGTCGCGACCGATCCGGCCATCGCGGCGGCCTGGACCCTGATCGCGCTCGTCCTGATCGGCGTGCTCGGACAGTCGAGTTTCCGGCACAAGCAGGAACGCGGCACGCCGGGCCTGCCGGTGGCGGCGCACATGGCGGTGATCGGCGGAGTTGGCGCGGTGATGACCCTGCTGATCGGGCCCTGGCAGTATACCGGCCTCGCCGTCGAGGCGGCCATGCCGTCCGGGGCGGCGCATGTGTCGATCCTCCTGGCCCTGACGGGGCTCTTCTTCGCCCTGACGCTCGGGGCCCATGTCGCCGCCCGCCGGGACGGAACCTTCCGGCTGGAGGCCCCTCGCCTGCCCGGCATTGCGGGCAGCCTTGCGGGGGGCACGCTGATGGGCGTTGCCATTGCCCTGATCCCGGGCGGCAATGACGCGCTTGTCCTCTCGGCGATCCCGTCGCTGTCGCCCTCGGCGCTCGTCGCCTATCCGGCCATGTCGCTGTCGATTGCCGGGCTCCTCATGCTGAACCGCCGGTTCAGCCGCGCCTGAAGGCGAGGACGGCCGCTTCGAGCGCGGCAAAGTCGTCATGTACGAAATCGGCCCCGGCGTCCGCAAGCTCGTCGGCACGCCCGAAGCCCCAGCTAACGCCGTGGGTCTGGACGCCGGCGGCGCGGCCCATGCCGATGTCATGAACGGCATCGCCGATCATCAGGGTCTCGGGCGGCGCGGCCCCGGTCGCGCGCATAGCTTCCTCGATCATGAACGGGTGCGGCTTGCCGGGCCCGTCATCGGCGCACCAGACCGTGTCGAAGAAGGGCTCAAGCGGATGCATGTCGAAAACCGCGCGGACGCCCCGGTGCGACTTGCCGGTCGCCACGGCCATGAGCCAGCCTTCGGCGCGCAGGCGGGCGAGCAGGCCGAGCGCGCCGTCATAGAGCGGCTCGCGGAAGCCGGGCTCGGCGCGGCGGAGGACAAAGGCCTGGCGATAGGCCTCGACAAGGCCCGGCAGGCGGTCCGGCGGGAAGTCCGGCGGCACGAGCGCGCCAATCGCCTCGCCAAGGCCGAGCCCGACCACCCGGCGCGTCGCGTCATAGGGCGGCGGCGCGAGGCCCTGCCCCTCGAAGGCGCGCACCATGGCGGTCTGGATGACCTCCCGGCTGTCGACGAGGGTCCCGTCCATGTCCCAGACGGCGAGTTTCAGGGCCATGCCGGCCACCGGCTAGAGAAGGAAGGGCGAGAGCGGGTCGGGACCCGCCTCGCTCTCGAGGAAGCCGAGCGTCTCGAAGGTCTCGGCCATGTGCGGCGGCAGGGGCGCGGTGACAGTGACCGGGCGGCCGCGCTTCTGCGGCAGGATGATCGCCCGGGCATGCAGGTGCAGGCCGTAAGCGACGCCCTGGGGCACTTCGCGGCGGGTCGTGTACCAGTCGTCGCCGAGGATCGCGGCACCAAGCTCGGCCATGTGGAAGCGAAGCTGGTGGGTGCGCCCTGTGACGGGCTTGAGGGCGACCCAGGCGGCGCGCTGGCCGGCGGTCGAGACCACGGCATAGTCCGAAACCGAGTGGCGTGCGCCCTCGACCCCTTGGGCCGAGCGGTACATGCGTTCCTTGTCCGGCATGTCCTCGCTGCCGTCGCCGCGCACCATCCAGCAGCGCACCTGCCCGGCACGCGGGGCCGGCACGGTGACGGTGACCGCCCAGTAGACCTTGTCGAGCGTGCGGCCGCGGAAAAGCTCGCCGAGATGCGCCGCCGAGGCGGGATGCTTGGCGACGACCAGAACGCCGGAGGTTTCCTTGTCGAGCCGGTGGACGAGCTTTGGCCGGTGCTCGCCGTCGCGCAGGTAGCCGAGCATGCCGTCGACATGGCGGGTCGTGTTGGTCCCGCCCTGCACGGCAAGGCCCGGCGGCTTGTTGAGGACGTAGAGGTCCTCATCCTCGTGGATCACGAGGGAGCGCATGAAGGTCTCGTCGCCGCCCGAATGCTTCTGGTCGCGCGGGTCGGTGCCGATGCGCTTGCGGGTGAGCGGCGGCAGGCGGACTTCCTGGCCGGTGACGAGGCGCGTGTTCGATTTCGCCCGCCCGCCATCGACCCGGATCTGGCCGGAGCGCAGGAGCTTTTCGACTTCGCCCTGCGTGACATTGAGCCGCCGCTTGACCCAGCGGTCGAGGCGCGCCCCGGCTTCTTCGGGCGTGACGGTTTCCTGCCTGACCTCGTCGCGGCTCATGCGAAGGCCCTCCGCGCAAGCTACAGGCCCGCCAAGAGCGCGGCGCTGCCCAGACCGACTGAGAGCCCGGCATAGGCGAGGGCGCGGCCGGTCTCGCCGGTGCGGACAAAATCGGCAAGTTCGAGCGAGAAGGCCGAAAAGGTCGTGAATCCGCCGAGAAGGCCGGTGGCGAGGAAGAGCCGCGCGCCCTGCCCGCCCGTGTCGCCGCGCAGGGCGAGCCAGCCGACGAGGAGGCCCATGGCGAGACTGCCGGCGATGTTCACCCCGAACGTGCCCCATGGCCAGCCCGGCGGCAGGAGGCGGACTGCGGCGAGCCCTGCGCCATGGCGAAGCCCCGCGCCGATGGCACCGCCTGCCGCAACGAGGAGAAAACCGTTCATGGGCCGCGTCTTACTTGGGTCCGGACGGAACGGCCAGCCCCGCTTTCAGGAGGCCCGCGAGAAAATCCTCCGGCAAGGGGGCCTCGAACACGGCTTCCCCGCCGTCCGGGTGCGGCAGGGCGAGGCGGGCGGCATGCAGCATGAGACGCCCGGCCGAAAGCGCGCCCGACCCGTAGAGCAGGTCGCCAAGGATCGGACAGCCGAGATGTTTCAGGTGGGCGCGCAACTGGTGCATGCGCCCGGTCTTCGGGTGAAGCTCGAAGAGCGCCGTCTCGCCGGACCTTTCAAGGATGCGCCAGTGGGTCTCTGCCGCCTGCGACCCGGCGGCGTTGCTCGCGATCACGGGCGCCTCGCCGCGCGTGGCGTCGCGGACGAGGAGCGGCTGGGCTATGGTTCCGGCCCCCGCTGCCGGGAGCGGTCCGCGCGCAAGGGCAAGATAGGTCTTCCTTGCCCGGCGGCCTGCGAAACTGGCCGAGAGGTGCGCGGCGGCCGGCCTCGTCTTCGCCGCGACGATGACCCCGGACGTCCCGGCATCGAGCCTGTGGACAAGCTTCGGGCGCTTGCCGTTCGAGCGGGCGAAGGCGGCGAGGAGCTGGTCGAGCGAGCGGCCGTGATTGCCGCGCGTCTGGACCGGCAGGCCGACCGGCTTGTCGAAGGCGATGAGGGCGGCGTCCTCGCGGATGACGAGGGAGCGGACGAAGGACGCGTCCTCGGGCGAGAGGTCCGGAACCGGACGATTGCGCATGACGGTCGGGCCTTCCTGCCTGGTCTTTGCGGGGATTCAGCTTTCATTCACCGAGACTCCCCCTAATATCAACCTTGCCGGACCCCGCGTCGCGGCCCGGCACAGTCCTGAAGCAACTGAAAGGAGGTGATCCAATGTCGAGTGAGAAACCAGGGGCGGCGTTTGGATCCGTATCCGATGGTGTTCGCATGGAGCAGCCTCTGCGCGCGCGCTAAGAGATACTTTTGAGGCGGCTCCGAGCCGCCCGGAACCAAGGGCTCTACCGAGCTCACGGAGGCCACCCCGAACGGGGTGGCCTTTTCGTTTGGCGGGCCTCCGGCCGCGCCGTCCGCGATCCGTGATCGGTCTTGATTGGCCTCGTGATGACATGTCCGCCAGGGTGGCCCCAGGACAGGGAGCCGCCGCCATGAAGCCCGCCGAACGCCTCGCGATCATTGCCATCCTCCTCGCACCGGGCATTGCCCCGGTCCACGCGCAGGACAATGCGCCGCCGTCCGGATGGTACCGTTCAACCGGTGCGGCGGCTTCGGCCGGGGACATAGAGAGCGCGCTGTCGCTCCCGGCCGACGCGGCGAGCCTCGAGGTGCCGAATGCTGCGGCCAGGCGGCCGTTCGGCAGGCCTGACGACCGGGATTTCGCCACCATAAGGCTCGAGCGCCATGACCACCCGCACTTCAAGGGCTATTGCTCGGATGGCCTCGACCCGGTCGATGTGCAATTCGGCACCGCGCTGCAATTTGCCGAGATCGGCGAGTTTTACGATCCCGGCGAGCGCTATGACAGCCACCTGTCGATTCAGCACGACACCAAGAACCCGTTTGCCCGGGCGACCATCGACTGGGACGGGGTGTTCTGACCGTCAGGCCCCTTCGAGCCGCCAGGGCGGAAAGCGGCGGGCCTTGCCGGCGTGGTAGATGCACAGGCGATGTCCGTCCGGGTCGCGCAGCCAGGCCTCGGTCCACAGCCAGGATTCGGTCGTGACCGGCGTGTCGAAGACCACGCCCTGAGCCTCGAGAGCGGCGACCGTCGCGGCGACATTGTCGACCTCGAAATAAAGTCCGGTATCGCCCGGCCGGGCTTGCGCGTCCTCCATCAGGGAGAAGGTCGTGCCGCCATCCGCACACTCGAAGCGGGCATAGGGATTGCCCGTCGAGACGATGAGCCTCAGGCCGAGGATCTTGTAGAAGGCAATGGACCTTGCGAGATCCGTGACGTGGATCGACACTTGATTGAGGCGCAGGTCCGTTGACCGCCGGACGAGCGGGCGCGGAAGCTCTCCTCCCTGCCCCGGGCCCGGCCCCGGCTCCCGCTCCCGGCCTTCAGCCATGGCTCATACCGTTTCCGGCGCGTCGCCGTCGGTCTTGGCTTTCGATTTGGCCGACTTGTCCTCGATATAGGTGAAGGCGAGTTTCGAGGCGTCCTTCCTGTCGACATCGATCTTGACCGCGCCGCCCCTGGCGAGCTTGCCGAAGAGAAGCTCCTCGGCCATCGGCTTCTTGACATGTTCCTGGATTGTCCGGGACAGCGGCCTTGCACCGAAATCGGCGTCGAACCCCTTCTTGGCGAGCCAGGCGCGGGCATCGTCCGTCATCTCGATGGTGACATTGCGGTCGGCGAGCTGCGCCTCGAGCTGCAGGACGAATTTCTCGACGACGCGCTCGATGATTTCCGGGGTCAGGCCGCCGAACTGGATCACGCTGTCGAGCCGGTTGCGGAATTCCGGCGTGAACATGCGTTTCAGCGCCTCTTCCTGCTCGGCATCCTTCTGGCCGCGGCCGAAGCCGATGG
>CAYSED010000118.1:0-7872 GCA_964429935.1 uncultured Hyphomonadaceae bacterium
CCCGGCTTGTGGTCATGCCAATACGGCTTGTCATTCCCTTGCGCCGCAGGCGATCCGGGACCCAGGCGCAATGAAGGCCTGGGTCCCGGTCCTCGGCTGACGAGAAACCGGAGTGACAGGAAGGGGCGCTGGCCGGGATGACAAGACGGTCCGGACCCGTGATGGAGTCAGGCTTTCAGGCCGCCGGCTCAGCGCTCGCCGAACTGCATCTGCGCAATGCGCGCATAGAGCCCGCCCTTGCGGACAAGGTCTTCATGGCTGCCGGTTTCGGCGACGCGGCCTTCATCCATCACGATGATGCGCGTTGCCTTGCGAACCGTCGACAGGCGGTGGGCAATGGCGAGTGTCGTGCGCCCGGCGGAGGCGGCCTCGAGCGCCTTCTGGACGAGTGCCTCCGATTCCGAATCGAGCGCGCTCGTCGCCTCGTCCAGGAGGAGGACCGGCGCATTGCGCACGAGCGCCCGGGCGAGCGCGATCCTCTGGCGCTGGCCGCCGGACAGGGAGCGCCCCTTGGTGCCGAGCGGGGTGTCGAGCCCGCCCTTCTCGGCCAGGAAGCCCCAGGCCTCGGCCTTCATGGCCGCCCCGATCAGGCTCGCATCGTCTGCCTGTTCGTCCCCGAAGGCGATATTCTCGCGTGCGGAACCGGTGAACAGGGTTGATTCCTGGGGCGCATAGGCAAACCGGGAACGCCAGTCATGCAGGTCCGCCGAGGTCGCATCGATCCCGTCGAGGCGCACGCTGCCCGCGTCCGGATCGAAGAGGCGAAGGGCGAGCCGGAAGACGGTCGACTTGCCGGCACCCGACGGGCCGACAAGGGCCACGAACTCGCCGGGCGCGATCTCGAGGTCGAAATCCCTCAGCGCCGGCCCGCCTGCGCCGCCATAGGAAAAGGTCACCTTGTCGAAGCGCAGGGCTCCGCGCACGGTGCGGGGCAGGGGAACGGGCTGGACGGGAGAGGCGATCTCCGGTTCGGCATTGAAGATCTCGGCCGCCCGGTCCGCCGCGCCGGCCGCGCGCATCACCTCGCCGTAAACTTCCGCCAGCATGCCGAACCCGGACCCGGCATAAAGCGCATAGAGGATCATCGAAGCGAGCTGTCCGCCTGTCATGGCCCCGGAGGTGACCCAGCGCGCCCCGAGCCACAGCACGGCCACGATGCCGCCCATGAACAGGACCGAGACGAGGACCATCATGGCCGCCCGCGCGCCATTGCGCCGCATCGCAGCCTTGAACGTGCCTTCGACGGCGCGCGAGAAGGCGGCAAGGCGGCTGTCCTCGCGACCGTAGGCCTGGACGAGCTCGACCGAATCGAGGGCTTCGGCAGCCTCCCCGCCGGCCTCCGAGAGGCGCGTCTGCGCCCGGTTCGAGAGGTTGCGGATCACCCGTCCGATGCCGAGGACCGGCAGGATGAGCACCGGCAGCATGACGAGGAGGCCGCCGCCGAGCTGCCAGCTCACATAAAGCATCATGCCGAGCGCGCCGACCGTGTTGAGGAGCGTGCGCACGCCGAGCGAGGTCGACGAGCCGAGAAAGGTCTCGATCAGGGTCACGTCGGCAGTGAGGCGGGAGACGGACTCGCCGGACCGGATGCCCGCGTGGAAACGGGGACTGAGGCGCAGCATGTGGGCGTAGAGATCGTTTCGCAGGTCGGCAGCCACCCGCTCGCCGAAGCGCGAGATGAAATAGAACCGGATGGCCCCGATGAAGCCGAGCGCGACCACGGCGAGGAAAACGAGCAGGAAATTATTGTCGATCGCTGCTGCCAGGTCATCCGCGGGCAGGTCGCCGCTGAGGCCGACATCGACCGCGTTACCGAGGAGAAGCGGAATGGACAGGGTCACCGCCGTGCCGGCGAGGAGGAACATGAGCGCTGTCAGCACGGTCACCGGGTGGCGCCGCGCATAGGGCCACAGCATGGCCAGCGCCTTGACCGAGCGCCCTTTCGGACGATCGATCGCGTTCCCGCCCGCCGGGACGGCCTCGCGCCGGTCCTCGACAACTGTGTTTGCGGCATCGGTCATATCGGGTCGGCCTTGATAAGTCTGCGTCCTTCGGTTACATCGCCGCTTCCGAGAAAGCACGCGCGCGAATGCGCGCACCACGACGAAGGCAGGCGCGCCATGAAAAAAGAAGGCCACCCGGACTATCACTTCATCACGGTCGTGATGAACGATGGCACCGAGTACCAGACCCGGTCCACCTATGGCAATGAGGGCGACCGGCTGGTTCTGGACATTGACCCGACGACGCACCCGGCCTGGACCGGCGGCAACCAGTCCCTGCTGGATCGCGGCGGCCGTGTCTCCCGCTTCAAGGACAAGTTCAAGGGCTTCATGTAAGCCCTCCCGCTTCCGCCTGCCGGACCTCTCCGCAGACGAAAAACCCCCCGGTCAAGAGGCCGGGGGGTTTGTTCTTGTGGGCCGGTCGGCTCGCGGTCAGGCGAGGTCGAAGCGGTCGAGGTTCATCACCTTGTTCCAGGTGGCGATGAAGTCCCGGACGAACTTCGTCTCGGCGCCGGCTTCGGCATAGACCTCGGCGATGGCGCGGAGCTGCGAGTTCGACCCGAAGACGAGATCGGCCCGCGTGCCGGTGAACCTCACCTGGCCGGTCTTGCGGTCGCGGCCCTCGAACACTTCCTGCGTGTCGTCGGTTGCTTTCCAGGCGATGCCCATGTCGAGGACATTGGCCACGAAATCCGTGCTGAGCGTGCCGACACGGTCGGTGAACACGCCGTGCTTCGAACCCGCAGCATTGGCCCCGAGCACGCGGAGGCCGGCAACCAGCACGGTCATTTCCGGGGCCGTCAGGCTGAGGAGCTGGGCCTTGTCGACGAGCAGGGCTTCGGTCGGACGCGGGTCCCGCGTCTTCTTGTAGTTGCGGAACCCGTCGAATTTCGGCTCGAGAACCTCGAAGGATTCGATGTCGGTCAGGTCCTGCGTCGTGTCAGTCCGGCCGGGCGAGAAGGGCACTTTCACCCCGCCTGCAGCTTTCTCGACCGCCGCACAGCCACCCAGAACAATCAGGTCGGCGAGCGAGACCTTTGCGCCGCCCCTGGCATTGAACGCGCCCTGGATGGATTCGAGTTTGGCGACCACGTCGCCGGTGCCGGACGATTTGTGAATGTCCCAGTCCTTGTGGGGGGCAAGCCGGATGCGCGCGCCATTGGCACCGCCCCGCTTGTCCGAATTGCGGAATGTCGCCGCAGACGCCCAGGCCGTGTTGACGAGTTGCGGGACCGAGAGGCCGGACGCGAGGATTTCGGCCTTCAGGGCCTCGATGTCGGCCTCGCCAATCATCTGGCCAACATGTTTCGGCACCGGGTCCTGCCAGATGAGTTCCTCAGCGGGCACTTCCTCGCCGAGATAGCGCGAGACCGGGCCCATGTCGCGGTGGGTCAGCTTGTACCAGGCGCGGGCATAGGCATCGGCGAACTCGTCCGGATTGGCATGGAAGTGGCGCGAGATTTTTTCGTAGTCCGGGTCCATCCGCATCGCCATGTCGGCCGTGGTCATCATCAGGGTGACCTTTTCGCCGGACCCGTCGACCTGGGGCGCGTGGTCTTCGTCCTTCAGGTCTTTCGGCTGCCACTGCCAGGCACCGGCGGGGCTCTTCACGAGTTCCCACTCGTGGTTGAACAGCATATCGAACCAGCCCATGTCCCACTGGGTCGGGTTCGGCGTCCACGGGCCTTCAATGCCGGACGTGATGGCGTGCCGGCCTTTGCCGGACTGGTAGTTCGACATCCAGCCAAAGCCCATGTTTTCGAGCGGTGCCCCTTCAGGCTCCGGGCCGACATGGCTTTCCGGACCGGCCCCGTGGGCCTTGCCGAACGTGTGGCCGCCGGCCGTCAGCGCCACCGTCTCGTAATCGTTCATCGCCATGCGCTTGAAGGTCAGGCGGATGTCATGGGCGGCGGCGAGGGGGTCCGGCACGGCGTCGGGGCCCTGCGGATTGACATAGATGAGGCCCATCATCACGGCGGCCAGCGGATCGTCGAGCTTTGCCGCGTCAGCGTCGCCAGTTTTCACCGCGCGTTCGCCGGAATAGCGGCTGTTCGGATTGCCGGACGTGGCGAGCCACTCGGTTTCGGCACCCCAGTAGATGTCTTCTTCCGGCTCGTAGATGTCCTCGCGACCGCCGGCGAAGCCGAAGGTCTTGAAGCCCATGGATTCCATCGCGACATTGCCGGCGAGGATCATGAGGTCAGCCCAGGACAGCTTGTTGCCGTATTTCTGCTTGACCGGCCAGAGCAGGCGGCGGGCCTTGTCGAGATTGCCATTGTCAGGCCAGCTATTGAGCGGCGCAAAGCGCTGCGTCCCCGAGCCTGCGCCGCCGCGCCCGTCATAGGTGCGATAGGTTCCGGCGCTGTGCCAGGCCATGCGAATGAACAGGCCGCCATAATGGCCGTAATCGGCGGGCCACCAGTCTTGCGACGTGGTCATCAGGGCAGTCAGGTCGCGCTTCACCGCCTTCAGGTCGAGGCTCTTGAATGCCTCGGCATAGCTGAAACCGTCGTCCATCGGATCGCCGGCGGGCGGGTTCTGGTGCAGCATCTTGAGATTGAGCTGGTTTGGCCACCAGTCGCGATTGGTGGTGCCCATGACAAGGGCATTCCGGCTGATGCCGTGCCCCACGGGGCAACCTGAGTCTGCGACTTTGTCTGATCCGTCCATGATAACTCCTCTTGTGTTCCGTGATCCGTGTTCCAGCTTGGGCCAGACTTAGTGCGGCTAGCCCCATCAATCAAATTGATTATATATCGACGTTACATAGACTCTGCCTATGCAACGTCGACCACCGCCCTTTCCCTTTGGGAAGTCCTCGCGCGGGCAGGGTCAGCCGCTCCGCCTACTCCCCGGGCAGGGGCAAGAATCTCATGCTTCCTGTTTAGCAACTTATCGCCGCCGGACCAATGGCGCAGGCGGGGGTTTTCGCGTCTCCGGAGGCGGTCAGGGCAGGATCTCGAAATGGCCGCTGACAAAGTTTCCCGGCATGTCCATCTCAAGGAGCAGTCCCTCGGGCCGGAAATTTCGCGAGAACTTGATATTTTCAAGAAAATTGAAGAGCTTCATGCCGAAGCCTTCGCGCTCCGGCGGGACAATGCCCATGAGCCCGGTCTCTGACCATGTGAGCTTGAGACGGTCGTCCTCGAACTGCCAGCCGATGGCCAGGCGGCCGTGCGGTACGGAAAAGCAGCCATATTTCGTTGCATTGGTCACAAGTTCGTGGATCAGCATGGCCATGTGCTTGGCCGACCGGATGCAGAGGAGTATGTCCGGTCCCTCGATGGCGAAATTGCGCACCTTTATCTGGCGAAAGCTTGCAAGTTCCTCCTCGAAAATCTGGCGCAGCCCGAGCCCCGCCCAGTTATTGTCGCTGAGGCGGGAATAGGTCCGGTCCATGGATCGCAGCCGCTTGCCGAAGTCCTCGGCGAACTGCGTGACCGACAGGGCCGAGGTGCCGGAGATGACAGCGGCGGCCTGGATGACCGAGAAGAGGTTCTTGACCCGGTGGTTGAGCTCGTCGATCACGATGTCTCGCTGCCGCCGCATCTCGACCTCGGCGGTGATGTCCTCAGGCTTCTGGACAAGGTAGAGCACAGTGCCGTCGGTGCCGCGGACCGGCTCCTGGACCAGCCGCCAGTAATGGGTGTGCAGTTCGCCGTCGGCATGGGCGATCAGGTAGGGCAGCGCGTCGAGCCGCGTCGTTTCGCCGCCGAGCGTTCTCATGAGTATCGGCTCGACGATTTCCCTGCCCTCGGGGTCTGCCGGGAAACAGTCGAAAATGTTGCGACCCTCGAGTTCGGCCCAGGGCTTGTGGGTCGCCTCGACATAGGTCTGGTTGGCATACACATAGCAGAGCGAGCGATCCAGCATCATGACCGGAAGGGACCACTTGTCGAGGAGGGTCTTGAAATCTATGTCCATGCCTGTCCGTGCTGGGGCGGAAACCCTTTGCCCGGCAATGCGGCCCGGCTGCCGGCTGGCCCCAAGAAACCTCCCTTGCAGATCATTTTACGCATAGGGGACAGGGCTGCACAAAACAATTTCAGTTTCGATGGAACCGTTTTGCGGCCTCGCGCATAGATTACCGAGGAGCCTGGCTCCACCCCAATTGTCCCAATCCAACTCAAGCCGGTCCTTCGGGGCCGGCTTTTTTTTCCGGGACTGCTTTCAGTTAGTGCCGACGAAAATCGCCTGGCTGACAACAGCGCGCACGATGTCCGGGTCGAACGGCTTGGCGAGGAGGAAGGCCGGTTCGTCTTGGTCGCCCGTCAGCAGGCGATCCGGATAGGCCGTGATGAAGATCGAGGGAATGTTGACGATCCTTGTTATGTCATCTAGCGTGTCAATACCTGACGAGAGGTCGGCAAGCTGAACATCGACCAGCAGGAGATCCGGAGCATGGGCCTTTGCCGCCTCGACAGCCGCATGGCGGGTTGCCGCGACGCCGACGACCCGGTGGCCCATGGCCTGTACGATCATGCGCAGGTGCTGGGCGATCAGCGGCTCGTCCTCAATGATGAGAATCCGGGCGTTCTGCTGGGCCTCGATTTCCTGCTGGGCCTCGTCCAGAAGCCCCGGAACCTCGCGCCAGTCGACAGACAGGATTTCGGCGACCTCGTCATTGCCGAAGCCTTCGACAAGGACAAGGAGAAGGGCTCTTCGCGCGGCCGAGGACAGCTTGCCGAACCGGCCCGCAATCCCGGGCACGGCGGGCCCGCCGACGGTTCCGGCGCCCGCGTCGGCCTTCTCGGCAAGCGCCCTGAACAGGACGACGGGAACCGAGTCCGGTGAAGCGATATCTATCCTGCCGTCGAGGAGGTCCTGAAGAAGGTCTGCGACTAGCGCGTCGCCCGGCTCCCGCTGCCCGGCAAGCGCCCTCGCGAACCTGCGAAGACGCGGGAGCATTTCCTCGCACAAGGCGAAAATGGTGCTGTCCAATGCCAAGACCTCGCCGCGTCTCCGACCTGATGCTTGCCCGCGCGACAGCAGGCACGGCCATAATTCCCGGACGGTCTTATCGGACAATTAATCTCGATCAATTAAATGTGACAATCAAAGAGATTAGCCAAATCCGCTTCCCAGGGACTTCGCCGTGTCATTACAAGACAGCCACTTTCTGAATCATCCGGAACGACGTCTTGAAGAAAACGCCGAAATCGAAACCTCAAGCGCCTGCAGAGCCGGTCTACCGAACCGACTGGGTCCGGCAGAAGAAGACGTCGGAGGCGCTGAAGGCGGCCTTCTCGTCCGTCGAGAAGGAGCCGCTGCCCGAACGGCTTGCCAAATTGCTCGCCGAACTGCGGCGCAGGGAATCGTCCGGCAAATAGGCTGCGGGGGCATATCCGCATGACCGGACATTGCCCGACGCCTTTTTCAGACCTTCTGGAAGCGCATCTCCCGAGAATGCGTGCCTATGCACGCTCCCTCTGCCGCGACCGCGTGCTGGCCGACGACATCGTCCAGGATGCCTGCCTCAAGGCCTGGGCGGCCCGCGAGAGCCTGTTGCCGGGGATAGATCCGCAGCCCTGGCTCATGCGCATCGTGCGCAACGAGTTCCTGCAGGGTGCCCGCCGCAACTGGCGGTCCGCACCGCTCGATCCGGACTTTGCCGAACAGATGCTGGTAGCCCCGGCGGCCCAGGAATCCGCGGCGGACCTCTCGGTCATCAGGTCCCTGATCGAGCGCTTGCCTGAAGCGCAGTACGAGGCGCTGCTGCTTGTGGTTGCGGGCGGCTACACTTATGAGGAGGCTGCCGAGATCTGCGGCTGCTCGAGCGGCACGGTGAAGAGCCGCGTCAGCCGCGCGCGGGAAGCGCTAGGTTCAATCGACATTCAGGATTCAGTTTTGGCGTGATGTGTGATTCATC
>CAYSED010000119.1:0-7832 GCA_964429935.1 uncultured Hyphomonadaceae bacterium
CCGCAAGCCTCAAGGCGCGCGAACTCCTCGGCGACGGACACCCGGTCGAGGAAGTGGCCGCCCGGCTCGGCTTTTCGGACGCGCGCAGTTTTTCCCGGGCCTTCAAGGCCTGGACCGGCCTCACGCCCGCTGCCTTTGCCGCCGCGCACTGACCCCGCGCCCCGGCACGGTCCCACTCCGTGAGCGAAAATGTCCTGCCGAGATTGATCGCATCGGTCATCGTCCCGGGCGCCCGCATGCGCTTCACTGTACCGGACGAAGACCCGTTGGCCAGGACAGGCCGGGCTCGTTCGGGAGGACTAGACATGACAGACGCCAAGCGCGCCAGCGGCAGATATTTCCTGACAGCATCCATGCTCGCGCTCGCCGCGATGCAGATGCCGGCTACAGCCCAGGACAGCGGAGACCCCGGGGAGGCCGCGCGCACCCTAGACGAGGTCACGGTGACGGCACGCCGCCGGGAGGAAAGCCTGCAGGACGTTCCCATCGCCGTGTCGGCCTTCTCCGCCGAACGGGCCGACGAGCTCCAGGCCGACGATCTGTCCGGCCTGCAATATGCCATACCGAACGTCTACCTTGATGAGGGGGACGCCTCCAACGCGGTCATCTTCGTGCGCGGGGTCGGCCAGAATGACAGCCTCGCCTTCGCCGATCCGGGCGTCGGGGTCTATGTCGATGACGTGTTCATCGCCCGTTCGCAGGCGGCCTTTCTCGACCTCTTCGATATCGGCCGCATCGAGGTGCTGCGCGGGCCGCAGGGCACGCTTTACGGCCGCAACACGATTGGCGGGGCCGTCAAGTTCGTGTCCTTCGAGCCGGGCGACGAACTGGAAGGCTATCTCGAGGCGGGCGGGGGAAATTTCAGTTCCTACTTCGCGCGGGGCCGGGTCAGCGGACCCATTGCCGAAGGGCTCCTGCGCGGCAAGATCGCCGGATCGGTCCAGGGCCGCGACGGCTACAACACGAACATCTTCACCGGCGAGGACGATGGCGACCAGCTCACCTTTGCCGGCCGCGCCGCGCTCTATTTCACGCCCCGGTCCGACCTGACCTTCGTCCTCAGCGCCGACGGCAAGTTCGATCGTCCGGACACCTCGCGCAGCCCGTCGCTCGCAACGCCCGTGCTCGGCTTTCCCGATCCGGTGAACGCCCCGGCGACGCCTGCCATCTTCCAGCCGCCGGCCGATCCCTTCACTGTCAACACGAATGCCAACAACCGGTCCGAGATTGATGCCTATGGCGTGTCGCTGAAGGCAACCTGGCAGGCGACCGACGCGCTCAGCATCGAATCCATTTCGGCCTTTCGCGGCTTCAATTTCGACCTCATTCTGGACACTGACGGGTCGCCGCTGCCGCTGCTCGATGTCCTTGTCCAGCAGGACCAGGAACAGTTCACGCAGGAGATCCGCGCGACCTATGACGGCGATGGTCCGTTTGCGGCGACCGGCGGGCTCTATTACTTCCACGACAATGACCTGACCTTCAGCGGCGTCGACAATGCGGCGGCCGCGATCTTCGGCTTCCCGGTCCTCGCCTTCGGCTTCTCGAGTTCCTCGCTCGCCGACACGCGCCAGGTCACCGACAGTTTTGCCGCCTTCTTCGATGCCTCCTATGACCTGACGGACCGGCTGAGCCTCAGCGCTGGCCTGCGCTACACAACCGAGACACGGGACTCGGCAAGACGGTTCGAGATGATCTTCAATCCGGACCTCTCCGTCCTCCAGGACACGCCGCCCTTCCTCGCCGGCGTTGGCGTGCCGGGCAATGTCATCTCGGGCGAAGCGACTTTCGACGCCTTCACGCCCCGGTTCTCAGTCTCCTACACGCTCGCCGATGGAATAAATTCCTATGTTTCGGCCTCGCGCGGCTTCAAGAGCGGTGGCTTTGACGGGCGGGCGAACAATGATTTCGGTTTCGAGCCGTTCGACCCGGAATTCGTCTGGAGCTATGAGGCTGGCCTCAAGACCTCGTTTCATGGCGGCCGTCTCGTCGCCAATGCCGCCTATTTCTACAATGACTATAGCGACGTGCAGGTAACATCCTTCGGGGCCGACCCGGTCACCGGCGTCTTCGTCAGCCAGTTCACCAATGCCGCCGCAGCGACAATTCAGGGTATCGAACTGGAAGTCTTTGCCCTGCCAACGGACGAACTCAGCCTGTCGGCGAGCTTCGGCTTCCTCGATGCCGAATATGACAGGTTCGACACGCTGGTCGGCGGCATCGCCACCGATGTTTCGGGCCGCCGCCTCGTCAATGCGCCGCGCTGGAACGCGAGCCTCGGAGCCACCTATGAGCGCCCCGTCAGCAACCGTCTCGTCGCCGTGGCCCATCTCGACGCGGCCTACCGTGATGTCGTTGCCGTGGAAGTGACCGACAGCCCCAATCTCGAACAGGGCTCCTACATTCTCGGCAATGCCTTTGTCGCCGTGAAGACAGCCGACAACCGCTACGAAGTGCGGGCCGGCGTGCAGAACCTCAGCGACGAGGCGATCCGGGTCCAGGGCTTCAACCTCTCGGCTTTTCCGGGCGTCGAGACGGGCTTCTTCGCCGCGCCGCGCACCTGGGACATTCGCGCCATCGTCCGGTTCTGACCGGATGACGGCCGGCACCTGAAGTCGCAGAGCGTCCCGCGCCCGTGGTCACAGGACGAGCCCCTCGCGCCGGACTGCCTCCAGCAATTCGGGTTGCCTGCCGAAGGTCTCTCAAGGCCCGGCCGGAGGGCATCGCCTGGGAAGCCGTCCCGAGATCGTGCGACGGGGTCTCCGACGACCTCGTGACGGCAGGCCTCGGCCTCGCCGGGTTGCGTGCCGACAAGCTCCCGGCAGGCGCAACAAGGCGGCAGGCCCTGCGCTGGAAGGATATCCGGGAACTTCTGGACCTGACCTGCGACGGCGGCTTCGGGCGACTCTACGGGGCGGCGGCAGACGCGATCCAGGTCGCCGGAACGGAATATCGCGCGCTCCTGCGCTGCCCCGGCAGGGTACACGCTTCCGAAGCCGTGGTCCTCGTGCCGGACACGTTCGATGCGACACGGCCCAGGCTCGTGATCGCGCCCGCGTCGGGTTCGCGCGGGGCGACCGGGTCCATCGGCGACATCGGGATCTGGGCCCTGACGCGCGGTTGCGCGCTCGCGCTCACCGACAAGGGCTGCGGCCTCGGCGCGCAGCACCTGCCCTCCGGACGGTTTCTCGACATCGACGGGGAGAGCGCCGGGCGCAGCTCCCGCGCCCCGACGACATTCCGCCTTGCCGGAGCCGCTTCCGGTTCGCAGGGATTTGCCCTCAAGCATGCCCATTCGGGCGAGAATGCCGAGGCCGGCTGGGGCGATATCACCCTCCTGACGGCGCGATACGCGCTCCACCTCCTGTCGGGCCTTGTCGCCCCGGAAGCGGTCTGCGTGGTTGCCGCAGGCGTGTCGAATGGCGGCGGGGCTGTCCTGCGCGCGGCCGAACTCGACAGGAGCGGCCTGATCGACGCGGTCGTGGCCGTGGAGCCGAATATCGCCCTCATTCCCGGCGAACCGGTGCCGGCCCGCATCGGCGGACAGGCCTGCAGCCTCGAGAGCAGGCCGCTGTTCGACTACGCAACCGAAGCGAACCTCCTTCTTCCGGCGGTCCTCGCAGGCCTTGATGTCCGGGACCTTCCGTTTGGCGAGGCGCTTGCCCTGCACGCCGGCGGGCTCGGCCGCTGGCAGCAGCTCTTGCAGGACGAGACCGGCCTGACCCACCGGACGGCCGGGGAACGCCTCCTCCGGGCCGGCTTCTCGCCAAAGAGCCTGATGATGGCCCCGCTGATGCAGCTCTCCGTGATCTGGCCTGCCATTGCCGCAAACTATGCCTTCGCCCTCGGACGATACGCGCCGGCCGAAGCGGACGCAGCCGGCTGCGTGCGGTTCGACTGCGAGACCGGGCGCGACGACTGCCTTGGGACATATGCCCGCTCGGGAGCCGGCCTCGCCCCGGGCGGGGGGCTCGTTCTGGCAGGCGGGCACGGCACTGGCCCGGAGGCGGGCTTTGCCGCCGCCCGCGCGCTCCGCGCCTGCCATTCCGGCCCGCAAGCGGCCTCCGGACGGGTCCGGGCCGGGATCGCAGAATGCCTTGCCTCCGGCGACCCGGGACAGCGCCCGGTCATCATCCTGCATGGCCGGGATGATCCGCTCATCAGCCCGTCGCAGAGCTCGCGCGCCTATGCCGCGCGCGCATGGCGCCGGTTCGGCCTAGCCGGGACGCTCTGCTATTGCGAGATCGACCATGCCCAGCACTTTGACGGGTTTCTGTCCGACCCGCGCCTCGCGGCGGCTTTCGTGCCGCTTGCGCCCTATGTCGAGCAGGCGCTCGACCTTGCCTTCCGGGCTGCCGAGACCGGAGAGCCCCTGCCGCCGAGCCAGCGCGTGAGGACCCGTCCCCGGGGGCCCGGCGAGCCTGGACCGCCCCGCCTGCAGGCCCTGCATGTTCCAGAGGTGACAGGTGGTCCCGGCATCGACAGGATTATCCTTTCAGGCGGGATCATGGATATTCCGGGGTGACCGGCGGCTCTGACGGGCGAAGCCCGGCGAACTGTACCAGTTTGGCAACATTGCCAAAAATAAAGGACGCCCCTGCTGCGGGTGCGAAGGCCCGGCCAAAGGGACCGGCGAGGCCCCGCGCGATACGGCAGCGCGCCGGAGCCACCGGAATCTGCCTTGCCGCGACGGCCCCGCCGAACCCGTCCGCCCCCCATGCCCAAGGCGGCCGCCGATGCGCGAACGCCCCCGGGCTCGCCATCGCGGCGCTGCAGTGCAGCATGCATGACACCTTGTTTTTTTTTAGGGCGCACAGGCTAATCCGGGGCATATAGCGGGTCCGGCGCCGCCGAGTCCCGAAGGCTTTCCGGGAGGACTATGGAATGAACATCACCAACAAGCTTATCATTGGCACGTCCCTGTCTTGGATGTTTGCGCTTGAACCGGCGCTCGCCCAGCAGACCGCCGACGCGGAGGACGACCGGACCCTCGACACGGTCGTCGTCACCGGATCGCTGATTGCAGGGGCGGCGGAAACGGCGGCTCTGCCCATCGACGTCATCAGCGAGGAAGAGCTTCTGAAACAGGGCTCGCCCTCGGCGCTCGAACTCATCAAGTCCCTGCCGGTTTCCAGCGGCGTGCTCGGCGACACCAACCAGTTTGATGCGCGGGCGCAAGGCTCGGAAGGGTCCGGAACGGTCAACCTGCGCGGCCTCGGGCCACAGCGCACACTCGTGCTCTACAATGGCCGCCGACTGCCGTCGAACCCGTTCATCCTCGCGGGCGCCGGCGCGATCGACACGAACATATTGCCGCTTGCGCCGGTTGGCCGCATCGAGATCCTAAAAGACGGGGCCGCCGCCACCTATGGCTCCGATGCCGTGGCGGGGGTCGTCAACTTCATCACCCGCAAGGATTTTGAAGGGGTCGAAGCCGGCGGCAGCTACAAGTTCGTCGACGGATCGAACGGCGAATGGGACGTGTTCGCGAATTTCGGCTGGGTCGGCGACGACATGAACGTGCTCCTGTCGGGCGCGTTCCAGAAGCGGTCCGAACTGTCGACGCTCGACCGCGACTTCGTGAACCTCAGCTTCGCCGAGAACCCCGAGGGCGGCATCTCGCTGGTCGGCAATCCGGGGGCTTTCCTGCCGGTCGGGCCGACGTTTGCGCCGACCGCCGGGGTCACCCGCGACCCGGGCTGTGTCGGGCTGGGCGGATTCGAGCTCCAGCCGACGCCGACCCTTCCCCTGTGCGGCTTCCAGTTCACCCGGTTCGACAATCTCGTCGAGGAGCAGGAGCGCTTCCAGCTCTATGGCGAGTTCAATGCGAGCCTGTTCAATGACGGGGTCGATTTCCACCTCGAGGGTTTCTATTCGGAAACGGACGTCCCGCAGATCAACTTCTCGCCGTCCTTCCCGCCGGTGGGCGGGGCGAGCGCGCCGACCGCTGATGCCTCGCTCATTCCGGGTCAGTTCTTCGTGCCGGCGACGAACCCCGGCTTCATCTCGCTCGCCGCGCAGGCGCCAGGCTCAATACCGCCGGGAAGCATCGGCGCGTTCCTGATCGCGACGCGCCCGCTCGGCAATGGCGGCAATCCCTTCTTCGAGTTCCCGTTCGCCCAGGAGGAAGAGCGCCGGTTCGACGCGTTCCGGGTCTCGGGCGAACTGTCGGGCAAGCTCGCCGATGTCGCCAACTGGAGCTTTGCCGTCACCTATGGCGAGGAGAGCGGCTTCCGGACGAATACCGACACGATCGTCAACAATTTCGCCCTCGCCCTGCGCGGCCTCGGCGGCGAGAACTGCAATGTCGCCGCCAACACGCCCGGCCTGAACGGCTGTCTCTTCTTCAACCCGTTCAGCACTGCCCTTCCGGCCAATGCGATTACCGGCGAGGCGAACCCGCTCTTCAATCCGGCGGCCGCCAACAGTCTCGAAGTGATCGACTTCTTCCTCGACCAGCTCACGACCGACCAGACCCAGGGCCTGCTCGTGCTCGACGGGCTCCTGAGCGGCGAACTGCCCCTCACGCTTCCGGGCGGCGCGGTCGGCTGGGCCTTTGGCGGGCAGTTCCGCCGCGACGATTTCAGCTCCGACATCAGCGACAATGCCAACCTCAACATCAATCCCTGCATCGACACGGTGACAACGGGCAACACGTCCTGCGCCATCCAGACCGGCATATTCGGCTTCCTGACCGGCAGCGTCCCGGTATCGCTCGACCGCAATGTCTACGCCTTCTTCGGCGAGCTGAACCTGCCGATCCTCGAGAACCTGACGGCCAATGCGGCCCTCCGCTTCGAGGACTATGGCGGGGCTGTCGGCTCGACCGTCGATCCCAAGCTCTCGCTTCGCTACCAGCCGATCGACTTCCTGGCGTTCCGCGGCTCCGTCGGCACGACCTTCCGGGGACCCTCGCTGACCCAGGTGTCGCCGACCACGGTCACGTCCCTGCAGAACATCGGCGGGACCTTCCGGGCCGTCGACATCACCGGCAATGCGAACCTCCAGCCCGAGGATGCCTTCACCTACAGCGTCGGGTCCATCCTCGAAGCCGGGGGGTTCACGGCGACGGTCGATTACTGGAGCTTCGAGTTCAAGGATCCGATCATAGCCGAGCCGGTGTCCGGCCTCGTCGGTGCCCTCTTCCCGGCCGGCCTCCCGAACAATTGCGGCAATCCGGCCTTCGCCCCCATCGAAGCCCGCTTCACCTTCACCGGGGCCTGCGCCATCGGCAACGTGTCGCGGCTGTCGACCTTCGCGGCGAACGGTCCGGACATCGACACGTCCGGGATCGACGTGATCGCCAATTACACGTTCGAGGACCTGTTCGGCGGCGATCTCGACCTGGGCGGCTCGCTGACCTATGTGATCGACTACACGATCGGCGAGACGGTCATCGAGGGCGTCGTCGTCGCCCCGCCGCTCGAGGCGGCTGGCTTCCTCAACTTTCAGACAATCGCGACGCCGCTGCCGGAAGTGAAGTTCGAGACCTTTGCCAACTACAGCCACGGCCGGCACAATGTCCGCTGGACGGTGCGCTTCATCGGCGAGTATGACGATGCCCGCTTTGGCCCGGGGGCGCTCGGGGACACGATCGACAGTTTCGTCACGAACGACCTGACCTACCAGATCGAATTGCCCTACAATTCGACCTTCACCTTCTCGGTCGACAATATATTCGACCAGGATCCGTCGTTCACGCGCCTCGAGCTTGCCTTCGACCCGTTCACCGGAGACCCGATCGGCCGGACCTTCAAGCTGGCCGTCCGCACGCGCTTCTAGAGCGTCTTCGTCTTTGACGGAATCGCAAGGGATTCCTTTCCGGGTCGAAT
>CAYSED010000120.1:0-7760 GCA_964429935.1 uncultured Hyphomonadaceae bacterium
GGGGCAGCACCGTACCGGAAAGATCAGGTGTTGCACTCAGTTTTTGCCGCCGCCCTGCCTTTATCTTGCCCATTTATAATCAAGGTATCTGCAATCAGATACAGGTCGCCTCCACGCAGATCCTGTAGAGCCATTAGATCGTACTGGCCGTCAAGTAAAAAAGTGGTGCGCGGCCCTATTCGTAGGGTTTGGGCTATCACAATTATATCAGGGGTTCGCTGTGGTCGTTCAAGTACGGGCGAGATAGACAACCCGCCCAAGTCTAGCTCATCTGCGTACAGCACTATTGTGTTACGCCCTTTGGTATCCACACTGAATATCGAATATGAATTTTCTGAAAGATCATATGACTGTGCTGGTAGCTCGATCCTAGCCAGACTTGCTTGGCTAGCCGAAAGCAAGGTGAACACTAGTCCTAGTGACTGCATCCATGAGCTCATGATACTGCCCTCCGAATGTACAGCTGATTAATATAATAGAATCATGTTGTCGAAGGATATTTTGCCTACGACCATCCGATGCAGTGGCCTGTTTCAGTGCAGACACCAAAGTATGTAAAGCTATTCGTAGACTGTTGATTAAACAAGGTTTGATAACTCCCAGGCTGCGCAGTTCTATTCGAGCAGCTCTGTGATTTCGTCAAGAGTGATAAAGGTTCCTGCCACTTTGATCACTGCAGTTATTTTCAGTAACTGCTGCACCGTATCACTGTTATCTAGGTCGAGTCTTAGCAAGCATTGCTCAAACCGTTTGACTGAATCTACGATTGGCTGCGCATTGTATTTATCTACGTAGTCCTTCAACATCTTGACCGTACAAGGCGGGAATTGAGCAGCGGCTGAGTAAGGTGAAGGTGTAGCTGGAATAGCACCAAAACCAGGAGCAGGGATGTTCCCTACGTCGGGGACTGGGATATGGCCCGTAGGAGAGTAGAGCGGAAAACGAATCTGGCACTCTAGAGGGATCTGATTCAACGGAGCAAAATAGAAATCCCACCCGCCCGCATCAGCTATAGCTATAAGAAGCTTGGACAGCGCATCTACACCTGGATCGGGATACGACTTACTGACGTCATAGCCTACAGCCAAGGTGCGACATTTCGCGAACGGCATTGCCGGAGCAGACTGCAGATGGTCGAAAGCAGGGTTGTAGCCGCAAATTGGGTGCGACGCATAAAGGACAAAAGGTTCGAGATTATCAGCCTGCACATACACACTGCCTAACAGCAGACATGATCCAAGTATCGATTGAGCGAGCCTCATGGCGCTCTCAATACAGTGTCTAGAAAAACATCTTTGATGCCGTCGACCGGTATACTAACTGTTTTGGTGATGTCTGGTAATTGGTCTTTATAAACGGCCACTACAGTTAGACTTACGGGTAAGTCCTTTGAAGGGACAAAGAAATAATCATCCTGAGGAGCCTGCCATACCCCGTTTGCATTAAATGCCCGGAAGACATAGCTCTTGGTTTTGTTGCCCGCCTTGGCAATTACTTGAATTCGAGCGAAATCACCACCCAATTCGCTGAAGGATATGGCAGATGGCGAAATTCGAACACCGTAGAAACCACGCTGTAAATCTAAGGCCATGACTGCATTTGATAACTTCGCATCATCGATGATGCTCGCGCTCTCTTGCTGTGTAGTGCGAAGAACCTTATTGACACGCAACTGCGCATCTTCAATTGCTACTTTTCCAAGCTCTTGCTCAACACCTTTCGTTGAGAAGCTAATACGTTCCGTAGAACTCCCGGTTTGCAGGCTTTTCCACGCGTTTGCTGTTCGCGTGTATTGGAATGAACTACTGGCGTAGGTCTTGTCACCCGCCCTCAAACTTACCGTCATGTCCACCCGTTCGATTCCCTCCGGTACTTGGGGCAGCGCGAAGTACACTCCAGAATTAATGCTTCCGTCGACCACCGTGATTAGCTGTTTACGTATATCCTCAGAATAACTACCGATACCAATAAACCCCTGCGCTACGGTATTGCGCTCCACAATGGTAGCTTGCTCGAAGTTCACGGTCTCCTTTAGGATGGTCAACTCTGTAAGCTTTTTGACCGCCACAGAATAACCTACCCCGCCAAAATACCCGCCTGTAGAAGGAGTACCTGCTACCGTGGGATCAATTTTCTCTGGCGGCTTAAATGTTGCTAGGACTTGGTCGTTGATGCGTTTTAGTATGGGCTGCATCAACGCATCCAGTCTTTCAGGGGCGCACTCATTTGAGGCGAGGATCTCAGTTTTCAAAGCACCCTCTTGAATCAGCGCGTCTCGTATATCAGTGGCGTCTTTGTTATACGAGCCACCGAACCAGCCGTAGTAGCTGGCACGCGCCGCAATCTTCTCATTTTTGCTATAAAAATCCCGAGCGCGCGAATAGTCTGTCGTAATGCGGTAACCGCATTTTGGAGTAATTCCGTTGTAGGAAAATGCAACAGCTGTTCTAACCCCTGTTGTACCCTTGACCAAATCGTCGAACACGGCCGCTCCGAGTTGAGTCAGCGGAATACTGAAGGCCATGGCCTGCGAGGCAAACGTAGGCGCAGTACCTGTACCCTCGGCAGTTCCGACTAACTTACCATCTCCTGCATATACAGCGACGGCGGCCTTGTTGATTGGCAATGCTGCAATGCGCATATTGCTTGCAATAGCTGTACCTTGCTTTTTTGCCACTGCTTCCTTAGCCGCTGCAAGCATTGCTTCATTAGCTTCAGAAGGCAATGATAACCGGGCAGAAAAATTAAGTAGACCCGCGCTTGAAATATTTTGGCTCCCGGGTTCTTTGTAGTCGTAGGTTAGTAAGCTGAACTGAGGGATGGCTTTGTCGCCTACATATGTAGTCACAAGCACGGGTTTACTCGGAACGTAGTACCACTGTTTTACGTCCCGCTCGTCCCGCAAGAGTGTCACGTCTTCTTTCTGCTTGGTTCCAGTAACATCAGTATACGAGAAGCTTACTGTGTCGATTATATTCTCGGCGGCAATGCTCGCTTGAGCCATTGCCTCTGCTTGACTAATCAGCAGCGTCAAACCTGTAATGCACCCTGCACCTGCTCGGCGTTTCATTTTGCGCTTCCTTCGTAGTGATGGGAGCATGTAAAGCACGATCAGCTACCCCGATCCGTAACACCAGATATTTCCTGATCAGTAGAGTCTGCTTCGTAGTAAAGACCGCTGCGCGAAAAGTTGCCAACGCTCTTGAAAAAGCACTCGCGGGTATGGCAATGAGCCACTCGAAGATCCCGCTTTGATAAGCCTGGCCCCTCCGCTGCAATGTCCGGCGTGGTCGCATTTGTGCTGTATGTGAATCGTTTTCAGATTACTCCCGAGGCGCGAGCACTGGCGTCACTATTGGGCGAAGTGTTTCCCTCTACTGCTTGCGAGTAAGGTGCTGGCTCTGGGGAGTGTCCGCTTCTGTCCGTGAGCTGCTAGTGGCGGACGACACTTTTCATATCAGACGCAAGGTCGGTTCAATCAGGCTAGATGAGACGATGCTTATGCTTTGGGTTGGAGCAGCTTGAGCCATGGACGAGCCAACAGAGTTCGACATGCCTCACTCTGACCGCCAAAGCACTGCTCCACGGGGTAGGTGAATTCAGCTGATGCGGTATAGCGAATAGGCTTCCCGTCTTGATCGAAGATATCGCCACCTACTGCCTTGAGTAGAGCCTGGCCTGCGACAACGTCATGGGGTGAGACGGGGTATAACGAAACGCCTGCGGCCCCATCACCAGCTGCGACTCGGGCAAGCCGATAGGCGATGCTAGGCATCGGTTCGCAGATTGCGGGGGCGCATAGGATGTCGTTCTCAGCGCGCTTAGGGACTGCTGCCGTACTGACAAACACAACCGAAGCTTGAAGGAGGCGATTCGCACCGCACGGCTCAATGGCTTGGCCGTTACGAAGGAGCGAGCGCATTCCCTGCTGCCAAGCAATGCAGTCTGGCCCACGAGGAGTGGCAGGTGCGTAAACAACACCAAGCACCGGTTCTCCGTCATCCAGAAGCCCTACCGAGACTGCGGAGCCAGCTCGTCCAGCGAGAAAGTCTGCGGTTCCATCATTGGGGTCAACAACCCAACAATAGCGATGCCCAGTCTGATGGCGCCCGGTCTCTTCCCCTACGAAATCGCAGTTAAGTATCTGCTCAAGACCTCGACGCAGCATGACCTCGATCTCAACATCGACCTCGGCCTTGTAGCCACTTCCTCGCGGCCCGTCCAGTCTCCGAAGCTCATCGAGGATGAGAGCCCCAGCTTCAATCACCAGGTTGATAACTCGGTAAACGATCCCGGTTTCGAGCATTAGCTTTCATCTCTAGGGATGGTTCGACCAAAGCTTTCCAGATCTTCCTGAACGTCATCAAACATTGTGTGCACAAGCCGGTCGCGGCGAAGTCCTGAAAGGCATCGACCGAAACATCCAGAGCAAAGTACGACGTTGTAACCATCCCCAGAGTAGAGCGGACTCGAGACAAGAGCGCCACAAGGCATGTCCTTGGTGCTCACGACAGGAGCATCGCAGACACAACAGAGTTGAATTGGTGTGCTCATAGTGCGTTCACTCGCTGTAGGGGAGGCCAGTCTCAAGCTCTCTGCAATGCAGCCTTCAGGAGCCCTGAGAGCTATCCTGAATGGGTATAAGCACTAAATCCTTACCGGCAAGCTCGAGGTTTAGCTTGTCTCCAAGCCGCAATCCCATTGCCTCAAGCACCTCTGGAGGAATCTCCACGATCAAGTCGCCGCTACCATCACCTGCGTCGTGGCAAACAGCAGTCCTATCCGTGTCGCTCATGCATTGCCTCCGGTTTACGGACGAATGCTATAGACGATGTCATCGCGCACCTTCTTGTGCCGACCAACGCCAAGCAGGACGTAGATGGTGCTCCTGGTCTCGAAAAATCCATCGCCATCATACTTCTGCTGCAGGGAGCTCCTCACCCAAAAGCCCGGTGGAAAACGTCCAGCTGAGTCTTCGACCACCTCGTCGGCGTGGATAAGCCGTGCCATGAATCCATCAGACTCAATTTGTTGACGCGCTTCGTCTGAGATATCGAGCTCGACGAGAGTCCAGCTCTTCACTAGGCAGTACTGCTTGCCGGGATTTCGCCGGTGTAACTCAAGCAGGATCTGGTCTCGACTCAGATTGGTGCCGTTGATTGCGGGAGCATAGCCATATAGAAACTCCATGATTTCGAGTAGTTTTTCATTTCCACTAACATCCAGAATCTGGGGCTTCATGGTAGTCCTCGTGGTGATTCACGGATTTGCAACCTAGGGATAAGCCTAAAGCTGCAGTGGCTCACTTATGGCATGCGCAGGATCTAGTGAAGCTGTCTGGGCGTAAGGACAATCCCTGACTTCATTAAGCGATGAAGCGCCATCAGCGATGGCCGTCCGACGCCCTGCTTGAACGTAACCACGACGTACGTTGAGTTAAGAGTCGTTATGAGCCAGCGGCCTTCGCTAAGACGCAGACCGATGATGTCTGAGGTTCGTATGAGATGGCCGTCAGCAAACCGACCTGTACTTTCCCTGCGGGCATGTTGATAGCTGATCCCGACAGCGGCATTTGCGATAACAACCGCATCAACTAGAAAGCCCGTTACCGGAAGCGGATACTTTGCCTTCAGAGCATGGGCCAGCTGTCGTTTTGCATAAGACGAGATTGACCGACTGGTCTCTGGAATCAAGGTCGTTTTCAACATGTGCACCGCGTCAGCTGAGGTTTGTGTAAAACACGGTTTGCTGGTTCGTCAGCTCCAAAATTTCAGCCGGCGTCCGTGAAGGGTCGTAATAGTTCTTACCTTCGTGCGTCACGTAGATATGGATCAGCTCGTTGTCAGCTGATCTGGCAATGTCAATTTGTCTGATAGGTTCAAGCAGCCACCGTCCCGCGCCGTTCATCCACGCTGGGCTCATCAGCTGAAGCTCGCCGATGCGTGCATCAGGAGTTTTCAAGTTGGCCATTTCAAGAAAAGTAGTCAGGTCATTGGGCATGACGGTCTTTGTGTATTCAATACCACCCTCTGTCACCTTCACCGTTGCGTGAAGCCACGGACTCGAGATTTCGCGCTCAACGAGCCTCCAGTGGTGATGGTCGGGCCCGAACACGGGCGCCAGGTTGTAATAGGCGCTCTCGTGGGTTTTGAACATTAGTCAGCTCCAGATAATGAGTGCAATACCTTGTAGTGCTATTGCATGCATTCTGGCTCCATTCTTCCTTTTCTGCAATGGGAAGATTGGGATGGATTTCAGGCAGGCACTGGGCATGAGCTTGCGGAGAGTTCGCAAGTCCCGTGGGCTCACGCAGGAGGCGTTCTCGTCCGTCAGCAGCCGGACACATATGTCGGAGCTAGAGCGAGGAGTGATAGGGATTACGGTCGAGAAGCTGATAGAGATCGCTGAAGTTATGGGCGTTCACCCCCTCACAGTCTTACTCGACTCGTTCAGTAGCTACGAAGCGGTAGCTCCAGAGAGACTTTTGCAACAAATTGCCCATGAACACAATGAAGTTGGAAGCTACAGGTCGAATGAGAATGAGGCTGGAGCATAGATGTTATGTCTTTAACCCTGGGCCTCCGGCACGCCCTGCACTTGTTGTGAAAGCGGAACCAGAGGCCAGGCGCTTCGCTAAGACCAAAGGAACAAAACAGCTTTCAAATTCAACACTTGTGTGGCATTTAAAGGAATGATATTGTTTGAGCCAGTTATGGTTTCAGGCCTGATTATTGAGAGCCGGATAGCCTACCTTTTCCGGACGGACAGTATGCTTCCGAGGGATTTGCATACCACATAAGGGTTCGAGTCCGTGTGGGCCCACCACCTTTAAAGCCGCGCATTGCGCGGCTTTTTCGTTTATCCCTTTTATTGATGACGCGATTCGCGGAGACCTTCGTTCCGGCTCTTCGCTTACCAGCCGTGTTGACCGCAGACTAATAACCAGATCGCATATAAACAGCAGGAAAGGTTTCTGGACTCTCTAAGCTGACGTCTCTATCTTGCGCCGCGGGCTCGTTGTTTCGACGCGCCGCAGTTGCCATCCTTAAGGACGTCCATGCTCCCAGAATCGCTGCCGCTGTTGTTCGTCTGCGCCCTGCTGATCTGGCTACTGGTGGCGTTCGTTCGGGAAACCTGGAGCCCGGATATCGTCGTCGCGATCGCCGTGGCCGTCCTGCTGGCGACGCAGCTACTGACGCCGGGCGAAGTGCTGAGCGTGCTATCCAACTCGGCGCCGGTGACGATCGCCTGCATGTTCATCATTTCTGCTGCGCTGGAACGCACCGGCTGCATCGACGCACTGGGCACCTGGCTCGGCGACCTGGTCGGCACCAGTCCCACACGGGTGCTGTTCGGGCTGACCATTACCGCACTGGTGATTTCCGCTTGCCTGAACAATACCCCGGTGGTCGCGATCCTCACGCCGGTCGCGATTTCGCTGGCCAAGCGCGCCGGCACCACACCGTCCAAGCTGCTAATCCCACTGTCCTACGCGACCATCCTTGGCGGCACGCTGACAATGATCGGCACCTCGACAAACATCCTCGTCGATGGCGTCGCGCGCAAGGCCGGTCTCGCGCCCTTCGGCATGTTCGAGATCACCGCAGCCGGGCTGATCATGGCTGCAGCCGGCATGGCCTATCTGCTGACTATCGGCAAGCATCTGCTGCCGGAACGCGACACGCTGTCCAAGCTGCTCGGCCCACGCCTGGATCGCAACTTCATGACCGAACTGCGCGTGCCGCTCAACTCCCCGGTGA
>CAYSED010000121.1:0-378 GCA_964429935.1 uncultured Hyphomonadaceae bacterium
AACCTGCGCGCGCTCGCGGAGGCGAAGGGCGTCTACGTCGAGGACCTGACGGTCCGCCTGTCGCTCTATCGCCGCCTGGCTGCAATCGACACCGAGACCGAACGGGAATCCTTTGCCGCCGAGCTGATCGACCGGTTCGGCCCGCTGCCGGAGGAAACAAAGCAGCTTCTCGAGATCACGGCGATCAAGACCGGCTGCAAGGCGTTCGGAGTCGCCAAGCTCGATGCCGGACCGAAGGGGGCGATCTTCACGTTCCGCGAGGACACGCCGGTCGATCCGATGCAGCTCATGGCACTCGTGCGCAGCCGCCCGGCCCGCCTGAAGCTGAGACCCGATTCGAAGCTCGTCTATTCCGGCACCTGGCCGACGGCCGAGCTT
>CAYSED010000121.1:388-7748 GCA_964429935.1 uncultured Hyphomonadaceae bacterium
TCGGCTTGAGTCGACGGCTCCGCGGGGGCGGCGCATCAGCGCCGGGCGAAGCTTCTCGCCTGCCCGCGGTTTCGTTGAAACGTGAACCGCTCTAGCCCGCCGGATCGATCCGGTAGAGGCCGCCGTCGAGTTCGTGGGTGACGACATAGAGCGTGCCGTCCCCGGCCTCCGCGATGTCGCGGATCGGGCGCTCCAGGCCGGTGAGGTAATGGGTCTCGCCGGTGACGCTCGTTCCGTCCATGCGGAGGGCGACGAGTTTCTGGCCCGCCGGGCCGTTCATGCCGCCGACGAGCAGCGTCCCGGCGAGTTCCGGATACCGGCTTCCCGTATAGCGGATCAGGCCGGACGGGGCGATCGAGGGCACCCATTTGGCCAGCGGCTGTTCCATGCCGGGCGCTTCGGTCTTGCTGGAAATGACCGTGCCGTCATAGTTCACGCCATAGGTGATGACCGGCCAGCCATAATTGTTTCCCGGAACGATGAGGTTTAGCTCGTCGCCGCCCTTGGGACCATGTTCGGTCGCGAAGACAGCGCCGGTGGCTTCGTCGACGAGCAGGCCCTGAACGTTGCGGTGGCCGATCGTGTAGATCTCCTCGGCGGCTCCGGCTGTGCCGACAAAGGGATTGTCGGCGGGAATGGTGCCGTCGGCATTGATGCGGACAATTGCGCCATGCGTCACGGTCGCCTTCTGGGCATCGTCCTTGTAGCGGAAGCCGTCCCCGAGGCTAACGAGAAGCGTGCCGTCGGGCATGAAGGCGAGCCGTCCGCCGAAATGGTAGGTCGTGTCGCGCAGGTCCGCCTCGTAGATCGTCTCGCCGTTCTCGAGCGCGGTGCCGTCTTCGCTGAGCCGGGCCCTGAAGACGGCCGTGGAATTCGCCTCTTCTGTGCCCTTCGCAAACGAGAGGTAGACGAGCCTGTCGATGGCGAAGTCCGGGCCGAGCACCATGCCGAAATAGCCGCCCTGGCCGGCGACGAGCGTTTCAGGGCCGCCCGAGACAGGCACCATCGTGCCGTCGGCCGAGACAAGCTGGATGCGTCCCTCGCGCTCGGTCACGAGCATCGCGCCGTCAGGCAACGGTGTGATGCCCCAAGGAAATTCGAGCCCTTCGGCGACCGGGGTCAGCGTGTAGGCGGTTTCCGGGGCGCTGACCGGGACGGCCGTGGCGGCCTCCTGCGGCGAGCAGGACGCGAGCGCTGCGCCCGCCATGAGGCTGCTGGCCAGAAGGGTGGATCGGGTCATGTGGGGCTCCTGTCGGATCGGGGGGAACGTGTCACCTGCCTTAGTACAGAAAAGCGGCCCGCCTGAGAACAGGGGGCCGCCTTTTTCATGTGGCTTCTGCCTGCCGGGTTCAGAAGCGGCTGCGCAGGGTCACGCCATAGGTGCGCGGTTCCTCGATGAACGCGCCTTCGGTGCCGGTCCGGAGCGGCACGTTGAACGTGATCGACCGGGTTTGCTCGTCGGTTGCATTGTTGATCCAGCCCTCGATCGTCCAGAGCCCGTCCGCCCGGCCGAACCCGACCCGGAAGTTGAGCTTGGTGTTCTCGTCCTGGATTTCGAGCAGAGGCGTAACCGGGCCGGGCCGCGTACCCGTCCGGCGCTCCGTGCTGAAGCGGACATTGCCGTTCAGGAAGTAGGTCATTTCCTGGCCGAAGCCCTGGAAATTGTCCTCCCACGTGGCGCCCCAGATGCCCGTGAAATCCGGTGCATTGGTCAGGGCGAGGCCGCAGAGCCCGGTGACGAGCGCCTGCTGCTGCGGCGTCGTCGTGCCGTCGTCGCAATCGTTCGGATAGCGGGCATTGGTGTAGGTCAGCGCAGAAGTGATCGAGAGCTGGTTGGTCACCTGGGCCTGCACTTCCAGTTCTGCGCCCGAGCTTATCGCCGATGGCACATTGAAGGTCTGGAACTGGATGCCCGTGAACTCGAGGACCTGGAAATTGTCCGCCTCCTGATGGAAGACCGCGAGGTTCGCCCGCGCCCGGCCATCGAAGAGCTCGGTCTTCACCCCGACCTCGATCACGTCGATTTCCTCTGACTGGAAGCGCGGGTCAGCCCCGAGCGTCGCCGCCGTGGAGTCGAGGTTGAACCCGCCCGCCTTGAAGCCGTGCGTATAGCTCACATAGGAGTTGACCGCGTCCGAGAAGCTGTATCCGGCCTTCACGGTATAGACGAGTTCGTCATCCTTGAAGTCGTCCGTGAAGCGGCCGGGCTCGCCCGGATCGTCGCTGAACGTGACCGGGGTCGGCAGGACGCCGCCTGCGCCCGAGCCCGGCAGGTTCGGCACCGTCGAGAACGGGAAGCAGGTCAGGAAGATAGCCGTCGAAGCGAAGGGCGCGACGCCTGCATCCGTCATCGGATCGCCTGTAAACACGCCTGTCTGGGCATTTGACAACACCTGGAAGCAGGCATCTGACGAGCCGCCGAAGTTTTCATAGGTGCCGTCCTTCTGCTCGTCGACCCAGCGCAAGCCGACGGTGAAGTCGAGATTGTCGGTCACCGCCAGCGTGCTCTGCCCGAAGATCGACCATGACGTGGAATCCTGGCGGAACCGGTTGGACGAGAAGCTGCCCGACGGATCGACGCCGCCGGGCTGGCCCTGGATATTGGCGAAGATCGACTCGATCGGTGCCGGTCCGAGCAGGCCGCCGAACAGGCTGCCCACGAGGAAGTCGAAATCGTCCCCGAGCGTCAGGGAGGCTTCCTCGAGGATGTCTTCCTTCGAGTAGAACCCGCCGACCAGCCAGTTGAGGCGGTCTGCGAAGGCCGTCCCGGCGAGGCGAAGCTCGTGGGTCTGCGACGTGATGTCGTCAAAAGCTGGCGCATCGCTGGCACCCGGAATGGCCGTGACACCGGCCACCTAGAAGATCTGCAGGCCGGTGAAATCGGACTCCTGAACACTCTCGGCCCGGAAGTCGCGATAAGCCCCGATATAGGTCAGATCAGCAAGACCGAGATCCCAGTCCACCTGGCCGGAGAAGCCCCATTGCTCGAACGGGTTCTGGAACTGCTCGCCGTTCGACAGCCTTTCGTCCAGCGCGCCGAAGCCGACAAAGGGCGTGCCGCCCGTCGGGTCGATCACGCCAGTCGAGGGAACAGGGCCGAGCGCGCCGAAAATTCCCGTCGCCTGAACCGGATCGGAGAGAATGACGGCATCGCAGCATTGCTCGGTCGCTTCGGCATAATCGCCGATCAGGCGGATCGAGATGTCGCTCGTCGGTTCCCAGAGCAACTGGCCGCGGACGAGCCAGCGGTCGCGATTGTTGCTCTCGGTGCCGAGAACCGGGTTTTGCAGAAGGCCGTCGCGCTGGCGGTAGGCGCCGGAGATCCGGAAGCCGAGCTGGTCTTCGATCAGCGGGGCGCTGATGCCAGCCTGGACATTGACGAAATCGAGATTGCCGTAGGAGGCGTTGGCGAAGCCGTCGACTTCCTCGAGGTTCGGCTTCCTCGTGGTGATGTTCAGCGCGCCGGCCGATGTGTTCCGTCCGAACAGCGTGCCTTGCGGCCCGCGCAGGACCTCGATCTGTTCAAGATCGACGAGGTCGCCAAGCGCAATGCCGGGACGAGCCTGGTAGACGCCGTCTATGAAGATGCCGACCGCGCTTTCCAGCCCGATATTGTTGCCGGTCGTGCCGATGCCGCGAATGCGCAGCGATGTGCCCTGGCTCTCGGTCTGCGAGGATTGCAGGTTGAAGCTGGAGGAGACCGTCTCCAGGGTGCGAAGGTCCTGGATGCCCTGGCGCTGCAGTTCGACCGGGTCATAGGCCGAGACGGCGATCGGAACGTCCTGCAGGTTTTCTTCCCGCCGCGTGGCGGTCACCGTGATCTGGCCCATGCGGCGCGTGCCGTCGCCGGCCTGCGCGGTTTCGGCGTTCTCGCCCTCCTGGGCGATGGCCGGGTACCCGAGCGTAAGCGCCATGGCGGCGCAGGACCCGAGCAGGACGGAATTGTGGCGTTGGCGGACTCTCATTTCAAATTTTCCTCCCATGCAGCCCGGTCGTTGCCGGGCATTGCAGATTGTTGACGTCCCTCTTTTGAATAGGGATCGAACCCTATTCACGGGCAAGTGAAGTCCGCTGTCAACTTGTCGCAGGGGCAAGATCCGCCCGCAGGCACAGGCCAGGCACTGGCCTTGCGGGCAAAAGCGCAATAGTCATCGCCCCTCCTGCCGACACCGGAAGCATGAATGTGCTGCAAATGACCGAAGACTGTGACCAAAAAGCCATTGTCCTGTTCTCCGGCGGGCAGGATTCCACGGTCTGCCTCGCCTGGGCCCTGAGGCGCTATGGCAGCGTCGAGACGGTCGGGTTCGACTATGGCCAGCGCCACGCCGTCGAGCTCGACGCCCGCCTGATCGTGCTTGCGGCGCTTCGCCGGGACTTCCCGGACCTCGCCGGCCGCCTCGGCCCCGACCATGTGCTCAGCATTCCGGTTCTGGGCGAGATCAGCGACACGGCGCTGACCGACGCGCGCAGGATCGAGGTGGACGCGACCGGGTTGCCGTCGACCTTCGTGCCGGCCCGCAACCTTCTCTTCCTGACGCTGGCCGGCGCGCTTGCCTGGCGACGGGGCGCAGGCATTCTCGTTGGTGGCATGTGCGAGACCGATTATTCCGGCTATCCGGATTGTCGGCGCGCCACGCTCGATGCGCAGGCCGAGGCCCTGTCGCTCGGCATGGACCGGACGATTGTGATCGAGACCCCGCTGATGCGGATCGACAAGGCCGGAACCTGGGCGCTTGCCTCAGAACTTGGCGGGGAGGCCCTCGTCGAACTCATCGTCGAGGACACCCATACCTGCTATCTTGGCGACCGTTCGCAACGCCATGACTGGGGCCATGGCTGCGGGACCTGCCCGGCCTGCGAATTGCGGGCGAGGGGCTGGCAGGCCTGGACCGGGGGCAAGCGGCGATGACGGCCTATTCGGTCAAGGAAGCCTATTTCACCCTTCAAGGAGAGGGTGCCCAGACCGGGCGCGCGGCGGTGTTCCTGCGCTTTGCCGGGTGCAATCTCTGGACCGGACGCGAGCAGGACAGGGCGAGCGCGGTCTGCCGGTTCTGCGATACCGACTTTGTCGGGACGGACGGTCCGGGCGGCGGGCGGTTTGCCGGCGCAGGCGCGCTAGCCAGCCATGTCGCAGGCATCTGGCGGGCGACCGCATCCGGCGGGACGCCCTATGTCATCTGCACGGGCGGCGAACCTCTCCTGCAGCTCGACCGCGCCCTTGTCGATGCCCTGCACGGCGAGGGGCTCGAGATCGGCGTCGAGACGAATGGCACGCTTCCCGCGCCGGAAGGGCTCGACTGGATCTGCGTCAGCCCGAAGGCCGACGCGGAACTGCGCCAGGCCTCGGGCGACGAGCTCAAGCTTGTCTATCCCCAGGAAAAGGCCCGGCCCGAGCGTTTCGCGAAGCTGGACTTCCGGCATTTTTTCCTGCAGCCGATGGATGGACCGGACACCGGCCGCAACATAGAAGCGGCGGCGGCTTACTGCATGAAGAACCCGCAATGGCGACTGAGCTTGCAAACCCACAAACTGATCGGGCTTCCCTGAGCCCGGAAGGCCGCGTGTTCGAGATCACGAAGTCCGCAACCTTCGAGGCCGCCCACCGCCTGCCGGGACGCGGAACCGGCGACCCCTATGGCCGGGTGCACGGCCACAGCTTCCGGATCGACGCGGTTGTTGCCGGGCGGGTGCAGGCCGGCGAGCGCTGGGTCGCCGACCTGGCCGTGCTCGCCAGGGCGCTGGAGCGCGTCGCTGCCGAGCTTGACCATCAGATGCTGAACGAGCTTCCGGGGCTTGACGTGCCGACGCTCGAAATGATCGCCCTCTGGGTCGCAGACCGCCTGAAGCCGGACCTGCCGGGCCTTGCCAGTGTCACGATCGCGCGCCCGAGCCTCGGCGAGGCCTGCACGCTGAAGCTCTGACACGGCCCTGCGCCTCAGACAGGCTCGTAGGGAAACACGCTCGTCGTTGCGCCGAGGTCGAACATGTCGGCTTTCATGGCGGGCAGGGCCTGGTCGAGCAGGGAACGCGGCGTCCAGCCTTCGATGCGCGCCATCGACTTCACCGGCCGCGGCTGGTCGAACAGGACGACCTCGTTGCCGCGCACGGCGAAGATCTGGCCCGAGACGTCCTTCGCCTCATCGGCGCAAAGCGCCACGGCAAGCTGGGCCACCTGGTCGGCCCGCATGGCCCGGCGCATGCGCTCGACCCGCTCGGCCCCGGCCTCGTCCCTGACCGGGATCGACTCGATCATCCGGGTAAAGGCGAACGGCGCGATGATGTTCGAGCGGATGTTCTTGCGCGCGCCCTCCATGGCAACGACGCGCGACAGGCCCATGATGCCGAGCTTGGCGGCCGCATAGTTTGCCTGGCCGATATTGCCGATCAGGCCGGAGGTCGAGGTGAAGAGGACATAGGCGCCGTCTTCCCGGTCGCGGAAGTGCTCGACGGTTGCGCGGGTGACATTGAACGAACCGTGCAGGTGGACGTCGATGACGAGCTTCCAGTCCTGCTCGGACATCTTGTGGAACATGCCGTCGCGCAGGATGCCGGCCGGATTGATGACGGCGTGCAGGTTGCCGAACGTGTCGAGCGCCTGGGTCACCATGTCCTCGACGGCTTTCAGTTCCGTGACGCTGTCGGAGTTCGACACCGCCTCGCCGCCCGCCTTGCGGATCTCGGCGGCGACGCGTTCGGCGGGTCCCGCATCGCCCTCGTCGCCGCCGGTCAGGCCGCCGCCGAGATCGTTGACGACGACTTTGGCGCCTTCCCGGGCCGCAAGCAGCGCTGTCTCCTTGCCGATGCCGTTTCCGCCCCCGGTGACGAGCACCACCTTGCCATCAAGCACGCCCATTCGGAATTCCTCGCGTCTGCCTTGTCCTGGGCGCACGATACGCTGCCGGCGACAGAATGAAAGGGCCAGGGCGGAACACCTTTTCCTGATGCCGAACCTGGTCTATGGGCGCGCATGACCGAGATCGTGGCCGAGACACCTGAATGCCATGCCGGGCCTGTCGAAGCGCTATTCGACAGGACCTTCGGGCCGGGACACTTTGCCAAGACGGCCGAGCGCCTGCGCGAATACAACCGGTCGCTGCCGGACATCAGCCGCGTCGCCCTCGAGGGCGGGCGGGTGATCGGCGTTGCCCGCGCCTGGCCGCTCGCTGTGGAAAAGGGCGGGCTTGCCCTCTTCGTCGGGCCGGTTGCCGTCGATCCGGGCCATCGCGGCGACCGGCTCGGGCTTGCCGTCACGCGCGCGCTTCTGGACGCGGGCCGCCGCGCTGGCTGGCCGGGCGCGATCCTGATCGGCGCACCAGCCTATTTTTCGGACGCCGGGTTCCGTCTTGTCCCGTCCGGCAGG
>CAYSED010000122.1:0-7697 GCA_964429935.1 uncultured Hyphomonadaceae bacterium
TCACCATGAGTCGGTCTGCAGCGTCGCTCATGGTGAGCCTGTCGAACCATGAACCTGACTGCCCCGTCGAAGGGCGGGGTCGAACCATGAACCGAGTCGAGCCATGAACGAGCTTAAACTTCTTCGAGATATCCAATAACATCCGTACTTGGAACAACTTCGCCATACTTCGCCCGAATGTCGAACAGGTTCGCTGCATGCGGCGCGGTGTCCCGGTCGCCGCAGGCATCCTCGACGACGACCGGTATCAGTCCGTGCGAGACGGCATCGACCGCCGTCGCCCGGACGCATCCGCTGGTCGTCAGTCCCGTGATGATGAGCGTGTCGACCCTTGCCCAGGTCAGCGTGGACATCAGGCTCGTGCCGAAGAAGGCGCTCGGATACTGCTTGGAGATGACAAGCTCGTCCGGACCCGGAGCAAGACCGTCCGGCCAGCCGCCCATCGGATTGCCCCGGTCGAAGGCCTTCAGGGCGGCGAGCTTGGCATAGAACGCGCCGCCATCCCGCCCGCCGCACTGGTAGACAACGTTCGTGTAGATGACCGGTATCCCGGCCTTCCGGGCCGCGCCCCGTACTTCAAGCGCCTTGTCGAGTATTCTCTGAGGATTGGCAAACAAGGGGTCGCCCGGCTCGAAATAGCCTTGCACAAAATCGATCAGGACCAGCGCCGGGCGTGTCCCGAAGGCGATCCTGCCGCCGAAGCCGGGAGCAAAGCCTGAGGTCGTGCCGGACATGCTCGCTCCTGTCAGGCCGCGAACGGGTCGTCGATGCTCTTCGACAAGGCCGAGAACAGGACGGGCCCGTCCTCCTTCATGTAGAGGCAGTCTTCAAGCCGCACGCCGAACTCGCCGAAGATATAGAGGCCGGGCTCGTTCGAGAAGCACATGCCGGGCTGCAGGAGCGTTTCCTCGCCGCGCACGAAATTGACCGGCTCGTGCCCCTCCATGCCGATGCCGTGGCCGAGGCGGTGCGAGAGCCCCGGCGTGGCATAGTCCGGCCCGTAGCCGAGCGAGGTGTAATAGGCGCGCACCGTGTCATCGACCCTGCCGGCGGGGACGCCGGTCTCTGCCGTTTCCATTGCCAGTTCCTGCCCGCGCTTCACCGTGTTCCAGACTTCCCGCTGGCGCGCCGTCGGCTCGCCGAAGACCATCGTGCGCGATATGTCGGCCTGGTAGCCCTCGACCGTGCAGCCGCAATCCATCAGCACGATGCCGCCCTCCTCGACGGCCTGCGGCCGCCCGGTCCCGTGCGGATAGGCGCTCGCCTCGCCGAGCAGGACGAGCGCGAAGCCGGGCCGTGCCCCGAGCGCGCCCATCGCGCCGGTCATCAGGGCCGAAATGTCCCGGTTCGACATGCCGGCCGCGATCTGCGGGGCGACATGGCGATAGGCCGCCAGGGTGACATCGCTTGCCATCTGCATCAGCGCGATCTCGGCCGGCGACTTGAACATGCGGCAGCCGCGCGTCACCCCCGCGCCGCTCGTGATCTCGATCTGCGGGGCAACCGAGGCGAGCCCGTCGGCCACGAAATAGCGCACGCTCTCTTCCAGGCCGACCCGCCCGCTGCCCGGAACGCCCCGGTCGTCGAGGATCGACCGCACGACGGCAAACGGGCTTTCATGCTCGTGCCAGGTGCGCACATCCCCGCCGACCTTCAGGCTCTCGCGGACAGATGGCTCCTCGAAATAGGGCGTCACGACGCCGATCTCGCCCTCGCGCGGGATGACGAGCGCGGTCAGGCGCTCCGAGCGTCCCCATTGCACGCCGCTGAAATAGGTCATCGCGGCGCCCGGCTCGATGAGGATCGCGTCCAGCCCCTGTTCGGCCATCAGGCCCTGCGCCTTCGCGATCCGTGCCCGGCGTTCCTCCGCGCTGATCGGCACGGCATTGCCGGTCATCGGGGCGAGGGCAGGGGAGGGCGTCGCTTCCTCAGTACTCGTCGCGGCCCTGCTGCACGCCGCGCCCACAACGCCAAGCCCGGCGAGCCCTGCGCCCCTCAACACATCGCGTTTCGTCAGGGTCATGTCCCGGCCTCCGGCTTTCCTCGCCAGAGCTTACCCGCGTCTGCGCAGGCATGCCAAGCGCCCGCGACTTTAACTCGGCTACGGCACCCAGCGCTCGCTCAGCACGCGCCGGTCGTGCCGGCGCTGGCGGACGATGGCCTCGAAATCCATCGGCACGGTCCGGCCGCTGCCATCCGGCGTATCGATCGCCCGGAGCGCCTCTGCCAGCCGTTCGTGAAACAGCCGGTCGGCGGCAAGGCGCGTGGCGCTTGGATGCTCCCTGATCTGCGATATCGCCGGATTGGTATTGATTTCGTAGACCTGCACCCTGCCGCCAACCATGGTGAAGTCGGCCCGGCCGAACCCGGCTTTCGAGACGGCAAAATGCGGGGCCAGCGCCCCGGCAAAGGCATTGGTCTCGACGGCGGCGAACTCTTCGTCATAGAGGGCCGCGTCGGCAAGGCCGCTGGCCCCGAACTTGGCATGCCAGCCTGTCTCGTGCACCGACATGCCGGTGATGATCCGGTCGCCGACCCTGAAGGCCGACAGCTTGCGGAAAAGGCCCTCGCGCACCGGTTCGGCGCAGTATTCGACGAACATCAGGTCATGCAGGTTCACACCGTCGCCGAGGGCCTTTTCAAGCGCCGATTCCGCTTCGGCGGCAGAGCCGAGGAGATCCGACAGCGTGCCGCGATGCGCCGCCTTGGTCCGCAGGAAGACGGGATACCTGTCCGGAAGCCCGTCGATGGCCGCGTCCCAGGCGGTGAAACTGTTGAGGCCCGCCTTGTAGAGGGCGCGGATCAGGGCATGGCGCTGCAGCACGCGCGCCGGGTCGTTCAGCGCGGGCAGCCCGGCCTCGCGCACCGCCCGGCAGACCTTGCCGGCGAGTTCAAGCTGCCAGAAGTTCAGCCGGTCGAAATCGCCGAACACATAGGTCGCCGCCGGCAGGGCCTTCATCCGGAAGAGCCGGTTCCAGGAGAGGATGCGAACCTTCGGCGCGCCTGCCAGGGTTTCGAGTTCCCGGAGCGCATAATTGTGGCTCGTGGTGACGACGAAGACGATCATGGCAGGCTGCGTCCTTGGGGCCGTTCAGGTTCCAGCTAGCGACATCTGGGTTTTGAACCAGTTAAGCGAGGACCGGATCATGCCCGCCTGCCGGAAGGCGACCAGCAGGCCCGCATAGGCGAGCATGCCGAGCGCGACGGCTCCCGCAAGGGCCGGCAGCGCGGGCACCCCGTCCGGCAGGCCTGCGAGCGCCGCCATGACGGCAAGCGCCCTGATCCCGGCGGCGACCAGGGCCTGCCAGCCGGTCGTGAACTGGCGGCGCGCCGGAAAGCCCGAAACCCGCTCGACGCATCGCGCCGACAGGGGCCAGGTCAGGAACAGGCGGATCGCCACGGCGATCGCCGCGCCGGTTGCGCCATGCAGGAAGATGAGCGGCGAGAGAAGGGTCTGCAGGACGAGGCCTGCGGCAAGGATGCGCAGCGGCGAGGCGGTGTCGCCAAAGCCGCGCAGGATCGCGAAGTTGAAATTGCCGGACGCGCTGCGGATGCCGATGAGCAGCGCCGCCTGCGCCGGCGGGACCGCATCGGCCCAGGCCTCGCCGAACAGCAGGGGCAGCGCGAGCGGGGCTATCGCGAACATGCCGAGCATGGCCGGATACATGAGTGCCGTCGTCAGCCGGAAGACGCGCTCGAGAAGGTCCCCGACGGCGCGCGGGTCGTTCTGCATCCGCGCGACCACGTTCATCGCAATGCCGTTCAGCGGGCCGATGACAAGGCCCGAAATCTGGCCGGTGAGTTTCATGGCGAGGTCGAAGATGCCGACCGCGCGCTCTCCTGCCGCGAAGGCCAGCAGGACGCGCGGCAGGGCGTCATCGAGATAGCCGAGGAGGTTCATCGCGATCGTGTCGCGGTTGAACCGGGCAAGCTCGCGGAAATGCCGCGGCCGGGCAGCAAGTCCGGGCCGCCAGCCCGTCAGGCGGAAGACGCCGGCCGTTCCCAGCACGGCCACCAGGCACCCGCTCGCCACCAGGCTCCAGACGCCGCAGCCGAGCCAGGCCATGACGACGGCCGCCAGGGTTGACGGCACGCTGATGAACATGCCGAGGGCCACGAGCCGGGGCTGGTCGAGATCGCGTTCGAGCAGCGCCCGCGGCACCGCGCCAAGCGAACTGATGAAGGCAGCGAGCGCAAGGACCGGCAGGATGTCCGCCAGCGTCCCGGACCCGAACAGCCGCCCGATCGGCCCGGCACAGGCCGCGATCAGCCCGGCAGCGGCCGCGCAGAGCCCGGCATTCAGCCAGAACATGGCGTCGAGATGGCCGGGTTCGACGGATGGGCGCTGTTCGAGGCTCTCGGTCAGCGCCCCGCCGACAAAGATGCCGACGGCGCTGAACACGAGGCCCGCCAGCGCCATCGTCCCGAAATCCGTCGGTCCGATCCAGCGTGCCAGCAGGGTGAAGCTGACAAGCGACAAGGCGACGCCGGTCCAGTTGTCGGCGAGGAGCCAGGCGGCGCTTTTGACGGCTCGGGCGACGGGGTTCATCCGGCCTCCGTTCAGGCAGCGCTGTGCAGGCCGGGCCGGGCGGCGAGCCAGGCTTCCATTGCGGCAAGCACGGTTTCCCCGGTCCCCGTCAGCCGCCCGTGCCGGCGCACAAGGGCCGTGCATTCGGCGCAGATCTCCTGCAGGCTCGCCTGCCGGGCGGCGAACCAGGCAGGCTCCGTTCCGGCGAGGCGGGCATCGCCCGGCATCCGGTCCATCGTCCAGAGCATCCGTGCCGAGACGAACCCGGCATGGAAGATGCCTTCGAGCGGGCGCGCCGCCTGCCGGATGGGCGACCAGAACAGCTCAGTGTCCGGATTGTCGACGAGCATTTCTTCCCGGCACTCCCCGAACAGGGCGGCATGGCCGGCCTCGTGGGCGACGGTCAGGATCATGTCGGCAAGGGATACGTCCCGCTCGGCGTTCAGGAACAGGGCGCCCCACAGCCGGAAGCAGGTGCCGCCCTCGAAGCCGTCCGGGTCGTCACCGGCGGGCGCGACGAGCACGATCTCGCCGATCAGTTCGCAGATTTCCGCATGCAGGTCGGGCGCGGCCCGCTCGATCCAGCCAAGCGCATCGGCCAGCCGTGCCGTGAAGCGCCGGGCCTTCGGGCGGTCCGGCGCACGGATGCCGTCCAGCCCGGTTGCCGGCGCGCCCATGAGGCGAACCATCCGGGCGCTGTCTTCCGGCAGGTAATTGTCGGCAAGGTGATGGACGGGCGGCCAGCCAGCCGGCCCGCACGGGTATCCGGCCGCGGCGGCTTCGGCATGCCGGGCGAGCCGCCGTGCCGCGGACGCGTCGCCGGCCTCGAGGGCCGCGACGAGATCAAAATAGGTCCCGAACGCCGAGGCGCTCGCCCGGCTGCCGGAACCGGCGCGGGTTGCAAGGCTGTCGAGCGCGCCCGGCCCGAAGAGCTCGATGCCGGCGGCTGCGGCCTGTTCGGCAAGGCTCGCGAGGCTCGCCATCAGCCCGGCCTGCATTGCGGCCGCGTTCGCGCGGGCGCGGCAGGGGTCTGGCGGGATCTGGAAACCTGTCATCGGATGGCTGGCCTGCCTGTGTCGGTTGCGGGAAGGGAGGGGTCGGTAAAGACGCACCAGCCCTGACAGGCCGGTGCGTCCAGTCATTCAGTCAACCGGTCCGGATTACCAGAACCAGAGGATTTTCTTTTTCTTGGGCTGGGTGCTCTGGCCTTTGCCGCCGACCATCGTGTCATTTTTCATGTCACGAGCATTGGCGAAGCCGAGCAGTTTCGACTTGTCGATCATGGGATTGCTTCCTTTCTCCCGGATTCTTTGTGCCGGGTCCCCGGCTCAGCAAGAATCGTGCAACGCCCCTCGAAAGCAGCATTCAACCAGAAGCAGCAAGCCTCGCCGCGCCCGGCGGCAAGGGACGCGCGCGGCCGGACCCCGCCGGTCCGGGCCCGAAACGGCACACTCCGCACGGCTTGAGCCCGGCCGGAATCGGTGGCACTCCTGCCCGGCGCTTCCCGGCGTCCCAGCGCGCGCCCCCGATGATCGGCCCCGCCTCATGCCGCCTGCCTCATGCCGCCTGCCAGGGAGACCCTGCCGATGACCCCCGTCCCGGTCATCATCGACTGCGATCCGGGGGTCGATGACGCGGTCGCGCTCTTCCTCGCCTTTGCCGCGCGCGAGGCCCTCGGCATTCTGGCGGTGACGACGGTGGCCGGCAATGTGCCCCTGTCCCTGACGGCGCGAAATGCGCGCATCATCCGCAGCCTTGCCGGGCGCGAGGACGTGCCGGTGCATGCCGGCTGTCCCCGGCCCATTCTCCGCGCGCCGGTCACGGCCGAGGAGTTTCACGGCCAGTCCGGCCTCGAAGGCATCAGCCTGTTCGAGCCGGACGTCCCGCTCGCCCCGTCCCATGCCGTCACCGCCATCATCGAGACGGTCCGCGCCTCGGCCGCCCCCGTCACCATCGTCATCACCGGCCCGATGACCAATGTCGCCCTCGCCATCGTCTCGGCCCCTGACATCCTCTCCGGCCTCGACCGCATCATCGTCATGGGCGGGGCGGATGCCGAAGGCGGCAACATCACGCCCTTTTCCGAGTTCAACATCCATGCCGATCCGCATGCCGCCCGCATCGTCTTCGGGTCCGGCGCGAGGATCGTTGCACTCAGCCTCGATGCGACCCACCAGATCCGGACGACGCCGGACCGCATCGCAAGCCTTTCCGCCGCCGGTCATCCCCGCCTGCGCCATGTCGCGAGCCTCCTGCGCGCCATCAACCGGCTGGAGCTTGCCCAGAACGGTGCGAGCGCCGCGCCCCTGCACGACCCCGCCACGATCGCCTTTCTGCTCGGCCCGGAGCTGTTCTCCGGCCGGCAGGTCAGTGTCGACGTGGTGACCGGGGAGGGCCCCCGCTTCGGCCAGACGCGCCTGACAGGGCATGCCGAAGGCCGCGTGACCTGGATCGACCGGGTCGATGCGGCAGGTGTCTACGCCCTGATGGCCGGTTGGCTCGCCCGGCCGTGAGCGCGCCCGTCTCCCTCACGGTCGTCGGCTCGGTCAATCTCGACATCGTCGCGTCGTGCCGCACGCTGCCCGCGCCCGGAGAGACGGTCACCGGCGCGACCATCGCCCGTTATCCGGGCGGCAAGGGGGCGAACATGGCGCTCGCCGCGCAGCGGCTCGGCGGAAAGGTCTCGCTTGTTGCCCGCACCGGCGACGATCCCGAAGCGGCCGCAGCGCTCTCGCTGCTGCGTTCAGGCGGGGTCGACCTCTCGGCCTGCCTTGCTCTGCCGGGCGAGAGTACCGGAACCGCCCTGATCGCCGTTTCGCAGGATGGCGAGAACCAGATCGTCGTCGCCTCCGGCGCGAACGCGGCGCTCGCCCCGCATGACATCGCCGCCATCGCGACCGGGGCGACCCTTTGCGTGCTCGAGGTTCCGGCGGCAACCGTCGGGCGCGCGCTTGCCGTTTCGGCAGGCTTCCGCGCGGTTAATCTCGCGCCCGCCCTGCCAGTGCCGGATGCGCTGATCGAGGCGGCGGACCTCGTCATCGTCAATGAAGGCGAGGCGGCGACCTATGGCGACCGGCTCGACCGGGCACGGCTCGTCGCCGTCACGTTCGGCTCGCGCGGCGCCGTGCTGCGCCAGGGCGGCAAGGTGATCGCCGAGGCGCGCCCGCCG
>CAYSED010000123.1:0-7689 GCA_964429935.1 uncultured Hyphomonadaceae bacterium
AACCATACCGTCCTGCCCGAGATCGCGCTTGCCAAGGTCCGCAAGGACGCGCCGCTCGACAAGATCTGCTATATCGGCTGCGGCGTGACGACCGGGATCGGCGCGGTCATGTTCACGGCGAAAGTCGAGCCGAACGCGACCGCCGTCGTCTTCGGCCTCGGCGGCATCGGGCTCAATGTCATCCAGGGATTGCGGCTTGTCGGCGCGCGCCAGATTGTCGGCGTTGACATCAATCCGGCGCGCGAGGCCCATGCCCGCCGCTTCGGCATGACCCATTTCGTCAACCCGAAGGATCATGGCGACGGCCTTGTCGGCCACCTTGTCGAGATGACCGGCGGCGGGGCGGACTATTCGTTCGAGTGCATCGGCAATGTGCAAGTCATGCGCGCCGCGCTCGAATGCTGCCACAAGGGCTGGGGGGAGAGCGTCATCATCGGCGTGGCCCCGGCGGGCGCGGAAATCTCGACCCGGCCTTTCCAGCTTGTCACCGGCCGGGTCTGGCGCGGCTCGGCCTTTGGCGGCGCGAGGGGGCGCACCGACGTGCCGAAAATCGTCGACATGTACATGGACGGGCGCATCGACATAGACAGCCTCATCACCCACACGATGCCACTCGAAGAGATCAATACCGCCTTCGACCTGATGCACCGGGGCGAGAGCATCCGCAGCGTGGTGGTTTATTGATGAGCGCCGCAACGACCCCCTACAGCCACTACACGCTGCTTGCGGATGGCGAGGTCATCGAGCCGAACGCGGACTTCGGCACCGTGCCCGGCCCGGCAGTCATGGCGATGAAGGTCTGGGCCGAACATGGCGAACAGGCCGCCGACATGTTCGTCGCCTTCGCCAATACGGTCGCGTTCAAGATCGCCGAGGGCATCGAGCTCTACGAGACCGAGCCCGAAAAAGCCCCCGAAGACCGCCCCTTCGGCTACGACATCCAGTTTACGCCCTATGAGGGGGAGTGGCCCGAATGACCCTCGCCCAAGTCTCCGCCTGGTCCTCGTTCGGCGGGACGCTGTCGGTGCATGACCATGCGAGCGCCGTCACTGGCACCGACATGCGCTTTGCCGTGTTCACGCCGCCGCAGGCGTTCTACGCGCCCGTGCCGGTCATCTGGTATCTTTCCGGGCTCACCTGCACCTGGGCGAACGTCATGGAAAAGTCCGGGTTCCAGCGCGTCGCCGCCGAACTTGGCCTCATGGTCGTCGCGCCGGACACGAGCCCGCGCGGCAAGGCCGTGCCCGATGACGAGGCCTATGACCTTGGCCAGGGTGCCGGCTTCTATCTCACGGCGACGCAGGACCCGTGGGCGACACACTATCGCATGGACGACTATGTCACCGACGAACTGCCCGTGCTCATCCGTGACAATTTCACGGCCGACATGTCCCGGCAGGGCATCATGGGCCATTCCATGGGCGGACACGGCGCGATCACGCTGCACCTGAAGCACCCGGAAACCTACCGGACATGTTCGGCCTTCGCGCCGGTCACCTCGCCTGCGCAAGTGCCATGGGGGCAGAAGGCGTTTGCGGCCTATCTCGGCCCGCTATCTGCGGCCTGGGAAGCCTATGACGCGACAGAGCTCGTCCGGGAGCGGCCGTCAGCAGCCAATATCCTTATCGATACGGGCGATGCGGACCCGTTCCTGGCCGAACAGCTCCGCCCGGAGCTGTTCGTCGCCGCCTGCCGCGCCGCCGGACAATCCCTGACGAGCCGCCTTCAGCCCGGCTATGACCATTCCTATTATTTCATCGCGACCTTCATGGAAGACCACCTGCGCCACCATGCGGCGCGGCTCGGGGCGGGGCAGGGGGGCTGACGGGCCTTCAGGCCTTCTGCGCGGCCAGCAGGGTCTGCAGGTCGAAATACTCGTGCCAGAGCGAGATCAGTCCGTCGCGGATCTCCCAGACCCCGGCGACCGGCAGTTCGACCCAGCCATGCGACATCAGGTGTCGGTCGAGCCGCTCGGTGAACACCATGCTCCCGCTGGCCATTTCGCGCAGGATGACGAGTTCGTTCCGGATGGTCGGGCCGAAGAAGGGCTCGAGCACGGCCCTGACCGCCGCCCGGCCGACAACCTTCTGCATGGGCATGTTGTGATAGACGCAGTCCGGCGCAACGAGCCTGAGGGCCGCATCGAAGTCCTTGGCGGCTGCTAGGGCGAGGAAGTTCTTGACGAGGTCGAGGGGCGACATGGCGGTTTCCTTTTGGCTGGCTGGCGCGGGGCGGTCTGGCTTGCCGTGCCTGCCTCAGGCATGGTCGCCGAGCAGGATGGCCTTGATGTTCCCCTTGGCCTGCACGCTGAGGAACAGGAGATAGGCCGACAGGAACAGCATGCCGCCTGTCGCGCCGAGAAGGGCAAGGCCCCAGCCGGCCGGGGAGAAGCTGTTGCGCCAGGCGCACCACAGCGCCGACGTCAGGAGGAAGGTCATGAAATCGAGATTGAACTGGCCCTGCCAGGTCATTGCCTGCATTTCCGCAAAGAAGAGCGGGACGAGATTCCAGCCGTGCTCGAGGCCGATGAAGAGCGTATAGACGGCAATGACAAGAAAGAGCGCCATCAGGTAGATGCGGAACAGGGCCATTGGGGATCATCCTTCGCGCCGGGCATATTGCCCTTTCAGATGCTGATAGCCGTCGCCACCGGTTGAAATCAATTACCTCCAAGGTAAGCGACACCTGCCGGAAAACGGTCTAGGCTCAGCCCGTGACCGCTTTCGCCCAGACCCTGAAATCCTGGCGGCGCCTGCGCCGGTTCAGCCAGCTCGAGCTTGCCTGCGAGGCCGAGGTTTCCTCGCGCCACCTGTCCTTCCTCGAGACCGGGCGCGCCAGTCCGAGCCGCGACATGATCCGGCGCCTCGGCGATGCGCTCGACCTGCCGCTCGCGGCCAGGAACCAGTTGCTCAGCCATGCCGGGTTTGCGGCCCGCTATGGCGGCCGGAACTGGGACGATGATGACATGCTGCCCATTCGCCGCGCGGTCGGCTACATGCTGGAGCGGCACGCGCCTTATCCGGGCTTCGCCGCCGACCGGCACTGGAACATCCTGAAGATGAACGCGCCCGCCCGGCACCTGTTCGGCGCGTTCGGGACGACCGAGGGGACAAATCTCATCGCCTCGATGCAGCGCGAAGACGTGCAGGGCGCGATCCTGAACTGGCCGGACGTTGCCCGCCATCTTGCCCACCGCCTGCGAACCGAGAGCGCATGGCTCGGCGGCATTGCGGAATTCGAGGCGGCAGCAGAGGGCTTCGCGAAAGCCGAACGCCCGGAGCGTGCCTCGGTCGGACCCGTCGTGCCGACCGTGTTCGCCCTCGGGCCTGCCCGGCTCTCGCTGTTCTCGACGATCGCCCAGTTCGGCACGCCGGACGACCTCGCCCTCGATGACCTGAAGATCGAGCTTTTCTTCCCGGCCGACGAGGCGAGCGAGGCTCTCCTGCGCGAGATGGACGTTTCGCTCCGGTCCGGCCCGTAAAAAAGTGCCCTGCCGCTCAGCCCCCGAGCCGCGCGAGCACGCTGCCGCCGTCACCTTCAAGGACAAGCGCGCCGTCCGGTGTCAGGCTGGCGGCCATTTCGCCGGACAGCGCGGCGAGATAGCGGCCTTCCTGCAGGTTGAGCGCTTCGCCGGGGCAGGCCCGGCGGGTCGCGGCGAGCGGGGCAATATAGACCGTGCGTGCGGCGACCCTGTAGGAGCCGGTAAACCGGTTGCAGCCGCCCGAACCTGAGACCCGGCCCTCCGCATCGAAGGCAAGCGTCAGGCGCGAGGCATCGATAATGCCGCCCTTGTTGACATCCTCGACCACCCATTCGCCCTGTACGAGGTCTTCGATCGCGACACGCGACGGGTCCGAGCCGGCCACTGCGCCATGGCAGGCGGCGAGCATCAAGGCGACAGCAGGCGCGAGGACAATAGGAAGACTGCGTTTCACGGCGGCCGTCTCCTGTCAGCGCGGATAATCGGGACAGGCGAAATCCGGTTCCGCCGGGCCGAATGTCCGGGGTTCGGGCAGATTGTCGCCTGAATAGTCGAGGGTCAGCGTTTCGCCCTCTGTCTGGAGCCGGGCCGCGATTTCGCGTCCGTCCTCGGTCCAGCGCACGGTCTCTGCGTCTCTGGTCCAGCGGGACAGGCGATAGGGGCTGAAACAGGCTGTCTGGACGAGTTCGCCGGACGGCAGGAAGGCGATCATCGCCCCCGGCTCGGCGTTCGGCCCGGTCTCGGCCCACACCCTGCCGCTCCAGGCCGGGGCCGCGCCATTATCTTGCGTCACTGCGGGCGCGGTGCAGCCAGCCAATGCCAGTGTCACCGCAAGGCCCGCAAGGAGCCGCTTCACTGCACGTCCCCGATCTCGGTGATCTCGGCGATCGGCTCGCCCGCGCAGACGATGATGATGCGGCTGTAGCCGTTCGGCAGGGCCGGGCCCCGATAGGAAACCGTCTCGGTGGTCAGCGCCTGCAGGACGAGGCCCGTCGGCGCGGCCGGTTCGAGGATGAGGCGCAGCGAGGGCACGGCCGAGCGGTCGGTCGGCCCTTCGCGCCAGGCAAAGGTGAACCCCGGCGTCGGTACGGTCACCTCGCCGGATACGTTGAGGGTCGGGGCCGCGTCCGGGCCCGGCATGCGGTCAATGTAAGCGGTCCAGTTGGCGCTCTCGATGACGGGGCAGGCCGGCTCGCCATCGTCGGCCGCCGCTTCGGTTGTTTCGGCCGGGGCCTCTTCGGCGGGCTCGGGTTCGGCACCTGCCGGGGCATCGGCCGGGGCAGGCTCAGTCGACGGGGGGCTGGCTGGCCCGCACGCGGCAAACAGGGCGACGCTCGCGAGCGTCGCCAGCAGGGATCGGGTCAACATGGCTGGGCTCCTCGGCTAGTGCAAACAATAGGCATCATAGCACGAAACATGGCGCCCTGATGGTTCTCATGTGGAGATCGGGGAGAATTTCCGGGAAAGGGGTGTCCCACCCTGTCCCACTCCTGTCCCACCCGGTGTCCCACCCGGCCCTTTGTCCCGGATCTCTCCGCCCTGATTTGATCGGCCGGACCGGTATTGGTGGAGCCGTCAGCCTGCGATTCCGGCAAAAGCTGGGAGGCGTCCCATCGCGTCAGCGGGGTCATGCATGAGAGCCCTCAGCCCGCGGAGCGGCGTCCCATCGCGCAAGCGGGGGACATTAACAAAAGCCCCTGCCGGGGCATTCTTTGCCTATTTTTGATCCGCTAGATCAAAAATTCTGGCGGAGCCAAACCGGCAAAGAATGGTGGTCGATACAAGGATTGAACTTGTGACCCCTGCAATGTCAATGCAGTGCTCTACCGCTGAGCTAATCGACCTTTGACCATTCCGGAACGGCTGAAATCCGGCTTTTCCGGCGCGCTGTCAACCCCGCTCGCCAGCCTTCAGGCGGCGAGGACCCGTTCGACCTCGTCCACGATTTCGCGCAGGTGGAACGGCTTCGAGAGCACCTTGGATCCGGCCGGAGTCGGCGCGCCGGACGAGAGTGCGACGGCGGCAAAACCGGTGATGAAGACGATCTTCATGGCAGGGTCAAGCTCGGCCCCCCGGCGGGCAAGCTCGATGCCGTCGAGCCCGGGCATGACGATGTCTGTCAGGAGGAGATCGAACACTTCGCGCTCGAGCGCCTGGAGCGCCCCTTCGCCGTCTTCATGGTCCTGCACGTCGTGGCCCGCCCGGCGCAGGGCGGCGGCGAGGAAACTCCGCAGGGAGTTGTCGTCTTCGGCGAGCAGGATCTTTGTCATCGCGAGGGCCCCGGTCCGGTTAAGGTCTTATAGGCATTAAGGCCGATGACGGTAAATCTGAAATGAACAACAGGTCTTGACCTGGCTGCGGCGCTGCCAATTTATGGGCAGCGTGACACCAGCCCTTGCCTCCCCGCCGCCGCTGCCCGTCTGCCCCGTTGCCGGCCTCGCCGCCTTCGGCGTCATGCGGGAAGGCCCGCTGCGTGTCCCCATCCTCTTTGCCTCGCCCCACAGCGGCTCCCTTTACCCGGAGACCCTCCTGTCCGGCCTCAGGGTCCCCGTCATGGACCTCCGCCGAACCGAGGATGCCTTTGTCGACGAACTGTTCGCCGAAGCGCCCGGGTTCGGCGGCTGGCTCGTGCATGCCAATTATGCCCGGGCCTATGTCGATCTCAACCGCGACGCCCGGGAGCTCGATCCGGCCATGTTCGCCGACGGGCCGCCCCGCCCGACGGCCCTGCCGAGCGCCCGGGTCGAGGCCGGGCTCGGCTGCCTGCCGCGTGTCGCGGCCTGCGGCGAGCCGATCTATGCTGCCCGGCTCAGTCGCGCCGAGGGCGAATACCGCCTCTCGCAGGTGCATGACGCCTATCATGCCTTCCTCCGGACAGTGCTCGAAGAGGCCCGCGAGCGCTTCGGCCAGTCTGTCCTCATCGACTGCCATTCCATGCCCTCCCGCCAGCCCGGCCGCCGCCACCTCGCCGACATCGTTCTCGGCGACCGTTTCGGGTCGAGTTGCGACAGCCGCCTGACCGGGCTTGCCGAGCGGACATTCCGCAAGCTCGGCTATACGGTGTCGCGCAATGCCCCCTATGCGGGCGGCTATACGACCCGTGCCTACGGCCGTCCGAAGCGCCATGTCCACGCCCTGCAGGTCGAGGTCAATCGCGCCCTCTACATGGACGAGGAGACGGTTGCCCCGTCTGCCGGTTTTGCGCAAGTGCGCCGCGATATAGGGACGGCGGCCGGCATCCTCACCCGCTTTGTTGCCGAAAGTCTCGCGTGAAACGGCTCCCGGTCGGATAAAAAAAAGCCGCGCAGGAAACCCGCGCGGCTGAAAAGGTAAAGGGAGGAAACGCCATAGGCGCCGCGCCGAAGCGCTATAACTACATTATTGTGCAGTGCGAAAAACTCAACAGTTTTGTGCTGCACCCGCGAGATAACTCGTATGCAGAAACGCAGGGCTGCAAGTTCACTTGACATCCGGCCAAGGGTCCGCACGGTCCCTCTCGCGTGTTCGGCACGCCATTTGCTCCTGATCCGGACAATCGAACCAGATCGGGACGCAGGGTCCCGCACATCGCAAGTGTGGAGTGTTACAGATGGCAGACGATACAGACCTGCATGTCGGCAAGCGGCTGCGCCGCCGCCGGCGTCTTCTCGGGCTGACGCAGCAGGAACTGGCCGTCCAGGTCGGGGTTCGCTTCCAGCAGATTCAGAAATACGAATGCGGCGCGAACCGTATGACGTCCTCCAGGCTTTACGACCTGTCGCGCGCCCTCAACGTGTCTGTCCAGTATTTCTTCGACGGGATCGAGGAGACGGGCATCCCGGCAAAACCGGCCAATGACGCCGAGCGGCTCGATGGCGATGTGCTGAGCCAGAAGGAAACCCTGGAACTTGTCAGGGCCTATTACCGGCTAGGCGAGCGGCCGCGCAAGCGCCTTCTGGAACTCGCCAAGGCGCTGGAATCCGATGCCAATGATGTTGCCTCCTGACCGCTGACAGGCTAGGGCCTCGCGCCATGCCGGGTGCCCAGACCGCCGACGGACTTGCAGCCGCCCTGGCCTTTGCCGGGCGGCTTGCCGCGTCCGCTGCCGCCGTCACCCGGCCGCTATTCCGCGACCTGTCTTCCGTTGACGGAAAGTCCGGTTCCGGACGGGCGGGCTTCGACCCCGTGACCGCGGCCGACCGGGGAGCCGAACAGGTCATGCGCGCCCT
>CAYSED010000124.1:0-7679 GCA_964429935.1 uncultured Hyphomonadaceae bacterium
TCTTGCCTGCCCGGCGAACGGGAGCGGCGATAACCTCGTCGGCATGCTTCAGGTTCTCGAAATAGGATGCGATCTGGTCGCCCGGCATCGGCCGCGCGTAGAGATAGCCCTGCACCTCCTCGCAGCCCATAGACACGAGCCAGTCTCGCTGGCCTTCCGTCTCGACGCCTTCGGCAATAACCTTGAGTCCGAGATTCTCTCCGAGCTGGACGACGGTCTTGGTGATGGTGCGATCGTTCTCGTCGCTCTCGAGGTCATGGATGAATGACCGGTCGACCTTCAGGCGGTTCAGCGGGAAGCGCTTCAGGTAGCTCAGCGACGAATAGCCGGTCCCGAAATCATCGATGGCTATGCCGATGCCGAGGCCTTCCAGGGCCTCCAGCATGCGGATGGCATTGTCGATGTCCTCCATAAGGATGCTCTCGGTGATCTCGAGTTCCAGACGCGACGGGTCGAGCCCGGTTTCATTGAGCACCTGTCGCACGATGTTCGGCAGCGTCCCGTCGGAGAATTGCACCGGCGAAATGTTCACGGAGACGCGCGGTGCCTTGCCGTTCTCGCCAACCGCCCAGGTGACCGCGTCATAGCAGGCCTTGCGGAGCACATAGGCGCCAAGGTCGCTGATGAGTCCGCATTTCTCGGCAACATCGATGAAGATCGGCGGCGGGATGTGGCCGCGCTCCCCGTCCGACCAGCGCGCAAGCGCCTCGAAGCCGACGGTCTGGTTGCTGACAAGGTTGACGAGCGGCTGGTACCAGACGGCAACCTCGCCATTGTCCAGGGCGGCGCGCAGGCCAGTTTCCATCAGCTTGCGCTGGTGAGCAGCCTGTTTCATCGACGGATTGAAGAGCCGCCACTGGTTCCGCCCGCCCTGCTTGGCCGCGTAGAGGGCCATGTCGGCATTGTGGGTCAGCTCGCGCGCATTCGAGGCATCGGCCGGATAGCGGGCAATGCCGACGGACGCCGACATGTGCAGCTCGAGTTCCTCGATGCGATAGGGCAGCGCGAGCGCGGCAAGCAGGCGGTCCGCCAGAAGGTCGATGGCCCATTTGTCGGGATTGTAGTTGACGGCCATGACGACGAACTCGTCGCCGCCGAGGCGGGCCGCCCAGTCGCCTTTCCGGATGCAGGCATTGATCCGTGCGGCGACCTCGACAAGCAGGGCGTCGCCGACATGGTGGCCATAGGAATCGTTGACCGACTTGAAGTCGTCGAGGTCGATGGCGAACAGGACCGAGCCTTCCGGATTGTCGGGCGTCAGCTCCTCGTTGATGCGGGTGTTGAAGGTGTGGCGGTTCGACAGACCGGTCAGCTTGTCGTTGGCAGCGAGGAAACGCACGTCGTTCTCTGCCCGCACCCTGGCGGTGACATCGCGCCCGACGCCGACATAGCCCGTCACCTTGCCGTTCGGGTTTCTCACCGGCGTGGCCGAAAGCTCGAATATATACTGTTCGTCATTGGTGTCGATGTAGCGCACGGGAACGTCGCAATAGGCTTCGAGCCGGGTCACGGCCTCCTTCAGCCGGGCAAGGTCGTCCTTGCGGAAGTCCAGATAGGTGAGGAAGTGCTTGCCGATGAATTCCTCCGGGGAGCGTTCGAGCGCGGATGCGCCCCGGCCGCCAAAATAGGTGACATTGCCTCTCCGGTCGGCTTCCCAGAGCCAGTCGGAGGCGATGTCGGCAAATGTCTGGAAGCGCTGGCTCGCGAAGTGCGCCTCCTCCCGGGCATCCTCGGCGGCCTTGACGAGGCTGCGGGTGCGGCTCGTTTCGTGCTGAAGCTCGCCAAGCACGTAGTTCGTCATCAGCGCGTAGCCCGCCGTGCAGGCCCCGCATGCGAAGATGGCGATGAACAGGAGGATGGCGCGGTAGGATTTCTGGGAAATGGCCGGTTCCGCCGCGAGGGCGACGGTGTCCGGTCCGAACGTCGTCATGCCGAGGACGAAGAGGAGAAGGACTGAGGTATAGGCAAGGCAGGCGCGCGCATTGACCATCAAGCCCCAGAGGAGCGGCGTGAGGACGAGCAGGTAATGTGTCGGGGCGAAGACGCCTTCGACAAGTCCCGGCCAGGCGACAAGTCCGAACGTCGTTGCCGCGCAGAACACGATGCCAGCCCGGCTAGGATTCCGCGTCCGGCGGAGCAGAAGTAGACCTGCGGCCATGCCGAGAAGGGAAATGCCGATCGTGGCGTGGGATGAGGGCGAAGCGGCCCCGGCAAATTCGGAGAAGAACGGCAGCAGCGCGCCGAGGGTGATGAATGCGAGGCCCAGAAGAAAAATGGCCCTGGTCCGCACGCGGTCCTCGCGGTCGGCCGTTTCGGGAAGGCGGGCCCAGCGGTCGGCGGCGTCGAACCAGGGCTGAAACACCGGGCTGAGACCTCTTCCGTACAAACGACTCATGCTTGCCTCTCGCGGCCTGAACTGTTCATGGTCCCAGTTTTTGCGCGGAACGATTAAGATCGAGACCGGTCCAGGCTTCGGATTTCATTGAAATTTGGCGGATCTTGCCCAGGCCGTAGATCCCTTTGCACCCCCGGCAATTCTGTTCGTCCGGCCCGAAGATTGCGCTTGCAGTCATGAATCCTTGCCGTAAGGTCAAGCGCAGGGACAATAAAAATCAGACAGGTGAGGATATGGGCATATTCTATCACGTGTCGGGTTCTGAAGAGCCATGCCAGCAGCGTCTGGTGGGGCTGGTTCGGGAGACCCGGCAAAGACTGAAGCAGCTTTCCGACGAGATGGCGGGCTCGAGTTTTGGCGAGCCGTCCTTCGACATCGAGCTCCAGAGGTCGATGGCCATCGCGATGGCGGACTTGCTTCGCGTGCAGGCCGTGCTTTCGGAGCGTGCGGGGCGCTATGTCTGACGCCGGATTGTCTTGGGCCTGATCCTTTGCGTTCGGGTGCGACAGGCACGGCAGCGCGTCAGGGCATCGGGCATCCGCGCCTGGCTTCGACAAGGTCATACCAGTCGCGGCGGCTGAGCTGGACTGAGGCGGCGCTTGCGGCTTCCGCTATGCGCCCCAGGCTTTGCGTCCCGATGATCGGGATGACATTGGCCGGATGCTGAAGGACAAAGGCGAGGGCGACCGAGGAGCGGCTTGTGGCGTGCGCCTCGGCGAGCCGGTCTAGCGTGGCGGTTACGGCCGCGAAGCGGTGCGGATCAGTACCTGGCGGGCATGTGCCGGTCGCGAGGCTGCCCCTGGCGAGCGGCGACCAGGCAAGGCAGGCCGCGCCGGTCTCGCTCGCCCAGTCCAGCGTGCCATCGGTGACCGGGTCCTGGCGCAGGGCGGAGAATTCCGGTTGCGTTGTGACGACGGGATGTTCGAGGTGAGCCTGCAGGGCGCGGGTCTGGCTGACCGTGAAATTGGAAACGCCGATGGCGCGGACAAGGCCCCTGCTGACGAGATCATCGAGTGCGCGGGCCGTTTCCGGCACCGGCGCCAAAAGGTCCGGCCGATGGATCTGGTAGAGATCTATCGCATCTGTCCGAAGCCGCTTGAGGGACGCTTCGCAGGCGGCGACGAGATAGCCATGGCTGGAATCATAGGGCACCGGCGGCTTGATGCCGCCCTTCGTGGCGAGCACCATGCGATGACGAAGGCCGGGCTCTGAGGCGAGGACCTCGCCAAGCAGGGACTCGGCCCCGCCAAAGCCCGCCGGTTCGCCGAAGCCGTATATGTCGGCCGTGTCGATCAGCGTCATGCCATGGTCGAGTGCGCAGGCGATCTTCTCGCGCGCATCACTGACCGGCGTCCCGGCAAAGCGCCAGCAGCCATAGGCGATTGGTCCGGCTTGCAGGCCGCTTGTTCCGAGCGGAACCTGGCGCATCGCCGCGCGCCTAGGCGAGCGAGCTGTCGAGCGCCACGCAGGCGTCCATCAGTTCCTTCACCGCGCCGACCGAATGGTCGAACATGGCCTGCTCGGCCCCGTTGAGCCGGATCTCGACGATCCGCTCCACGCCGCCCGCGCCGATCTGCACCGGCACGCCGACATAGAGGTCCTTCAGCCCGAACTCGCCCGAGAGGTATGCGGCGCAGGGCAGGAGGCGCTTCTTGTCCTTGAGATAGGAAGTCGCCATCTCGACCGCGCTCTCGGCCGGCGCATAATAGGCCGATCCCGTCTTCAGGAGGGCAACGATCTCGCCGCCGCCCTTGCGGGTGCGGTCGACGATCGCGTCCATTTTTTCCTTGGTCGACCAGCCCATGTCGATGAGGTCCGGCACAGGAATTCCGGCGACCGCCGAATAGCGCAGGAGCGGCACCATCGTGTCGCCGTGGCCGCCCATGACGAAAGCTGTCACGTCTTCGGCAGACGCGCCGAATTCCTCGCAGAGGAAGTGGCGGAAGCGAGCCGAGTCGAGGACCCCCGCCATGCCGACGACCATGTTCGCGGGGAGGCCGGAAAACTTCTGGAGCGCCCAGACCATGGCGTCGAGCGGGTTCGTAATGCAGATGACGAAGGCGTTTGGCGCGTGGGCGCGGATGCCTTCGCCGACCGATTTCATGACCTTGAGGTTGATGCCGAGAAGGTCGTCCCGGCTCATGCCGGGCTTGCGGGCAATCCCGGCCGTGACGATGCACACGTCAGCGCCGGCAATGTCGGCATAGTCCTGCGTGCCCTTCAGCATGACGTCCTTGCCGAACACCGGGGCGGCCTCGGCAATGTCGAGCGCCTTGCCCTGCGGCAATCCCTCGGCAATGTCGAACATGACAATGTCGCCAAGCTCTTCGCGGGCGCAGACATGGGCGAGCGTCCCGCCGATCATGCCGGAACCGATTAGGGCGATTTTTCTGCGGGCCATGCGGGTCTCCAGTGTTCGGGTTCAATTGTTGCCGGACACCTAGCCGAGGGCGCTGGAGGGTGCAATGCACGGGGTCTTCGCATTCGCGTGAGAGGTCTGGCGCGTGATAGGCTTGGCACCCGAGAGGTCTGGATTTCCAATCCGAACCCATGCAGGCTCCGCCAATGCCGCTGCCGAGAACCCGCCGATCCCCTGTTTCGCCCGAGCGCTGCAATCTCGCCAGCGCAATCAGCGTGATCGGCGACCGCTGGAGCCTGATGATCCTGCGGTCGGCCATGTATGGCCTACGCCGCTTCGAGGATTTCCATGCCGAGCTCGGCATTCCGCGCACCGTCCTCAGCGCGCGGCTGAAGTCGCTGGCTGGCGACGGCCTCATCGCTGTGCGGCCCTATCGCGAGCCGGGCAAGCGGTCGCGCAAGGAATATGTGCTCACGGATCGCGGTGACGCCCTTCGCCCGATCCTGATCGCGCTCACGCAATGGGGCGACCGGTGGCTCTCCGCCGGCGAGCCCCCGATCAGTTTCACCGAGCGGAACGGCGGCCCCGTGCGGGCCGGTTTCATCACGGCTGCCGGTCGGGAAGTAGGGCCTGAGGACCTGCGGATCGTCTTGCGCAAATAAGCAGGCCCATGGTCCAGGGTTTATGCTGCCGCCTTAGGCTGGAAAAGTTTCGCAAGGCCCGTCAGGAATTCAAGGAACTCGGCCCGGCGGAACACGCCGACCAGCAAAAGCCCAAACACGAGGTTGGTGCACGCGGCAATGAAGAGGCCGGCACCGTCGCTGTTCGGATCGACGCCTAGCGGGGTCAGCGTATGGAAGCTGACGGCGCCTGCCATGATGGCAACGCCAAGTGCGGCGCCGATTGCCTGCAGGTGGCGGAGTGCCGGAAAGAAACCGGCAATCAGGAGCCCGGATGCGACAAGTTCCGCGCCGCCGATGACATATTGGCTGAACAGGCCCGTATGCCCGAACAGGCCGGGGGCGCCGAGCGAAGCCGACCAGGCGTCAAGCCGGCCGAAGATTTCCTGCGTTTTCGGGTGGTCGGTGAACTTGTAGCGCAGGCTATCCAGAAAGATGAGCGCCATGAAGGCGGCCATGGCGAGCGGGGCGTAGCGTTTTATGGCGGACATGCGATGGTCTCCCTGACGTCGCGCGGGTGATAAAACGCTTTTGAATCCGGCACCACTCAACTCGGATCACGCTTGCGGGAACGCCGTCAGGACTCGGTGCGGATTTTCTCGTGCAGCCAGGCCGCGTGCCGTGGGGCCTTCTTGGTGCGAGACCATTCCTCCAGCATCTCCGGGGCGACCCGCCTGAGCTCCTGCATCTGGCCGGGCGTCGCCGTGTTGCAGGCAAGTTCGAGCCTGTGCCCGTTCGGGTCGAAGAAGTAGACCGACTTGAAGATGCCGTGATTGGTCGGTCCCAGCACGTCGAGCCCATATGCTTCGGCGCGGGCTTGCGCGGCGATAAGATCGTCCATGGTCGCGACCTTGAAGGCGATGTGCTGGACCCATTTCGGCGTGTTCTCGTCGCGGCCCATGTCCGGCTGGTTCGGCAGCTCAAAGAAGGCAAGCACATTGCCGTTCCCGGCATCGAGGAAGATGTGCATGTACGGGTCATAAGCCCCGGTCGAGGGTACATGGTCCTCGGCGATGGCGAGCTGGAAGTCCATGCCGAGCACGTCGCGGTAGAACTCGACGGTTTCCTTGGCATCCTTGCAGCGATAGGCGACATGGTGGACGCCTTGGAGGGCGGGGGCTGAAGTCATTGGATTTTTCCTCTCAGGGTTCCCATACCTTCTCACCCCAGATGACGAACACCTTGGCGAAAGGATTGGAGATTATCTCAGTAGAGAGACGCGTTCGGACGCAGCTCTGATTAGCGACAACACCGGGATTTGAGTTTACATAAAGCAACAGACTGCATTGCGGACTGGCGTAAGGTTTGGTCGCCTTTCGCTGAATTGCATTGTTAATGTCAGCGATGACCTCATTTTCGGGAGCGTCTCCGCCGTAGCCACCGTTGCCGCGACCACCCGAATGTCCAATAGGCTGAGCGCCCGTCAAAGCCACCGACATTTCCCTTTGATCCACCGGAACAGTAGCCTCTGTGACTTCGAGAAGCCATGTGCACCCGTGTTCCGTGACCGTGAAGTCGGGTGCATCGGAGTGGGTTATCGACAGCGGAAACTTCAATAGATTTTTGGATGCTAGGTACTTGAACAGACGTCGCACAAGCCACGCTTCCTTCTGTTCTTTCGAGCGTTTAGGGCGCGGAGGTACCTCGACCCCATACTCACCCCACTTTTCCAGTAGGTCATCTGTCGAAGTTGCGTTTTCAACGTTCACCTAGACCTTCTCCTCGACCTTCAGCACACCACGCTCGACCTGGTCGCGTTCGATGGATTCGAACAGGGCCTTGAAATTGCCTTCGCCGAAGCCGTCCTTGTAGTCGCCGACGCGCTGGATGAACTCGAAGAAGACCGGGCCGATCTGCGGCTCCGCGAAAATCTGCAGGAGCAGCCGCGGCTCGCCGCCCTCGGTCGTCCCGTCCAGCAGGATGCCGCGCGTCCTGATCTCGCCGACATCGCGTCCGTGGCCCGGCAGGCGACCGTCGAGCATTTTGTAATATGTTTCCGGCGGCGCGGTCATGAACGGCACTCCTTTTTTCTTGAGCCTGTCCCAGCAGGCGACGAGGTCGTCGCAGATCAGCGCGATATGCTGGATGCCCTCGCCATTGAACTTGCGCAGGAATTCCTCGATCTGGCCGCCGCCCGACTTGCCCTCTTCGTTCAGCGGGATGCGGATCTTGCCGTCCGGCGCGGTCAGGGCCTTCGAGGTCAGGCCGGTATATTCGCCCTTGATGTCGAAATAGCGGATCTCGC
>CAYSED010000125.1:0-7617 GCA_964429935.1 uncultured Hyphomonadaceae bacterium
TGCCGACGCGCCCGAAATTCGTCATCTCGCGCACCTTCAATGCCCACATGGACGATGCGGTCGTCGGCCTGATGGACCCCGCCCATGTCCCCTTCGTGCATGACCAGTGGTGGTGGCGCCCGCCGTCCGCCGGGCTGAAGGTGAAGGAAAAGCCGTTCGAGCCGCGCCCGCGCGGCTGGGCGATTGCCCGCCATGCTCCGTCCTCGAACTCGCTGCCCTATCGCATCGTGTTCGGCGCGGCGGTCACCACCGAGATCGTCTTCCAGCTCCCCGGCTTTCGCTGGGAGATCGTCGAGAACGCCCGCGCCCGGCTCGTCACGCTGACCTGCCTGACCCCGGAGGCGCCGAAGCGCACCCGCATCACGCAGCTTTCCTGGTGGACCGGCGCGCCACTCCTCGACCTTGCCATCCCGGTCCTGAAGCCGGCCGCCCGCAGGTTTCTCGACCAGGACGGGGCCATGGTCGACCTGCAGAACCTCGGGCTTGAACACCAGTCCGCCATGCTCTGGATCGACGACATCGACGTGCAGGCCAAGTGGTATCAGGCCCTGAAGCGGGAATGGACGGCCTGCCGCAGCGCTGCCCGCGACTTCGAGAACCCGGTCCGGCCAACAGTGCTGCGCTGGCGCAGCTAAGTCCGAAGTCCCGAACGTGACTTGCAACGCCGCCCCGGCTCGGCTTTATCGGAACAATACAACGGGAGCTGATGCCCATGACCGACCTGTCGCCCCGCCATGACTGGGCCCGAGACGAAATCGCCGCGCTTTACGGCCTGCCGCTCGACACGCTTCTGGCGCGCTCGCTCGCCGTCAAGCAGGCCAACTGGCCGGACGGCAAGATCCAGAAATCGCAGCTTCTCTCCGTCAAGACCGGCGGCTGCCCGGAGGATTGCGGCTACTGTTCGCAATCGGCGCATGTCGAGACGGGGCTGAAAGCTGAAAAGCTCCTGCCGCTTAGCGAGGTCGTTGCTGCGGCCGAGCGGGCAAAGGCCAATGGCGCGGACCGTTTCTGCATGGGCGCGGCGTGGCGGAGCCTGAAGGACCGCGACCTGCCGCGCATTGCCGAAATGGTCTCCGCCGTAAAGGCGCTCGGGCTCGAAACCTGCGTCACTGCCGGGATGCTGGAAGACGGCCAGGCCGAGGCACTGAAGGCTGCCGGGCTTGATTATTACAACCACAATCTCGATACATCGCGCGAATATTACGGCACGGTCGTCTCGACCCGCACCTATGAAGACCGGCTCGACACGCTGCAAAAGGCCAGGGATGCAGGCATCAAGCTCTGCTGCGGCGGCATACTCGGCATGGGCGAGGGCCGCGAGGACCGCATCGGGCTCATCCACGAGCTATCGCTGATCCGGCCCCACCCGGAAAGCGTGCCGATCAACATGCTCGTGCCGATCAGGGGCACGCCGCTCGGCGAGAGCCCGCCGGTCAGCGTCGTCGAGATGGCCCGCGCCATTGCCGTCTGCCGCGTGGTCTTTCCGAAAAGCTGGGTGCGCCTGTCGGCCGGGCGCGACGGCATGTCCGAGGAAGGCCAGGCGCTCTGCCTTCTGGCCGGGGCAAACTCGATCTTTGTCGGCGACCGCCTTCTGACCACGGACAATCCGGATGCGGACGAAGACAGCGCCCTGATGGACGCGATGGGCCTTGAGGCAGCGGGCCATGCCGAGATGGAAGCCGGTCCAAGGCGCACGACCCTGATCGGGGCTTGAGGCTTCATGGAGCTTCAGGGGCCGAGAGCAAATGGCGCAAAGGCCAAGGCCCTGATCGATCCCTGGGTCGCGCCGGCTCGGCTCGTTCTGTTGCATATATTCTTGGGGATGGTCGTCTTGATGCCCGGTCTGCTGGGGATCACCATGACCCAGTGGGGCTATCGGGGCGTCTCTAGCCTGGCCGCGATGACCGAGTTGATTGAGCAGTATAGGGAAACAGCCACCACCCTTTCCAACCGCGCCAATCTCAACAACGAAGAACGGGCAATTGCCAACGATAGCCTTGTCTGGGCGGACACAAAAACTGCTGACATCAATAAGCGCAATGCCAGGTACAGGTTCTACTGCATACTCGGTCCGGTTCTTCTGTTAGCCGGGATCTTTCTGGTGGTGCGATCCAATCAGATCATTTACCCAATTCTCAAGCGCCTGTTTCCGAACGCCTACAAGGAAGCTGTCGGATGACCCGTCCCCTCCAGGCCGTCCTCTGGGACTTTGGCGGGGTGCTGACGTCCTCGCCGTTCGAGGCGTTCAACCGCTATGAGGCGGCGCGCGGGCTGCCGCCTGACTTCATCCGCTCGGTCAATGCGGTGAATGGCGACACGAATGCTTGGGCAAGGCTCGAGCGCAACGAGTTAACCCCCGCCGAGTTCGACCAGCGGTTCCGCGCCGAAGCGCAGGCACGCGGCCATGACGTGCCGGGCAGGGATGTGCTCGCCCTCCTCGCCGGAGACCTTCGCCCGCGCGTCGTCGCCGCCCTGAAGGTCTGCAAGGCGCATGTGAAAACCGGCTGCATCACCAATAATGCGCAAGTCGGCAAGGGCGCCTCGATGACCGAGGATGCCGGCAAGGCCGCCGCCGTGGCGGACATCATGTCGCTTTTCGATCACGTCATCGAAAGCTCGAAGACCGGCCTGCGCAAGCCGGACCCGCGCATCTATGCTCTGATGTGCGAAGCCCTCGATGTCGATCCGGAGGCCTGCCTCTATATCGATGATCTCGGCATCAACCTGAAGCCCGCCCGCCAGATGGGCATGGCGACGATCAAGGCCGTATCCGAAGACCAGATCCTCGCCGACCTTGCCGCCGCCACGGGGTTCCCTCTTGGCTGAGGCCCGCGTCCTCGCCCTTGTCCTCGCGCTCGCATCCTGCGGCGCGCCGGAGCCGGAGACGCCCGTCCGCCGCCCGCCGGACGGAACCCTTGTCGAGAGGCCCGCGCGCCCCGCGCCCCCGCCCTTGCCTGCGGCCGTGACCGCCCGGCGGGACGAGCTGCTCGCCATCGCCGCGGATGACAGCCTGCGCCGCCTCGCAAGGCTCGCCGAGGCTGATGCGCGCTTCCTGTCGAATTTTGCGGGCGCCAGCCATTACGACCATTGGGAGCTCCTGCGCCGTGTCGGGGTCGATCCCTTGCGCAATCTTGCCGCCCTGTTCGGGCAGCCCCATGCCATGCGCGGGACCGGCGAGGAAACCTGGTATGTCTGGCCGGATTTTGCCGTCATGGAGCCGGACGAGCTTCTGCCTGAGCGCCTCGGCGTGCAGGACCGGGCCCGGCTTGTCGCGCTGGTCGGCGAGGACGGCATTGCCGACATCAGGGCAGGCCGGCCCTATCCGGGCGTGCGCACGGCCATTTCATCCGAAGGCCGGTGGGTCTATTTTCTCCATCAGGCAGACCAGAGCGAGGGCGAACAATGACGAAGGCAATCGGGGCGGGCGAGGCCGTCAGGCGGCTGGCCGGCTGGAGCATTGCGGCCGGTGGACGCGACGCCATCGAAAAGGCCTACAGGTTTGCCGACTTCAAGACGGCCTGGGCCTTCATGTCCGGTTCGGCGCTGAAGGCCGAGCAGATGGATCATCACCCGGAATGGTCGAATGTCTACGGCCGGGTCGAGGTCATCCTGACAACGCATGATGCCGGCGGCGTCACGGAGAAGGATGCCGAACTTGCCGGGTTCATGGACGGGCTTGCCGCGAAGCTCGCCGGATAAGGCAGATTATGGCTTTGGCGCGCAATAGCTCGCGCCGAGCACCTGCATGGTCGCCATGTCCTGCACGATGACCGCGCAGGCAAGGCCATCCGCCGGTTCCGGCAGGGCGATGCTCGTCATCCTGCCGGTCCACGTGCCGACGCGCTCGAACCCGACCGCGACATTGCGGCTTTCGAGATGGCGTCCCGAGTTCTCGCCGCCCTGCACGTCGGTTGCCTGTTGCGGCAGCAGGGTCACGACATAGACCCCGCTATCGGCCGGAACGGCCCGGCTGGCGGGCATCAGCATCACCCGGCCGGGGGATACGGCAAGCCGGGCCGCAGGGGGTAACTCGCCGGCGATCAGGCGCTCGATCGCCGGGCCGCGCGAGCCGGTCGTCTCGCTGCGGCCATTGACCACGGCCTGCGGCGTGTAGACGCTTCCAAGGCCGCGCAGGGCGATATTATAGTCGCGCTGGCGCTCGGTATGGGCGGCGGCCGAATAGGGGTCTGCCCAGCTCCCGTCGCGGCCGTGCGACAGCCGGTTCCAGTAGTCGACATGCCATTCGATCACGACAAGGTCGTCGCGGGCCGCAAGGTCGCGGAACACCGCCTCGGCCGGCGGGCAGGACGAGCAGGCCTGCGAGGTGAACAGTTCGACGAGCACGGGCCCGGGCACGGGGCCCTGTTCGGCAACGTCGGCGAGAGCCTGAGCGGGCATCAGGGACATCGCAAGGCAGGCAAGCCGCCTGGCTGCGTGTCGGATAGGTTTTCTGTCGGTCATGGCAGGGTGCATGCCGAAAGGGCCGCGCACAGGCAAGTCGCGTTTTCTCACCCTCGTGTGACCGCCGCCTTGACGGGTTCCGCCGGACCTGAAACCAGACATGTCGTCAGGATGACAGAAGGGGAGGCGCGCCATGGGCCGCGTATCGAACAAGATGGCGCTCGTCACCGGCGGCGCCCAGGGCCTCGGCGAGGCGATCGCCCGCATGCTCGCCCGCGAAGGGGCGAAAGTGTCGGTCTCCGATATCAACGCGGCCGGAGCAGAGGCCGTCGCCGGCGCGATCAATGCCGCCCATGGCCCCGGCACGGCTTTCGCCTTCGCCCATGACGTGACGAGCGAGGCCGACTGGCGCCTTGTCCTCGACGGCGCGCACGCCGCCATGGGCGGGCTCAACGTGCTCGTCAACAATGCCGGCATCGGTTCGATGGGTTCGGTCGAGGACGAAAGCTACGAGACCTTCCGCAAGGTCCAGGCTGTCGATGTCGATTCCATCTTTCTCGGCTGCAAGCAGGCCATCCCGCTGATGCGCGCCCACGGGGCCGGGTCCATCGTCAATATTTCCTCGATTGCCGGGATCATCGCGTCGCACAATTACGTCGCCTACAATGCTGCCAAGGCTGCCGTGCGCCACATGTCGAAATCCATCGCGCTGCATTGCGCCAGGACCGGCGGCCAGATCCGCTGCAATTCGGTCCACCCGACCTTCATCAACACGCCGATCCTCGACGGCGTGAAGAAAATGTTCGGCGAGACCGAAGGCCTCGCCAAGCTCGCCCGCCAGGTGCCGCTCGGCCGCGTCGGCGAACCGGACGACATCGCCTATGCCGTGCTCTACCTTGCGAGCGACGAGAGCGGTTTCGTCACGGGCGCCGAACTGAAAGTCGATGGCGGCATCTCGGCGATGTAGGGGCTACCTGAAGGGCAGAATGTCATTCAATCTCGGAAAGAGATCGTGCCAGTCTGGATTCGTCTCTTCGATCAGCCGGATCTTCCAGGCCCGCTGCCAGGCCTTGATCTGGTATTCCCTTCGTTTGGCGGCCTCCCGCGTCTCGTGCGGCTCGAACCAGACGAGACGATTGACCCGGTATTTCCTCGTGAATGCGGCCCCGTGTCCTGACCTGTGGGCGTCGATGCGAACGACAAGGTCATCCGTGTGACCGGCGTAAAGGGTGCCGTTTTTCTGGCTCGCGAGCAGGTATGTATAAAAGGCCATGGCAATCAAACCGGTCCGAGTGTCATTCTGTTCCGAGCACCAACGATCCGCAGACCCCAGCGCAGGCTGGGGTCCATGGCAATGATGTCCTGACTGGGCCTCGCGGCAAGCTGCGCTCACGTGGATGCCAGCCTTCGCTGGCATCTTCGGAGGACAATATGCTCGCGTGCCCAGGCTCACCCCGCCTTCACGGTCCGCCTCAGCGCATAGAGGCACAATAGCGCCATCACGCCCGCACTCACGAGCAAGGGCGCGTTCTGGTGCACGCGGTAGAGCATCGCCCCGACGAGCGGCCCGATCACGAAGGCCCAGGGCGGGGCCGAGGAGAGCACAGCCGCCGCGCCGCCCTGTTCGTCCCTGTCGACCGCGAGGCTGCCGAGCGCATTTGCTGCCGGAACGACAAGGGCTGCGCCTGCGCCGACGAGGAAAAAGGCTGCGCACAGCCAGACAAAGCCCGGCGCGAAGGCCGCCCCGACATAGCCTGCAACGATCAGCATCAGTCCGACCGGCAGCATCCGCGCCGGGTCCGGATAATAGCGCTGCACATAGCCGAACTGGACAAGCACCATGGCCCCGGCAATCGCCGCGAAGGCAAAGCCCGTCGCCTGCACCGCGTCGGCGCGTTCGAGGCCGTATCGGTCGGCGATCAGGAAGGCGAGCGTGATCTGGATCGCGCCGACGACCATGAAATAGGTGAACAGGAAGATCATGTGCGGCCGGATGCGCGGGTCGGCCAAACGCAAGGGTTCCGGGCGAACGTCCGGGCGCGGTCCCGGCCGGCTCGCCGGCAGAACGACGCCGAGGATGACGGCGCACGCGGCCGAGAAGGCAATCGATCCCCAGAGCGGGGCGAGCGCGCCGAACGGGGCCAGCGCCGCCGCGCCTGCCGGGCCGACAATCGAGCCGACGCTCATCGCCGTGCCCATCAGGCCAAGCCCGGCCGCCCGCGTCACCGGCGTCGTCGCCTCGATCATGGCCCCCATCGAGGCCGGGAACATGCCGGGCGAGAGCACGCCGAACGCCGTGCGCACCCCGGCAAGCATCAGGAAGGCGGACGTGCCCGTCACAAGCCCGGCAAGCGCCGCATTGAGCGCAAAGGCAAACACCGCATTCGTGGCGGCCGCCGCGAGCAGCGAGAACACCATGACGCGCTTGCGCCCGGCCCGGTCGCCCCAGCGCCCCCAGACCGGCGTCATCAGCGCAAAGAGCAGTGCCGACGCGGTCAGGATGCCGGCAACCTCGACTTCGCTGAGGCCCGCGTCCCGGGCAAGCGGCGCGACGACGACGAAATTGATCGTCATGCCGACGCCCATGGCCGCCACGCCGAGCGCAATCACGCCCTGCTGCAGCGCGCTCAGGGGCCGCAGGGGCAGGTCGTCATCGGCCGGGACGGGGTGCGCTTCGGCGACAGTCATGGGCGGAAGCCTTCAGCGGGAGACAACACCTGAACCCTAAACACGTTTCGCAACCTTCAGGAAGCGATGACCTTGGTGCCCCCTTCTCCCATGGGAGAAGGGCCGGGGATGAGGGGAACGGACTTCAACGCAAAGATAGCACCGAGCAGCAGAGTGCCATCCCCTCACCCCTGCCCCTCTCCCGGGGGGAGAGGGGAACGCCGGGAATGGGCCGTCAGGATTTGCCACCGCTTCCGATCTCCCCGATGTGCGACTCCCCCGCGACTTGATCGCGGTGCCCACCTCCTGCACTCTGAACCAGCGCACCCGTGGCCCCGTCCCGAGCTGGGCCCCCGGATGCTGCGCATCGGGGGTGACGAACGCGGGGTTGGCGGAAAACGTTTGGCATTGATTTGATCCACCGGATCAAATCCGGGTCGCAGAGCCCTCAGCCCGCGAAGCGGCGTCCCATCGCGTCAGCGGGGGACATCAAGAGAGCCCTCAGCCCGCGAAGCGGCGTCCCATCGCGTCAGCGGGGGACATCAAGAG
>CAYSED010000126.1:0-7247 GCA_964429935.1 uncultured Hyphomonadaceae bacterium
CGTCACCAACCCGGCGGCGAAAACCGACAAGACCTCGCCGATCTACGGCATGCCGGTTCTCGATGTCGAGAATGCCCGGACCGTGCTATTCATCAAGCGGTCCATGGGCTCGGGCTATGCCGGCATTGAGAACGAGCTGTTCTTCCACGACAACACGATGATGCTGCTCGCTGACGCCAAGAAGATGGTCGAGGAAATCGTCAAGAGCCTTTAGGCTTGCCTGATAATGTCGGCGAACAGCGCCGGATCGACATTGCCGCCGGACAGCATGACGCCGACCCTTTGGCCGCGCATGTACGCCGGCAGGCGGAACATGGCCGCAGCGAGGGCGACAGCACCGCCGGGCTCAACCACGAGCTTCAGGTGGCGGAAGGCGAACCGCATCGCTTCCCGCACCTCGTCATCGGTGACGGCGAAACCTCCCGATAGCCGGATCCGATTGATCGCGAAGGTCAGGTCGCCGGGCTGCGGCGTCAGGATCGCGTCACAGATCGACCTTGCCGCAGGGTCGATGGTCCTGATGTCACCGGCCTCAAGGGATCGCCTGTGGTCGTCGAACCCTTCCGGTTCGGCGGTCCACAGCCGGGTTGACGGGCTCGCACCTTCAAAGGCGAGCGCACAGCCGGCCATCAGGCCGCCGCCGCCCGCACAGCAGATGAAATGGTCAAGCGGCGTGTCCGCCGCCATGGCTCGGGCAAATTCGAGCCCGGCGGTCCCCTGCCCGGCAATGACGTGCCGGTCATCATAGGAGGGCACAAGCACGGCGCCGCGCTCGCGGGTGATTTCCCCGGCAATCGTTTCCCGGGACTCGGTCATGCGGTCGTAGAGACGGATCTCGGCCCCGTCTGCCTTTACGCCGTCGATCTTCACCTCAGGCGCGTCGAGAGGCATGACGATCAAGGCTGGCATGCCGAGGACACGGGCTGCGCGGGCAACCCCTTGCGCGTGATTGCCGGACGAAAAGGCGACCACGCCGCGGCGGCGCTCGTCCGAGTTCATCCGGACGAGCCGATTGGTCGCGCCGCGAATCTTGAAACTGCCGGTCACCTGAAGGCATTCCGGTTTCAGGAATACGAACGCACCGGCCAGCTCATCCAGCGCATCGTTGCGCAAGACCGGCGTCTCGATGGCCAGGGGGCGGACAAGCCTTTCGGCGGCCGCCACGTCATCATGGGTCGGCGGACTGAAACCGGTCAGGCGGGCTTGGGACATGGCCTCCGCGTAACCCGCAGGCATGGCAGCGTCAATTTTCTTCTAGCGCGTAAGGCGAAGCTGTCGCTCCGCGATGCCCCTGAACACGGTTTCAAGTTCGGCCGCCCGGATGTTGAACGCGCGAGCAGGATCACCGGCACACGCCGCCAGCAGGTCAAGCGCATCGCCGTCGGTTACATCGACGGCGATCGTGTACACCTCGACATTATACCTGTCCCGCAAGGCAGCGCAGGCATCGGCGGCCAGGGCGTTCAGCGCCCGCTCGTCAAGGCGGCTGACATCGGGCGCGCGCCAGCAGGGACCAGCCTGCCCCCGCGTGTTCCCCTCGGTGCAGCCATAATAGCCTTCGATCGATCCCGGCGGCACGTTCTGGCCGTCACTGAGAAGGATGAGCACCTTGCGCACCGAAGGATCGTCATAGCCGCCAGGCGCGGCATGTCCGAAGAAGCGTGCCCAATCCTGTCTCGGCGACAGCATGCGCAGGCCCCACATCAGCCCGAGGTCCATATGGGTGCCGCCGGTCGCCGGATGCATCTCGTCGAGCTTGTCGATGATCTGGCTGCGGTCTTCCGACAGGCCAAGCATGGCGACCGGGCAATTCTGGTTCGGGCCTGAAATTGCCCGGGAACTTGTCCACGGAAAGATCGACGATTGCCACGGACAGGCCCGCCCGCCGCGCTGGAACCAGACAAATTCGTTGGGGTCCGAGACACAGGCGTCCGCTACGCCAGTGACAGGACGATCGTCTCCGGTCGAACACGCGCGGCTCGCATCGAGATGAATATTGCCGCCGCCGCTCTGGGCGCGCTGCGTGCACGCGAGCACGCGGCCGTCTCCCAGATCGACACCGGCCCGGACCACAGGGCTGTCGCGGTCGTCGTCATCATCGTCATCGTCATCTTCATCTTCATCTTCATCGTCTTCGTCGTCCGGAGCACGGAATGTGCGCAGTTCCGGTTCGACAAGCGCAGCATGCCAGCGCATGCCAGCAACGGGCGCATCTGTCAGGGCGCTGGCAACTGTGCCTGTTCCGGTGACCGTGCGTTCTCCGGGTGCCGCCCGAACGCATCCCCGCCAGGAAACCGGAGCGAAGTCATCCTCCATGCTGGACAAGGCATAGGGTTCGACCGATTCTGGTGCGAGCAGGTAGCGCATCCGGTCCTCGAAGGGGGCATTCGCGGCCATCCTGCGGCCATCCGCGCCAAGCGAGCGGTCGGGCGCGCCAGAGGCGTCGAACCCGTTCGGGCGCTCGGAATTGATATTGACCAATGTCGCCCAGGGCACCACTCCGATGGCCGTCAGGCCGGGCGTTTCAGCGGCATCGAACAGGTCATTGACAAAGCTGTTGGCCGCGCTTCGCATCAGATTGAAACGATTGGAACTGAACATCGACGTCGTGTTGTCGAGCGCCAGGACGATCTCGACACGCTGGGCACGCGCGGCCTCTGCAATGCTCTCGGCGCTGATGTTGACGGCAGACCGCCCGAACAGGCCGCCAAACGCCATCGGGAATTCTGCCGTTACCGTGCCCTGCACCGCATCGCCGCCACTTTCGGCAAAATCGACACTTATCGGGATCGTCGCCCAGGACGACCCTGACAGCTCGGCCTCGAAAGTCGACAGGAGCGTATCGCGGGCCCGCCCGGCGCGCTCTCCGCCAGGCAGGAAAGCTCCGTCGGCATAGTCGAGCGCGCTCGCCAGCACTGCCGCGTCGATCGCCCCCTGCAGGTGCGCCTGGGCGGAGATGACGCGCCGGTAGTCGATGGCAAAACCTGCCATAAGCAATACCGGCAGAAGGATCAGGGCCCATAGAACGGCGGTAGCGCCGCCCTCGGACGGTACGAGGCGTTGCAGCATGGCGACGAGCGAGCGTTTCATGGCAGGGCATCCGGCAAACGGGTTTGCCGGAATGTTTGCAAGGAATACGCCAGACTTTCCTCCAGCGGCATTCCATCAGGCAAAACTGTGGCGCAGGGTCTACCGCCGCGGCGATGGCCGTCAGTCGCGCGCGAGTTTCCCGGCAAGCTTCAGGACAAGGTCCCGGGCGGCTGCCCCGACTTCGGGGTGATCGACGACATGGCCGAGGACAGCGTCGAAATAGCCGAGCACAGACCCGCAATCATAGTCCTGCCCGACATATTCATAGGCATGAAAAACCTGCGTCGCCATCAGGCGGGCCATGGCGTCGGTAAGCTGGATCTCGCCGCCAGCCCCTGCGGCCTGCTCGCCCAGCAGCGCGAATATCTCGGGCTGGAGAATATAGCGGCCGGTAATCTTCAGATTGGATGGGGCGACGGCAGGATCGGGCTTTTCGACCATCCCGTCCATCTCGATGAGGCGGCCCCTGCGGCCTCTGGGCGAGATGACGCCATACTTGGACACCTCACTGTCTGGCACGGCATCTACCGCCAGCATATTGCCGCCAAGGCCTTCGGCAGCTTCGATCATCTGGGCAAGGCAGCCGGGCGATGATTTGACGATGACATCCGGCAGGAGGACCGCGAAGGGTTCGTTGCCGACAATGTCCTTGGCGCACCAGATGGCATGGCCGAGGCCGAGCGGCGACTGCTGACGCACGAAACTGGCAGACCCGGGCGGCAGCAGCACTTTCTGGATCTGTTCAAGCGCATGGTTCTTGCGCTTCAGGTCTAGGGTCACTTCGAGTTCATAGGCCCGGTCGAAATAGTCCTCGATCGCGCCCTTGTTGCGTCCGGTGACGAAGACGAAATGCTCGATGCCCGCTTCGCGGGCCTCGTCGACTACATACTGGATAGCCGGCCGGTCGACGACGGGTAGCATTTCCTTGGGGATGGATTTCGTTGCCGGCAAGACCCGCGTACCGAAACCCGCGACGGGAAAAACGGCCTTGCGGATCTTCATGACGGCCTCGGCGTGGCAATGCGGCGTGACGTGTAACGACTTTCGTTCCCTGACCCAGTTCGCAGGTCAAGGCAACCGGAGCGGCAACCGTGCCTCGCCTAGAATGCGGCGTAAAGAATATAGCCCGTCGCCCACACGGTTCCGACATAGGAGAAGGCGAGCACGGCAATCTTGAGACGCTGGTCGGGGGCGACTGCCTCACCTTCCGGCTGCTCGACAGCGCGCTCGAGCTTTTGTTGCAGGGAGCGGGCGGGCGATGGCTGCTCTTGCGATGCCTCGTCGGCGAGGCGTACGAGGACCGGGCGGGTGATGGCAGGCTCGGCAGCCTGCGCGGCGGCGACAAGGTGCTGTTCCAAAGCAGACTGGGCCATGACCAAACTCTCTCCCTCTGACGAATGGAGCCTGCCATGGAATGCCTGTCACATTCTTAAACCGCTTCGCGAAATCCGTTAAAAAACCGGGCCTGCATGTTCATCATAAGGCAGACTGAAGGTGGCCGCCATCGACCGCCAGGTCAGCGCCCGTGATATAGCTGCCGGCATCGGACGCAAGCAGGAGAACCGGGCCTGCGAGTTCGTCGACAAGTCCGAGGCGGCGCATCGGGATCCTGCGAACCATCTTTTCGGCGGCTTCGGTACCGAGATACTGGTTGTTGATCTCGGTCTCGAAATAGCCTGGTGAGAGCGAATTGACCCGAATGCCGTGCCGCGCCCATTCGAGCGCCATGACCCTTGTCAGGTGCAGGACGGCTGCCTTCGAGGCGGCATAGGCACCGATAAGCTGTGATGGCCGATGCGCTGTGATCGAGGCTGTGTTGATGATGCTGCCCGGCTTGTCGGCCGCGATCAACGCCCCGGCCGCCGCCTTTGCTACCCGCCACGCGCCTTTCAGGTTCGTCTCCATCACGAGGTCCCAGTCCGCCTCGTCCATGCCGACGATCCAGTCTTCCCGGCTGAGCCCGGAATTGTTCATGACGATATCCGCAGGCGGACCGGAGGCGGCGATCCCGGCGAAGGCGGCCTCGACGCTTGCCGTCTCCGTGACATCCATGACGACCACATCGGCGCGCCTGCCTTGCCGGGCGATCTCGGCGGCGAGGGCCTCCAGCCGGTCCCTGCGGCGCGCCGCAAGGACGAGATCGGCCCCCGCGCCGGCGAGCACTTTCGCAAAATGGGTACCAAGCCCGCTTGAGGCCCCCGTGACGAGAGCGCGCTTGCCTGCGAGACTGAACCTGTCCATGACGCTTTCTCCGACAGACCACAACGGCCATCCTTAGCGCGGTGCGCGCGCGGCGGAAACCGTGCGTCGCTTCGCCCGCACCTCCTTGGTTGACCGCAGGGGCGCACCCGACTATCTAGCGCGTTCTTCTGAGGCGTGCGCCCATAGCTCAGTCGGTAGAGCAACTGACTTTTAATCAGTAGGTCACAGGTTCGAATCCTGTTGGGCGTACCATTTCACGACCCGGATTTGATCCGGTGGATCAAATCCGGCGCGAAATGACTTTCCTGGAATGCTTGAGCTCCATGCGACTTATGAAACGGGCTCAAGGTACCTTTGCCACAGACTTCGTGTCCGCCCAGCGTCCTGACATGTCGCGGCGGAACGCCTCGAACGTCCCGTCGGCGATCTCCGCGCGCATGCGTGCCATCAGGTCCTGAAAGAACGCCGTGTTGTGCCAGCTCAGCAGCATGGCCCCGAGATGTTCGCCTGCCTTGAAGAGATGGTGGATATAGGCCCTCGAATAATCGCGGCTCGCTGGGCAGGACATGGTGTCGTCCAGCGGCGACAGGTCCTCGGCAAATTGCGCGTTCTTCAGGTTCAGCGGCCCGTCCCAGGTCCAGGCTTGCCCGTGCCGCCCTGACCGCGTCGGAAGAACGCAATCAAACATGTCGATACCCCGCGCAACCGCCTCGACGAGGTCAATCGGCTTGCCGACGCCCATGACATAGCGGGGGACGCTGTCCGGCAGGTGCGGCACGGTCATGTCGATCGTCGCGCACATCTGGTCATGGCCCTCGCCTACCGCGAGGCCGCCAAGGGCGATGCCGTCAAAGCCCTGCGCCGCGACGGCCTCGGCGCTTTCGCGGCGCAGGCTTTCGTAATTTGAGCCCTGGACGATGCCGAACAGGGCCTGAGAGCTACGCTCGCCAAAGGCCGCCTTCGAGGCTGCGCCCCATTTCAGCGACAGCGCCATGGAACGCGCTGCCTCGTCCTGCGTGCAGGGATAGTCGGTGCACTCGTCGAGCTGCATGGAAATGTCCGCGCCGATGCAGTCAGCCTGGATTTCGATGGAGCGCGCGGGGGTCAGGCGGTGTTTCGAGCCGTCAATATGGCTCTGGAAGGTCACGCCGTCCTCGTCCATTTTCCGCAGGCTCGCGAGCGACCAGACCTGGAAGCCGCCGCTATCGGTGAGGATCGGCCCGTCCCAGCCCATGAAAGCGTGCAGGCCACCAAGCCGTTTCAGGCGCTCCGGCCCGGGGCGAAGCATGAGGTGATAGGTATTGCCGAGGATGATGTCGGCCCCGGCTTCCCTCACCTGCCCGGCATAGAGGGCCTTGACGGTCCCCGCCGTGCCGACGGGCATGAAGGCGGGCGTGCGGATCATCCCGCGCGGCGTTGCGAGCGTGCCGGTGCGCGCCTTGCCGTCGCGTGCGGAGATGGTGAAGGGGAAGACAGGCATCGCGTCCTAGACCGCCGACCGGATCACGTCCTGCCCGCCCATATAGGGGCGCAGGGCTTCCGGCAGCGTGATCGAGCCGTCAGGGTTCTGGCCGTTCTCCAGCACGGCGACGAGTGTCCGTCCGACCGCGAGGCCGGAGCCGTTCAGCGTATGGACGAATTCGGGCTTCGGTTTCGGGGTCTCCACCGTTGCTTCCGGCCGCCAGCGCGCGTCCATGCGCCGGGCCTGGAAGTCGCCGCAATAGGAGCAGGAGGAAATCTCGCGATAGGCGCCCTGCCCCGGCAGCCCGACTTCGAGGTCATAGGTCTTGCGTGCACCGAAGCCCATGTCGCCGGCACAAAGGGTCACGACCCGGTAGGACAGGCCGAGGCGCTTGAGCCCCTCTTCGGCCGCCGCGGTCATGCGCTCGTGCCCGGCGCTCGAGGAGTCCTCGTCGGTCACCGAGACCAGCCCGCCCCCGTAGAACCGGTGCTGG
>CAYSED010000126.1:7257-7593 GCA_964429935.1 uncultured Hyphomonadaceae bacterium
GAAGCCCATGTCGCCGGTGCAGAGAAGGACGCGCCGGTAAGGCAGGTCGAGGCGCTCAAGCACGGTCTCGGCGCAGCGCGTCATGCGCTCCAGTTCGTCGAGCCCTTCGGCCTCGCCCTGGACCACTGAGACAAGCTCGACCTTGTTGAACTGGTGCAGGCGGATCATGCCGCGCGTGTCCTTGCCCGCGCTCCCGGCTTCGGACCGGAAACAGGGCGTGTGCGCCGTCATGCGCATGGGCAGCTGGGAGGCGGGAAGGATTTGCTCGCGGACGAGATTTGTCAGGGAGACTTCGGCGGTGGGGATGAGAAACTGAAGAGTTTCCTTCTCAGGCTC
>CAYSED010000127.1:0-7432 GCA_964429935.1 uncultured Hyphomonadaceae bacterium
ACTACATCGTCAACGCAGGATATGCTTCCGCTGAAACTTAAACCGCTCTAGGCGTGCTCCTGAAGCTTGCCGAAGCAGGTTCCGGGATGTCCGTTGCCGCCACGCGGCATGGCGCATTCAGTGCCCTTGTCGATGACATTCGCGACATTGCAGGCCAGGCTGTCCAGGCCGCCTGACGCGGTGCCGGTTCAGCCTTTGCCGGGAACCGATTCGCTGCCTCGCGCATATGCCTGTCGGTGATCCGGCCATCATCCCCCCACCCACCCGCGCCGGATGCTGTCGGCCGGCTTTTGCAGAATGCAGGAGCCGGTCCCGACGGACAGGTGCCGGATCTCTCCCGGGATCAGGCAGGCGACACGCCGATCACGGCCTCGTGTCCCCAGAGGAAGACGGCGCCATAGGCGGCCGCGCCGACAAGCAGGGCGAGCCCCGTCCGCACGGTCGACAGGGCTGCAGGCGGTCCCGCCGGGCGGGCCATTGCTGCAGCAAAGTCGACAAGGCTGTAGGCGAGGAAGCTCCCGAACAGGAGCGCGTTTCGCAGGTCCGCCCCGGTCAGCAGGTGTGCCAGCGCCCAGAGGCCGACGCCGAGGACCATCGGGTGCTTGACCCATGCCTTGAAATAATTGCCGGGCACATAGGCCGCAGCGAGCAGGACAAAGGCGATCCCGACGAGGACATGGCTGGCCGCGCGGGCCCCGGCAAACCCGGCATGGAGGAGCGGGCCGTCCGGCATGCGGTTGTATCCCATGACGAGGAGCGTGATGCCGGCAAGCGCGAGGAGACTGTAGAGGCCCATGAACGGCCCGTAGCCGAGGCGCGCCTTCAGGTCCTTGCCCGGCGCGCGGGAGCGGAAGGCCGAATAGAGATGCGTGCCGAAGAACAGGATCATTCCGGCGATCAGAAGCGTCATGGTCGGCCCTCCCAAGCCTGCTCGCCTAGGGAGGCTGAACCGGTCCACAGGTCTCGTCAAGCGGGTGCCGGATCGGGCTCGCGCCGTTCATTGCGGGCCGCGATGCCAGTCGCCGCAAGCCCCAGCACGAAGCAGGCGGCCAGGCACCAGGCAGCCATGGCCAGAAGCTGCACCGGCAGTCCGGTGCCGAGATCGATCAGCGCGCCGGTCAGGCCTGGCCCGAGTGCGGTCGAAAAGACCATCGCGGCCATGATGACGGACCGGACACTGCCAAGGTGGGCTATCCCGTAGACTTCCGGCCACAGGGCCCCGAACAGTGTCGAGGTGAACCCGTAACTGATGCCGAGCAGGAACATGAAGGCATAGATGCCCCAGACCGGTGTCAGGAGGCTTGCGGCGAGACACGCCGCCGCGAGGGGCAGGAGGAAGACGGGCAGGAGCTTCAGCGATCCGAACCGGTCGATGAGCTGACCGCAAACAAGCGAGAACAGGATCGTCGTGACCGCCATCAGCGGGAAGGCTCCGGCAAAGGCCAGCGGATCATAGTGTCTCAGCTCAATGAAATAGTCCTGATGGAAGAAGATCGTCGTTCCGATGAAGGGCGGGGCGAGGACGCCTGTCAGAAGCGCGTAGAAGAACGGGTCGCGGATGACCTCGGCGCGGGTCCAGTCGCGCGCTGTTCGCGGAGCGGGGCTGCCGGGCGCGGGGGCTGCCGGGATGCGTTCAACCCGCCAGAGCCGGAGGATCGCAGGCAGGGCCATGGCCAGAAGAAGGATGGCACCCGCGACCCATCCCGCCTGCCAGCCAAGGCTTGCGGCGACAAGCGTGAAGAGGATCGGCAAAACGGCCTCGCCCGCCTGGTGGCCGGGCACCACGAGCGAAACGGCCCGCCCGCGGCTCGCGGCGAACCAGCGCCCGGTCTCGGTCAGCGCGATATGGGTCATCATGCCCTGGCCGAAGAGGCGGAGGAGGTAGAGCGCGAGGACGAGGACCGCAACATTCGGCGCGAACGCGATCAGGCAGCACGCCGCTGCCAGGACCGGCATCACGAACCGGGCAACTTTCCAGCCTGGCATGACATCAAGCGTCCGCCCGAGCACAGGCAGCGACAGGGCACTGCCAAGCGTTGCGACCATGTAGAGAAGGCCGAACTCGCCATCGGTCAGCGAGAATTTCGCGCGCAATTCCTCTCCGGACAGGCCGATGAAGAAGGTCTGCCCGAACGAGGAGAACAGCGTCAGAAGGAAGCCGCCCGCAATCCAGCGGGCATTGTCCCTCAGGAAGGCGGCCAAGCCCGTCAGACGTCAAGCAGGAGGCGTTCCGGGTCCTCCAGCGCTTCCTTGACGCGGACGAGGAAGGTCACTGCTTCCTTGCCGTCGACGATGCGATGGTCATATGAGAGGGCGAGATACATCATCGAGCGGATCTTCACCTCGCCATTGATGGCGACCGGGCGATCCTCGATCCGGTGCATGCCGAGCACGCCCGATTGCGGCGGATTGAGGATCGGGGTCGACATCAGCGAGCCGTAGACCCCGCCATTGGTGATCGTGAAGGTGCCGCCCTGCAGGTCGGACAGCGCCAGGTCACCGTCGCGGGCCTTCTTGCCGAGATTGCCGATCTCGCGCTCGATGTCGGCTAGGGACAGCTCGTCGCAGTCCCGAACCACAGGCACGACGAGCCCCTTGTCGGTGCCGACCGCGATGCCGAGGTCATAATGGTTCTTGTAGATGATGTCGGTGCCGTCGATCTCGGCATTGACGGCGGGAATCTCCTTCAGGGCGCTGACGCAGGCCTTTACGAAGAAGCCCATGAAGCCGAGCTTGACGCCGTGTTTCTCGAAGAAGGCGTCCTTGTACCTCGCCCGCAGCGCCATGACGTCGGTCATGTCCACGTCATTGAACGTGGTCAGCATGGCGGCCGTGTCCTGTGCCTCCTTGAGGCGGCGGGCGATGGTCTGGCGCAGGCGGGTCATGCGGACGCGTTCTTCGCGAGGGCCGGTCTCGCGGGGTTCGCGCGGAGACGGGTCCGGACGGGCGCTCCTGGCTGGCGCGGTCGCCGCCTGGGTCACATAGGCCATGGCGTCGGCCTTGGTTGCGCGGCCGTCGCGGCCCGTGCCGGGCACCGATTGCGGATCGACGCCGCCTTCGGTCGCCACGCGGCGCACGGCAGGGGAGACCGGACGGTTGGCGGACGTGCTCGCAGGCTTGCTGGCGGTCTCGGCCGGTTTTGACGCAGCGGGCTTTGCTGCGGCAGGTGCAGACGCGCCGCTCCCGGTCGAGATGCGGGCGATCACGCCGCCCGGCGCAACGCTGTCGCCTGCCGAGACGAGGAGCTCCGTGATCGTGCCCGCCGCCGTCGCAGGCACTTCGAGCGCGACCTTGTCGGTCTCGATCTCGGCAATCGTCTCGTCGAGTTCGACCTTGTCGCCGACTTTTTTGAGGAAGCTGCCAAGCGTGCCTTCGGAGACGCTTTCGCCCATGGTCGGCACGGTGACATCGACGGTTTCCCCGCCCGTGTCATTTTCCTTTGTTTCCGGCTTCTTGCTCTCGCTCGCCGCAGCGGGTGCTTCGGCCTTCTTCGCCGCGCCGTTCGTCGCGCTCCCGAGCCGGGCCAGCATCGCGCCGATTTCGACGGTTTCGCCCTCTGCGGCGAGGATTTCCGACAGCGTTCCGTCTTCCGGCGCAGAGACCTCGACCGAGACCTTGTCGGTCTCAAGTTCGACGAGAACCTCGTCGCGGGAGACATGCTCGCCGGCCGCCTTCAGCCATTTGCCGACCGTCGCTTCGCTGACCGATTCGCCGAGCGCGGGTACTGTAATGTCCGTCATGGTTTCAGGTGTCCGTTCCTAACAGGGGCCGCCTCAGGCGGTGACAAAGATATCGTTGACCGGCTTCTTGCCGAGCGCGAGCGCGAGAAAGGCTTCAAGCTCGGCCGCGTGCTTCGAGAGGAGACCAGTGGCGGTCGCCGCTGCCGGCGCGCGCCCGACATAGCTCGGCCGCGGGGACTTGACGTCCGCCTGTCCGGCGCACCACTCGATCTCGTCGCGGATGAAGGCCCAGGCCCCCATGTTGCGCGGCTCTTCCTGGCACCAGACAAGCTCGGCCTGCGGGAAACGCTTCAACTCGTGGATCATCGACTTGCGGGGGACCGGGTAGAGCTGTTCGATCCGCATCAGGTAAACATCATCCGTGCCGGACTTCTCGCGCGCCTCAAACAGGTCATAATAGACCTTGCCCGAGCACATGACGACGCGGCGGATCTTCTTGTCCCCGACAAGGCTGACAGCGCCTTTGCGGCCTTCCGTTTCGGCATCGTCCCACAGGATGCGGTGGAATGTTTCCTTGGTGGTCAGATCGTCGAGCGCCGAGGTGGCGAGCTTGTGCCGCAGCAGCGATTTCGGCGTCATGATGATGAGCGGCTTGCGGAAGTCGCGATGGATCTGCCGCCGGAGGGCATGGAAATAGTTCGACGGCGTCGTCAGGTTGCAGACCTGCATGTTGTCCTCGGCACACATTTGCAGGAAGCGCTCGAGGCGGGCCGAGGAATGTTCGGGCCCCTGTCCCTCATAGCCATGCGGCAGGAGGCAGACGAGGCCCGACATGCGCAGCCACTTCCGCTCCGCCGACGAGATGAACTGGTCGAAGAAGACCTGCGCGCCGTTGGCAAAGTCGCCGAACTGCGCTTCCCAGAGGGTCAGCGTCTTCGGGTCGGCAAGGGAATAGCCATACTCGAAACCGAGCACCGCCTCTTCCGACAGAAGACTGTCGATCACCTCGTAGCTCGCCTGCCCGGGCCCGATATTGTTGAGCGGCGTGTAGCGCTCCCCGGTTGTCTGGTCGACGATGTGCGAATGGCGCTGGGAGAACGTGCCGCGCCCGGAATCCTGGCCCGACAGTCGCACCGAATAGCCCTCGTCGAGCAATGTCGCGAAAGCGAGATGCTCGGCAGTTGCCCAGTCAAGCCCCTTGCCGGAGGCGATGGCCGTGGCGCGCGCCTCGATGACGCGCTTAAGGGTCTTGTGGATGTCGATGCCGTCCGGGACGGTATTGAGCTTCTCGCCGATGGATTTCAGGCGCTTGATGCCGACGCCGGTTCGCCCGCGGCGGTCGTCATCATCTGGCAGCTTGAACCCCTTCCATTCGCCGTCGAGCCAGTCTGGCTCCTTGATGTCGAGGGTTCGGGCGTCCTCGAAGGCCTTGTCGAGAAGGGCCTCGAACCTGTCGCTGATCGCCTTGACCTCGGCCTCGGTCAGCGTGCCCTCGCGGACGAGCCGCTCGGCATAGAGCTCGCGGGTCGAGCGCTTTTCCCGGATGACCTTGTACATCAGGGGCTGGGTGAACATGGGCTCGTCGCCCTCGTTGTGCCCGTAGCGGCGGTAGCAGAACATGTCGATGACCACGTCCTTGCCGAACTTCTGGCGGTATTCCGTGGCGATCTTGGCCGCATAGGTCACCGCTTCCGGGTCGTCGCCGTTCACATGGAAGATCGGTGCCTGCACCATCAGCGCGACATCGGACGGGTAGGGCGAGGAGCGCGAATACATCGGGCTCGTGGTGAAGCCGATCTGGTTGTTGACGATGAAATGCACCGTGCCGCCGGTCCGGTAGCCCTGCAGGCCCGACAGGGCGAAGCACTCGGCCACGACGCCCTGGCCAGCGAAAGCCGCATCGCCGTGCAGGAGCAGCGGCAGGATCTGGGCCCGGCGCGCCTTGCCGCCGGACTCGCGCTTGGCCATGGCCTGCTTGGAGCGCGCCTTGCCGAGCACGACGGGATTGACCGCCTCGAGATGGGACGGGTTCGCGTTCATCGACAGGTGAACCTTGTTGCCGTCAAACGTGCGGTCGGAGGAGGCACCGAGGTGATATTTCACGTCGCCCGAGCCGAACTCGCCCGCCCCTTGTGTCGAGCCGCCCTGGAACTCGTGGAAGATCTTCTCGTATTTCTTGCCCATGACCGCGCCGAGCATGTTCAGCCGGCCGCGATGGGGCATGCCGATGATGATTTCGGTGACGCCGAGCGCGCCGCCCCGCTTGACGATCTGCTCGAGCGCCGGGACCGCCGCCTCGCCGCCATCAAGGCCGAAGCGCTTGGTGCCGGGATAGCGCTTCTGCAGGAAGCGCTCGAAGCTTTCCGCCTCGATCAGCTTGGCAAGGATGGCCTTCTTGCCCTCGGGGGTGAACGCGATGCCCTTGTCCGGCCCCTCGATGCGCGCCTGGAGCCAGCTCTTCTCCTCCGGATCGGAGATGTGCATGAACTCGATGCCGATGGTCGTGCAATAGGTCCGCTTCAGGATGTCCAGCATCTGGCGGGGCGTTGCGTATTCAAGGTTCAGGACGCCGTCGATGAAGATGTCGCGGTCCATGTCCTGCGGGCCGAACCCGTAGCTCGCCGGGTCGAGCTCCGGTTGCGGCCCCTTGTCGTCGAGCCCGAGCGGGTCGAGGTCGGCGGCGAGGTGGCCGCGGACCCGGTAGGCCCGGATCATCATGATTGCGCGCACCGAATCCTTGACCGCCTGGGCGACATCGGCCTCCGAAGCGGCGGGCCTGGCCTCCTTGATGCGGGCTTCGAGCTGTGCCTCGGCAACCGGCCAGTTGCCGTCAAAGGCCGCGACCTCCTCGCCATTGCGGGGCTTCGGCCAGCTTGCGCGCTTCCAGCTTGCGCCATCGGCATTCTTCTGCGCGGCCCCGGCCTCGTCGCCAAGCTGGCGGAAGAAGTCCTGCCAGCTTGCCGGGACCGATGACGGATCGCGGGCATGGGTGGCCTGCATCTGCTCGATCCAGGTCGCGTTGCCGCCATAGAGAAACGCCGTGTCGAGAAGCGCGGCGTTCTGGGAACCGCGTTCGGCCTTTACCGGGGAGCTGTCGTCTGCCGCCATGATCCTTGTCGCGTCCTTGTCGCCTCGTGTGGCCCTTGCCGGGCCTGCCTCTTGCCGCGCCACCCCGCTTGCGGCGCGCCATGCCGGCCGCTGGAGCGGGGCCTAGTCCCGGCCCTGTTGCGCAGGTCCGGCTGTCCGGACCCAAATCCTTGACCTGTCGGCCGCGGCGGCAATGCCGCTCAGCCTTTCAGGACCTCGACCATGGTCGTGCCGAGGCGTGCCGGGCTCGGGCTCACCCTTATGCCTGCTGCTTCCATGGCTGCGATCTTATCCTCAGCGCCGCCTTTTCCGCCACTCACAATAGCGCCAGCATGGCCCATTGTCCGGCCTTTCGGCGCAGTCCGCCCGGCTATGAAGCCGACCATCGGCTTGGCGCGGCCTTTTTTCGCCTCATCGGCAATGAACAGCGCTGCATCTTCTTCTGCCGAGCCGCCGATCTCGCCGATCATGATGATCGATCGGGTCGCCTCGTCGGCGAGGAACATTTCCAGGATGTCGATGAACTCCGTGCCCTTGACCGGGTCGCCGCCGATGCCGACGGCGGTGGTCTGGCCGAGCCCTGCGACACTGGTCTGATAGACCGCCTCATAGGTCAGCGTGCCGGAGCGCGAGACGACGCCGACCGAGCCTTTCTGAAAGATCTT
>CAYSED010000128.1:0-7370 GCA_964429935.1 uncultured Hyphomonadaceae bacterium
TCGACGTGCTCGCTCAGCACGTGATGGGCCGGGCCTGCGGGGAGGGGTTCCGGCTTGAGGCCCTCTATGAAGAAGTCCGCCGCGCTGCGCCCTATGCCGGGCTCGACTGGGAGACATGGGAGCGCATTGTCGATCTTGTCGCGACCGGCGGCTATGCCCTGAAGACCTATGACCGCTTCCGCCGCATCATCCGGCGCGCCGACGGGGTCTGGATTGCCCGCACTGCGCAGGACCGCCAGCAGCACCGCATGAATGTCGGCACGATCGTGGAGTCCGAGATGCTGTCAGTCCGGCTCGCGAGCTTTGCCGGAAAACCAGGGCCTTCCTCCCCCCGTTCACGGGGGGAGGTGGCCGCGCAGCGGACGGAGGGGGGAGGCAGGCGACCCGCCACGCCCGGTCGCAAGCTTGGCGAGATCGAGGAATATTTCATCGAAACCCTAAGCCCTGGCGACACGTTCCTGTTCGCGGGCGAGGTTCTTCGCCTCATCGGCATTCAGGATGACCATGCGCTCGCCGTGCGCACGGTCGACGATGCGCCTGCAATCCCGTCCTATAATGGCGGCAAATTCCCGCTCTCGACCTTCCTCGCTTCCCGTGTCCGCGAGATCATCCATGATCCCGCAGCGTGGCCCGGCCTGCCGGACCAGGTTCGCGAATGGCTCGAAATACAGGTCCTCCGCTCGGCGATCCCTGCGGCCGATCACCTCCTGATCGAGACATTCCCGCGCGCCGACCGGCATTATCTCGTCTCCTACCCGTTCGAGGGTCGGCTCGCCCACCAGACGCTCGGCATGCTGCTGACAAGGCGGCTCGAACGGGCAGGGGCCAAGCCGCTCGGCTTTGTCGCGTCCGAATATGCCATGGCCGTCTGGGCGATGGACGACATGTCCGGGCTCGACATGGCCAGCCTTTTCCATCCTGACATGCTGGGCGACGATCTTGACGCCTGGCTCGACGAAAGCTTCCTGATGAAGCGCACCTTCAAGGCCTGCGCCCAGGTTTCCGGCCTCATCGCGGCGCGCCTGCCCGGCAGGCAGAAGACCAGCCGGCAGGTCACCTTCTCGACCGACCTCATCTACGACGTCCTGCGCAGCCATGAGCCGGACCATATCCTCCTTCAGGCCGCCCGGGCCGATGCCGCAACCGGCCTTCTCGACATTCGCCGCCTCGGCGACATGCTGAACCGGATCCGCGGCAAGCTCGTCCACAAGCCGCTCTCCCGGATCAGCCCGTTCGCCGTGCCGGTCATGCTGGAAGTTGGCCGCGAGCCGGTCTTCGGGGCGAGTGCGGCCGACGCCATCCTGCGGGAAGCCGAGGATGACCTTGTCCGGGATGCGATGGGGTCGTGACGCAGGCCAGCGTCCGCTCATCCCCGCGAACGCGGGGACCTTGTGAGTTCGGGACCGCAGCAACACATCCGGGAGATGGACCCCGCGATAAAGTCGCGGGGAACCGCCCTTTGAAGCCTGGAACAATTCCAATAGATGGCGACTCCCCGCGACTTGATCGCGGGGCCCATCTTCCACAACCAGACCCGCCACACCCGTGGCCACGTCCCCAGACCGCTTGCGCGGTCGGGGGTGACGAACGCTCAGTACAGGCAGCCGGTCATGCCGAGAAACCTCGGACCAGTATAACGAAGCCACCGGCATCAGGTCCGTTGCCGAATTCCCCTGTAAGGCGCGCCCTTCTGGCCAAAATCCTCCGAACCCGCCATATTTGCAAAATATTGAGACAAGGCTGCTAAAGGCCTGCGGAACAAAACCCGCTAAGGGGAGGTGGTGATGGAACAGCTTCAGGGCATGGACGCGTCCTTCGTGGCGATGGAGACGCAGAATTCGCCTATGCATATCGGCTCGATCCTGATCTACGATCCATCGACCGCGCCCGGCGGTTTCGTCCGCTTCAAGGACATCCTGTCCTTCCTCGAAGCCCGCATGCGCCTGTCAAAGACGATGCGCCAGAAACTCGTCAAGGTGCCCTTCAGCATCGACTATCCCTACTGGATCGAAGACCCGGACTTCGACCTCGAATACCATGTCCGCCATGTCGCCCTGCCGAAGCCTGGCGACTGGCGGCAGCTCTGCATCCAGTCCGCCCGTATCTTTGCCCGGCCGCTCGACCTGACCCGCCCGCCCTGGGAGTTCACTGTCGTCGAGGGGCTCGACAATGTTGACGGTACCCCGCCGGGGTCCTTTGCCATCGTCACCAAGGTCCACCATGCCGCCATTGACGGCATGTCCGGCATCGACCTGATGCAGGCCACCCACACGCCGACCCCGGACGTGACGCCGCCCTCCGTGCCCGATCTCTGGAAGCCTGACCGGCAACCCAACCCGGTCGGCCTGTTTGCCAAGGGCTATGTGCGCGGCTTCATCAATCCGATCCGCCAGATGGGCGTCGCCGCCCAGGCCGTGCCCGGCGTTTTCCGGGCAACGCGCGGTCTCCTGAAGGGCGAGTTCAGTTTCGATGCGGCGATCAAGGCCCCGAAGACACGCTTCAATGTCGAGGTCTCTCCGCACCGCGTCGTCGAGGGGCTGACCTTCCCGCTCGAGCACATCAAGGCGATCCGTGCCCTGTCGCCAGGCTCGAAAGTCAATGATGTCTTCCTGACCATTATCGGCGGCGGGCTTCACAAATACCTGACCGCCAAGAACGACCTGCCCAAGGCGTCGATGACGGCCATGGCGCCGATATCAGTCCGCTCCGAGACAGAGAAGGCCACCATGGGCAACCAGGTCTCGGCCATGATCGCCGTCCTCGGCACCCATATCGCCGATCCCGTCGAGCGCTTCCGCTTCGTGCACGCCGAAACCCAGAAATCCAAAGCGATGACCAACGCGATCGGTGCGCGCCAGATGACAGAGGCGAGCAAGGTTTCGCCCGCCCTTTTCATGGCGCTGGGGGCGCAGCTCTACACAAGGTTCGGCCTCGCCAATGTGATGAAGCCGGTGATGAACACGATCGTCACCAATGTGCCCGGCCCGCCGGTGCCGATCTATTCATCCGGTGCGAGGCTCGTGTCCATGCACGGCCTTATCTGCCTGCTCGACGGGTTCGCTCTCGGTCATGTCGTCCAGTCCTATATCGACAAGGCGACGGTCTCGTTCACGGCCTGCCGCGACGCCCTGCCGGACCCGGACTTCTATGTCCGGTGCCTCCGGGAAGCCTTCGAGGAACTCGCGAGGGCCGCCGGGGTCGACCTGTCCGAGGCCGAAAGCGTGCCGGAGGCTGTTGCGAAGACACCGGCTCCCGCCAGCAAGCGGGCGGCTCCCCGCAAGCCCTCCGCTCGGGCAAAATCTGCCGACAAGCCTGCAAAAACCGGAACATCCCGCAAGAAATCAACCGTCTAGCCTGCCAGCAGAAAAACAGGCTCGCCAGAACTTGTCTCTAGGTGATTGGCAAAAGTCAGGTTAGCCTCCAACATTCGTACCAGAGCGTCAGACGATGGCCGGAGCCAGGGAGACGGATTATGACCATGCAAATGCCCGCCCGGGCCCCGTCCTTGTTCTGGACGCTCACCGAGGGCCGCGCCATTTTCGAACTCGGCTCGTTCGGCGTCCTCAGGCCCCTGATGAACCGCCTGCCGAGGGGCGATGGCCATTCGGTCCTCGTCCTGCCGGGCTTCCTCGCCTCAGACCGGTCAACCCGGCCGATCCGCAACCTCTTCCGCGACCTCGGCTATGATGCGCAGGCCTGGGGCATGGGCCGCAATCTTGAGTTCAACGAGGCCCGCGAGCGCCAGTTGACCGATCTCCTGAACCGGACATTCGACCGCCAGCGCCGCAAGGTCTCGATCATCGGCTGGAGCCTCGGCGGCGTGTTCGCCCGCGAGCTCGCCAAGGCGCAACCGGAAAAAGTGCGCTGCGTCATTTCCCTCGGGAGCCCCTTGTCGAACAATCGGGACCATTCGAACGCCCGCCACCTGTTCGAGGCGATCAACGGGGCCGAGACGAGACCCGAATACGAAGGCCGCTATCGCGACCTCGAAGAAGCCCCGCCGGTGCCGACAACCTCGATCTTCACCAAGATGGACGGCATCGTGAACTGGCGCGGCTCGGTCCAGAAACCGGGCGGCGAGACCGAGAATATCGTCGTCCCGTCGAGCCATATCGGCCTCGGCGTCAGCCCGCTGGTCATGGTCGCGATTGCCGACCGGCTCGCGCAGCCAGAAGGCAAGTGGAAACCCTTCGACCGGTCCGGCTGGCGCAGGTTCGCCTTCAAGGATGCGCCGGACGAGGCGTAGGGCGCACCAGACCAAGGGCCCTGCCTCCCCCCCCCCCTCAGCCCTGCCGTGCGGGCCTCTGCCGCGCCAGATAGCTTGTCGCGAGGAACAGGACGCCGTTCACCGCCTGCGCGAGTATCGCCTCGCCGACCAGCATGCCGCCAATCGCGTCGGCCGAGACCGGCGTCAGGCTCGCAAGCGACAATGCCCCGAGCATGTAGGCGAGGTCCTGGCTCGGCAGGAACGGGATGCGCGTGATGACGAGAAAGAGCGCCGCGAAGAGAAGCCATGTCTCGAACGGCACGCCGGGCAGGGCCGCGCTGTACATCGCCGCCATCAGGGTAACCTGAACCACCTGCCGCAGGCCATGGACGCCGAGGATCCGTCCCGCCTGCGCCCGGCTGACCGAGATGAGCTGCCGACGGAACATGACGACGACCGTGACCGTCGCGAGCGAAACAAGGAAGGTCAGCCCAAAGAGAGGGAGCCCCCCCGGCAAGACGCCCGCGAGCCGCCAGACCTCGCCCGAGACGGCAAGCCCGGCCACGAGGACGAGCGTTGCCACATTGGCGGTGAACGCTGACAGGATGTTGCCGTCCTTGACATTCTTCAGCGCCGAGACCGGCGTCAGGCCGAGCGTCCGGCTCGCCCAGAGGATCAGGAACCCCTCTCCGGAATAGCCGGCAACCCCGTAATTATAGACGCGCTTGCGCACGAAGACCGGGAAATGGCTCCCCATGGGCCGCTGCCAGATCGTGCCATAGGCGACCATGTCGGCGACCGGCAGGGCCAGGAAGCGCAGCGCCCAGAAGACGTAGAAAGCCGGGGCCGTCGGCAGGTGCGCGGCAATGTCCGCCCAGCCAAGCTGGGTCAGCCGCCAGATGACGAGCCCGAGGATCAGCGCGAACAGCGCGTATTGCAGGTAGCGCATGGCCGGCCGGAACGCCGGATGCGCGCCTATCCGGGCCCCCGCCGCTTTCAGTCTTTCAAGCTGTACCCGCAAAAAGCGTCTCGCCGCCGGTTCGCCCATGTCAGGCAAGGCTCGGCTCGGCCCGGTGCGCGAGGCCTTCTGCCGCCGCCAGAAGTTCGGGGGTGAGGTCGAGGTCAGGTTCGTCGAACAGGCGCGCGATGATCCGGTCCGTCGTTTCCGGCCGGAAGGGCACGGTGCAATTGGTCGGGAACTGCGTCAGCTCGCCAATCAGGATGTCGGTCCCGACGATGTAGCAGTCGACCCGCAGGAACCGGTATCCGTCGCTCAGCCTGGCGGCGATGGACAAAAGTTCCGGCAGCACGGCGGCAAATCGGAACGGCAATTCGCCTGCGGGCTTGCGCATCGTCACCGGCAGCCGCTCCCCGCGAATGTCGTAATAGTCGCGCACGTGGCGGCCGAACCGGCCTTCGTCCACCTGGATCAGTTTCGGTCTGCCGCCAAAGCACAACACCTTGACGTCCTCGATCGCCCCGAAGGCCCCGCCAATCACCGGTTCGACGATCAGCTTGTGCTCAAGCCCGCGATAGTTCGGCTCGCGGTTCGCCGCAAAATAGCTCTTCCACAGCCAGTATTTCATCCTCCGGCGCTCGTCCGGCGTCGGCTGGGCCGCATCCAGATGCAGCACTTCCTGGCTCGAATGGGTCGGTTTGACGACGCAAGGCAAGGGAAACGCGAACGAATCGACCTCTGCCGCCGACCGAAGCACCGCAAGCGTCGGCACGACATGCCCTTCGCCGAGAAGCGCCGTCACATGCTGCTTGACGAGTTCCTTGTCCGTCACGCGGCGGGACTGGTCATGGTCCGCCTCGCCGGAGAGCTTCAGGGCGACGAGCTTCTCGTTGAACCGTTCCGGGCGAACGAGGTTGGGAGCTCGCCAGCCATTATAGGCGGCGTAGAACAGTTTCGAGATTGCCGCATTGACGGCACGCGTATCCGGCAAGAGGCCGAAAAGCACCGTTCCGGTCCATTCCAGCAAGAGCCAGGAGCGCGCCCGCCTCGTCCCCAAAACATGTCTCCCCGGCCAGAGCTTTGCCCCGGACCGGGGAGATAACCGAATTCGCCGACAAACCGGAGTGAAGGTTTTGTGTCCGTCCGGTTTCCTTGCGGCAAGGCTCAGAGCACTTCCAGCATTTCCGCAACCAGCGGATGGCGCACGATGTCCCCGCCTTCGAGCCGCACGACCGCAATGTTTTCCATGTGCTCGATCTTGTCGGCCAGCGCGCCGAGGCCGGACATGCCGGGCAGGAGGTCAGTCTGTGCCGGATCGCCGGTGATCGCCATGGTGGCGTGCCAGCCAAGCCGCGTGACCAGCATTTTGAGCTGTGCATAGGTGCAGTTCTGCGCCTCGTCGATGACGACATAGGCATTGTTCAGCGTCCGCCCGCGCATGAAGCCGATCGGCGCGATCTCGATCAGCCCCTCGGCGATCATGTCCTTCAATTGTTTGGGCGATAGGCGGTCCGAGAGGGCATCGTAAAGCGGACGCAGGAACGGCGCGAGCTTGTCTTCCATGCCGCCCGGAAGGAAGCCGATCTGCTCGCCGGCATCAACCGCCGGCCGGGCAAGGACAATCCGCCCGACTCGGCCGGCCTGCAGCGCCTCGACGGCCTTGCAGATGGCAAGATAGGTCTTGCCGGTGCCCGCCGGCCCGAGGGCGAGCACGAGGGGTTTCGTCTCGAGCGCGGCCATCAGTCTCGCCTGGTTTTCCGAGCGCGGCTTGACGGTCTTGACAAAGCGCTGCTCGCGTTCGGGCATGCGCCGCACCGGCTCGCCCGTATCGTCCGGGTGCCACCCGCCCTCGAAGGGATAGACATTCCGCCCGGCCTTTTGGGTCTCGTCCTCGAAATAGGCCGACGTGTCGAAGCTCGCAGTCTTCAGGCGACGCACTGTGGTGGACCGTTTACCCATGGGAGGCTCCTTGGTTAAGGGCAGAAAAAAACCGCGGTGCAGGATGCAGCGCGGTTGCGAAAAACACTGTGAGGGGGGAGGCGGGTGCGGGCACGGCACCGGGAGGCGTTCGCCCGAAACATCTGTGGCAGGCCAGTCCCATGCACACCTCCGAATCTGTTCCTGATTAGAGAGTAACAGGGTTAAGCGATTGCTAAGCCATCATTCCGCATGGAAAATGAGACGAGGGCGCAATGCACGCAATCG
>CAYSED010000129.1:0-5106 GCA_964429935.1 uncultured Hyphomonadaceae bacterium
GTCGCCCCTGGTAATCATGTTCTGCCTCCTGCCCTGACCGGGTTACCGGCATCCTCAGGCTCCGTCGAGTAGGCAGTTCCGCCCCACGGCGAAAATGCGCTATGCCTTGCGGCAGATACTGTCAGAGGAAGGGTCAATGACGATGCCGCTCGCCTTCGCCGCCGCATTACTCGGCTTCCTCGCAGTCGCGCTCGGTGCGTTCGGCGCACACGGGCTGAAGGACCGGCTTGCTGAAGAGGCGCTCGGCTGGTGGGAAACGGCAACGCTCTATGCGCTCGTCCATGCCGCCGCGGCCCTTGCAATCGGCCTGCATGCACGGGCAGGTCTCGCCGCTTATTCCGGCTGGGCAATGTGCACGGGCATCATCGTGTTTTCGGGCTCGCTCTATGCGATGGCCCTTGGCGCGCCGCGCTGGCTTGGCGCGGTCACGCCCCTTGGCGGGGCGGCTTTGCTGCTTGGATGGGTGCTGGTCGCAGCTTTCGCGCTGCGGCAGCCAGGATGAGGCCGATGACGACGATCAAGAGACGGTGACCCCGTTGCGCCCGGAATAGTTGGCGGCAATCTGGTCGGCCACACTGCGCGCCCGGTCGATCTCGGCGTCAAGGGCGGCAAAGGCCGCTTCCGTCATGGCTGGCGGAACGGTCCCGGCTTCAGCGGCAGCGGACTGGAAGGTCCGGCGGCATTTCTGGGCATTCACGAGGACGCGCTCATAGGCCATGACATCGGCGCGCGCGGCGCTTTCACCGGCCGTGCCGGCCGCCATGGCGACGGCCAGCCCGGTCACGCCGGACAGGGCGGCGCGGGCGTCGAGGGCATCGGACGCCAGGGCCCGCATGATTTCTTCGGACGGGCGAACGCCGATGCCGATCAGGTCGGCATAGCCAGCCTCCGTCACCACGGCTTCGCCAGCCTGGCCTTCGGAGAGCATTCGGGCAAGGTCGAACAGTCCGCTTGTTTTGGTGATCCAGCCTCGTGAAACGGCCAGATCGCCGAAGCGGTCGGACGCCTCGCGCAAGGCCGCCTGTTCGGCCGATGCGGGGGCAGCGGCGACAGACTGGCCGGGCACGACCGACACGGTCGTGCAACCCGCGAGCATGCTCGCGACTAGGCCCAGGACGAGAAAACTCTTACGCACCATGCCCTTTAGGAAACCTCTCTGCCCTTAAGAAAGTCTTACCAACCTAATTCCGCACGTCTAGGCTTTATCCCATCGATAACTGCAGATAGGTGAAGGTGGCATGAACACTTCTCCGCCCCGACGCCGCCTCTATGCCCCCTATGACACGAACCGCACCGGTCGGCTCAGGGTTTCTGCGCTGCACGAGATCTACTGGGAGGAATCCGGACATGCCGCAGGCATTCCCGCAATCGGGCTCCACGGGGGCCCCGGCGGCGGATCAAGCCCGGAAATGCGGCGCTTCTTCGATCCCCGGCAATACCGCCTTGTCCTGTTCGACCAGCGCGGCTGCGGCCGGTCAAGCCCGCGCTCGGAACTTCAGGAGAATACGACCTGGGACCTGATCGGCGACATGGAAGCCCTGCGCAAGACTCTAGGCATCGACAAGTGGGTGCTGTTCGGCGGGTCGTGGGGGTCGACGCTCGCGCTGACCTACGCGGTGACCTATCCGGAACACGTTCTCGGACTGGTTCTGCGAGGCATCTTCCTCGTCACGCAGGCAGAGCTCCACTGGTTCTACCAGGACGGGGCAAGCCGTCTCTTCCCCGATGCCTACGAACGCTATGTCGCGCCCATTCCGGCGGACGAGCGCGGCGACCTGATCGAGGCCTTCCGGCGCCGCCTCGTGTCCGGCGACCCGGCCATTCGCCGCCAGGTGGCAAGCGCCTGGGCGCGATGGGAAGGCGAGACCCTGTCCCTGCGGGTCACCGGACAAGCCCCGCCCCGGTTCGACGATGACGATTTCGTCGATGCCTTCGCGCGGATCGAGAACCATTATTTCGCCAACAGGGGATTCTTTGCCCAGGATGGCTGGCTTCTCGAAGAGGCTGGAAGGAAACTCGGATCGGTTCCGGGAACCATCGTTCATGGACGGTATGATGTCGTCACGCCGCTGTCATCGGCCTGGGCTCTGAAGAAGGCCTGGCCGAAAGCAGACCTGCACATCATTCCGGATGCCGGGCATTCGAGCCTTGAGCCCGGCATCATCGACCAGCTTGTGCGCGCGACGGACCGGTTTGCAGCGGTCTTTGCCTGAGGCTCAGTTCGGCCCGAGCAGCGGCAGGAGAAAGCCCGGCAGGCTCAGTCCGAACGTGTCCTGCAACTGGTCGAGCGCGCCGAAGAACAGGATGAACCCGAGCGCCGGGGGCACGATCCAGCGCACCGCCGTCCGCCAGAGGTTCATCACCAGGCCCTCGCCGAACTCGCTCGCCATCATCTGTCGGCTGAGCACCCAGCCGGCAAAGATCGCAGCGAGCAGGCCGCCGAGCGGCAGCATGATCGTTCCGGTCATGAAGTCGATAAAATCGATGAACTCCGTCGAGTAGACAAATCCTGCCCCGATCATGAAGAGAACGAAGCCGAGGCCAAGGGCGGCACCTGGCCGGTTCACCCCCTCGCGGTCTTCGAGCCAGGCCACGCCAACCTCCATGAGCGAAATGGAGGACGTGAGTGCGGCAAACAGGGCGAGCACGAAGAAGGCGCCACCTATGAATGCGGGCAGCTGGCCGAAGGCGATCGGCAGCGACACGAAGAACAGGCCCGGTCCTCCCGCCGGATCCGCCCCGAAGGCGAACACGATCGGGAAGATCGCAAAGCCGGCAATGATCGCGACGCTCGTATCGGTGCCGGCAACGATCATGGCCGATTGGGTGATGTTCGTGTCCCGCGAGAGGTAGGCCCCGTAAGTTATCATCAGCGCGCCGCCGACGCTGAGCGAGAAGAAGGCCTGGCCGACGGCGGCGAGGAATGTCCCGAAGCCGACCTCCGAAAAGTCCGGCTTCAGAAGGAAGTCTGCCGCAGCGGCCCCGTCGCCGATGCTGAGCGAGAAACCGACAATACCGATCAGGAGGATGAAGAAGGCCGGCATGAGAATGGTGGACGCGCGCTCGATGCCGCCCTTGATGCCCCGGGCAACAATGAAGACATTGATGCCGATGAACAGGAGGAGCCAGCCGAGAATGGCAAGCCGGTTGCCGATCGTTGCCCCGAAATTTGCTCCCGAGACATCGGCGACCGAAACGGCGGCCGCGGCCGGGTCGAGCGCGCGCGCCTCGGCCGTCAGCCGTTCGGCCTCGGCGGCGAAGCCTGCGAACTTGCCGCTGAACGCCTGCGGGATGAAGTCGACGATCCAGGCCGATATGACCATGTAGAACGTGAGGATGAAGAACGAGGCGAGCGAGCCGATCCACGCGAGCGCGCCCCAGTTGAGGCTTCGCCCTTCGGCCCGGGCGAGCGACTGGACCCCGTCGATCGCCGACATGCCGGATTTGCGGCCCATGCCGTATTCGGCCATCAGGACCGGAATGCCGAACAGTATGACGGCCCCGATATAGATGATGATGAAGGCCCCGCCGCCATTCTCGCCCGCAGTGAACGGGAACCGCCAGAAATTTCCGAGACCGACCGAGGACCCGACCGCGGCCATGATGAAGCCGAACTTGGACCCCCAAGTATCCGTCTTGCGACCGATGTCCGCCATGCTTCGCGCCTCCCGTGCACCTTACGTTGCGCGCGACACTAGTCGGCGCGCAACAAAGGTCAACGCGGACCGCGCAGCGCGCGAGCGGGTTTTGCCTGTCAGCCGACCTTGCTCTCGCGGTGGATATGGACCGACAGGATGAGGCCGAAGCCGGCCATGACGGTGAACATGGCCGTTCCGCCATAGGATACGAGCGGCAGGGGAATGCCGACAACCGGCAAGAGCCCCGCGACCATGCCGATATTGAAAGCGACATAGAAGGCGACGGTCACGACCGCGCCAATCGCGGCATAGCGCCCGAACAGGCTGTGGCTGCCCATGGCGATGACATAGCCCCAGACGATGACGGTCGCCCAGACGATCAGGATCCCGGCCGAACCGAGAAAGCCGAACTCCTCGGCCATCACCGTGAAGATGAAGTCGGTATGCTGTTCCGGAATGAAGTCGAGCTGGCTCTGCGTGCCTTGCGTGAAACCCTTGCCGTTTAGGCCGCCGGAGCCGATGGCGATGCGGGCCTGCTCGCTCTGGTAGCCGGCCCCGAGCGGGTCGGCATTCGGGTTCCACAAGGTCTCGACCCGGGCGCGCTGATAGTCCTTCAGGAGAAAGTAGTAGGCGAAAGGCGCGGCGATGCCGGCCGAAATGACACCCGGAATGATGACCCGCCAGAAAAGCCCGGCGAAGAAGATGATCAGGAAGCCGGTCGCCATGATGGTCAGGGCGGTGCCAAGGTCCGGCTGGCGCATGACAAGCGCGGCCGGCACCACGATCATGAACATCGGCAGGACATGGACCCAGAACCCGCCGGCATCTTGCTTCAGGTGCTTGTGATAGTAGCCTGCGAGGGCAAGGGTCAGGGCGAGCTTCATGATCTCCGAAGGCTGGAGCCGCAAGGGCCCGATGCGCAGCCACCGCTCCGCCCCGCCACCGGACTCTCCGAAGAGCTCGACCCCGACCAGGAGGACAAGCGAGACCGCAAAAGCCGGCAGGGCGGCCCGCATCCAGACCTGGAGCGGGAGGACGGCGAGGCCGAGCATGACGAAGAACGAGAGGACGAAGCGGGTGAAATGCTTGGCGGGGAGGTCGGCCGTCGCCGGGTCGGTGATCGTCGAGGAATAGAGAAGCGCCGTGCCGATCAGGGCGATGCCGACGATCAGCGCGACGAAGCCCCAGGGAATGCGCGCGAGCTTGTCGGCGAGGGTCGCCCGCCGTCCGAACTGCCCGGCCCGGCTCGGGCCGCTGCGCAAGCTTGCATGAAAGCTCATTGCGCCCCCCGGCTCGTCACGGCGGACGCTGTCCTGTTGCGCTGCGGCGAGCGGCCGCTGTCGGTGCGGATCGCATGGGCGAGAATGTCCCGGGCGACGGGCGCGGCCGTGCGGCTGCCGCCCTCCCCGTGTTCGACGACGACGCCAATGGCATATTTCGGCGCATCCGCCGGGGCATAGGCGACGAA
>CAYSED010000129.1:5116-7249 GCA_964429935.1 uncultured Hyphomonadaceae bacterium
GCGTGCGGCGCGGCCGCCGGGGCCCCGGCGGCGGACAGGGCATGGTCGCGCAGCTTTCGGTCGATCTCGTTGCCGGTGAGGACGCCCGTTCGCCGCTCGGCTTCGGAAATGCGGCGGACCTGCGCGGTGCCGGTCTTCCCCGCGAGGCGGGGTCCGCCAAGGCCGAGGTCGCCGGACGAGCGGGCCGTGCCTCCGAATTCCGACGTGACACCGAACATGCCGGCCTTCATGCGGCGCATCATGTCGGCGTCGAGCGGCTGGAACCCGGCCGTGTCGCGCTCGCTGGTCGGGCCTTCGAGGATCATGTTCGGGGTGATGACCCGGCCTTCGGCGGCGATCCGGGCGCACATGACGGCAAGCTGAAGGGGCGAAGAATTGAGATAGCCCTGCCCGATGCCGAAATTGAGGGTTTCACCCTCATACCATTGTTCCCCGAGCGTGGCCCGCTTCCATGGATCGTCCGGCACGACGCCTGCGCGCCCGCCGGTCATGCCGAGCTCCCAGCGGTGGCCGAACCCGAAGGCCCGCGACATGTTCGCGATCTCCTCGACCCCGGTCAGCCGGGCGATCTCGTAGAAATAAGTATCGCACGAGCCCTTGATGGCCTCGTGCATGTCAACCGAGCCGTGTCCGCCCTTCTTCCAGCAATGCCAGGTCCGGTTGCCGAACCGGTAATGGCCGGGGCAATAGACCCGGCGCTCGGGCGACACGGCACCGGTGGCAAGGGCTGCAGAGGCGACGACCATCTTGAAGGTCGATCCCGGCGGATAGAGCCCGTCATAGGCCTTGTGATAGAGCGGCGCGCGGTCATTTGCGCGCAGGAGATCATAGTCGGCCTGGCTGATGCCGTTGACGAAATCATTCGGATCATAGGCCGGCGTCGAGACGAAGGCGAGGATGTCGCCCGTGTCGATATCCATGACGACCGCCGCCCCGGACTCTTCGCCAAACCGCTCGATGGCGAAGCGCTGCAGGTCGGCATCGACGGTGATCCGGACATCCTTGCCGGGAACCGGGGCGAGATCGTCGCTCGGCAGTTCCTCGATGATCCGCCCGGCCGCGTTTGTGACGACGCGCCGCTTGCCGACCGTCCCGCGCAGCCATTCCTCGGCGGTGTATTCGATGCCGGACCGGCCGGTGCGCATGTCGGGATGCTTGAAGAGCCGGCGGATCAGCTCCTGTTCGGGGATTGTCTGTCCCTCGGACAGGCGCTCCAGGTCCCGCTCGCTCGCCCGGGCGACATAGCCAAGCACATGGGCAAGGTCGCGGCCGCGCGGATAGGACCGGGTCGCGGCCATTTCGACATCGATGCCGGGCAGGCCCGCCGCATGGACCTGCATGCGTGCAAAGTCCTCATAGGTAAGTTCGTTGGCGACGATGACCGGCACGAAGCTCGGCTGGCGGGCAAGGTCTCGCACGATCCGCTCGCGCTGGGCCTCGGGCAGGTCAATGAGCTCACCGATGCGATCCAGCGTCCCGGCGACATCGGCCGTGCGCTCGCGGGTCATCGTCACGCGCCCGGCGGCCCGGTGAGAGGCGAGCGCAATGCCGAAACGGTCGAGAATGCGCCCGCGCGGCGGCGGCGCGAGATCGAGCTTCACCCGGTTCTCCGCTGCCTCGCTTGCAAACCTCTCGGCTTCGAGAACCTGCACCTGGTAGAGCCGGGCAAGGAGCCCGGTCCAGCGCACCCCGCCGAACCCGGCCGCAACAAGCGTCCGGCGGGAAAATTCGACGCCATTGTCGCGCGGCTGGCTCATGCGAGGGCCCCCGCCTTTTCGCCCGGCCGTCCACCGAGGCGGAACAGTCCGGACAAGGGGATGAACAGGAGCAGCGTCATGCCGTAGACCGCAAGCAGGGGTGACACGCGCACGGCATGGTCTGCCGCCGTGCTGGCGAGGGCCCAGACAGCGGCCATGCCGACCGCCATGGCCGCCACCGCCACCATCAGCGCCCGCCCGGCGTCGCCGTCCACGTCGAAGGACTCGCTGAGCGCTGCAGCCACGCCGTAGGTCACGAGGTTGACGATCATGAAGCTGCCGAGCGGCGCGTTGAATGTCACGTCCTGCGCGATCCCGAACGCGGCGAGGATGAGCATGGGCCGCAGGGCAAATCCGGCCGATGCCCAGCCGACAG
>CAYSED010000130.1:0-1656 GCA_964429935.1 uncultured Hyphomonadaceae bacterium
GCGGAAGTAATACCCGGGACGGCCGCCGCCTGCGGGCGAGCGTGGCTCATATCCCGGCGGCGGGATCGGCGGATTTTAGAAGGAGGAATGGTGGAGCCAGGCGGAATCGAACCGCCGACCTCGTCATTGCGAACGACGCGCTCTCCCAACTGAGCTATGGCCCCATTTCCGGGAAGACGCCCCTGTCGCGCTTTGCCGGGCCGAAGTCAAGACGGCCGGGCGAGCAGACGGCTTGCAGGCCCGGGCCGGATGCCGCTAGACACGTTCCAGCCAAACCAAGGGGAGTTCCCCATGCGCGCCGTGCTCGACATCATCCTCATCATCCTCCAGCTCGCGATCTGGGTCTTCATCATCCAGGCCGTCCTGTCCTGGCTCATCGCCTTCAACGTGCTCAACACGCGCAACCCGTTCGTCGCGCAGGTCTGGCGCATCCTCCAGCAGCTTACCGAGCCGGTGACGCGCCCGGTCCGCCGCCTGCTGCCGAAGATGCAGGGGCTCGACCTGTCCCCGCTTGTCGTGATCCTCGGCATCCTCCTGCTCGAGCGGATCATCGCCTATTACATCTATCCGAACGTGTTCTGACGCCGTGGCGGCGTCCCTCATCGACGGCAAGGCCATCGCCGAAACCCTGCGGGCGTCCGTCGCCGGGGCCGTCGCGGCGCTTCCCGCGCCGCCAGCCCTCGCGGTCGTCCTCGTCGGGGACAACCCGGCAAGCGAGGTTTATGTCCGCAACAAGATCCGCGAAACCGGGGCCGCAGGCATGCGCTCGGTCCACCGCCGCCTGCCTGCGGGTGCGGGCCAGGGCGACGTCGAAGCGGCCATCGCCGCGCTCAATGCCGACCCGGACATTGACGGCATCCTCCTCCAGCTTCCCCTGCCGGACGGTCTCGACGCCGATGCCGCCATTGCCTGCATCGATCCGGCAAAGGATGTCGACGGGCTCACCGAGACCTCCGCCGGGCGGCTGCTGCTCGGCAAGCCCGGCCTTGCGCCCTGCACGCCTTCAGGGTGCGTCATCCTCGCGAAGCGCGCCCTCGGCGGCGACCTCTCCGGGCGCCATGTCGTCGTCATCGGCCGGTCGATCCTTGTCGGCAAGCCTGCCGCGCTCTTGTTCCTCGCCGAGAACTGCACGGTCACCATCGCGCATTCGCGCACGAAGGATCTCGCCGCGCTCTGCCGCACGGCGGACATCCTCGTCGCCGCCGTCGGGCGGCCGCAAATGGTCAGGGCCAACTGGGTCAGGCCCGGAGCCTGCCTCATCGATGTCGGCATCAACCGCATCGCCGCGCCGGAGAAAGGCGAGGGCATGACCCGCCTTGTCGGGGACGCCGATTTTGCGGCCTGCCGCGAGGTCGCCGGCCAGATCACGCCGGTGCCGGGCGGCGTCGGCCCGATGACCATTGCCTGCCTCTTGCGCAACACCGTCCTCGCCGCCTGCGCGCGAAGGGGATGGGACGTGCCGGACGACCTTTGAGGACCACTCATGACCGCCTTCTTGACGATCTTCTTCACCGTCTTCCTCGCCGAGCTTGGCGACAAGACGCAGCTTGCGACCCTGCTCTATGCCTCCGACGGGGCGCGCCCTCGCTGGCTCGTCTTTGCCGGGTCGGCGCTCGCGCTCGTCCTGTCGAGCGGGCTCGCCGTCCTCGCCGGGGC
>CAYSED010000130.1:1666-7192 GCA_964429935.1 uncultured Hyphomonadaceae bacterium
CGCTCGAGCGCCGCGTCCGGATCGCACGGGGCAAGGCCGAGGACGGGCGGGCCGGGGGGGCGGCCGAGCGCTGGCTTGCCGTCGTGCCGCTGAAACTTGTCGCCGGGATTGGCTTCATCCTGGTCGGCCTGTGGACGATCCACAGCCACTTTCGTCCTGGTTGAAGGCTGCGCCGGACATTCCCTTTCGGCGTGAAAACTGTCCCACCCTGTCCCACCCCTGTCCCACCTCCTGTCCCACCGGACACCTTGTGCGGAGGATAATTCGGGCGCGCGGCATCGGTCACGGCGCGCCGCTGGCCCGCCCGGCGGCCATCGCGCTCGCCCAGGCCCACGGGAAATTGTACCCGCCGAGCCAGCCCGTCACGTCGACGCATTCGCCGATGAAATAGAGCCCCGGCACGCGGCGGCTCTCGAGGGTCTTTGACGAGAGGTCCGCCGTCGAGACCCCGCCCACGGTCACCTCGGCGGTCCGCCAGCCCTCGGTTCCGGCAGGCGTGACGGGCCAGTGGGCCAGGGCCTCGTCACAGGCCGCAAGGGTCGCATCGGGCAGGTCGCCGAGCCGCGCTTCGCCCGGCCAGCCGAAGAGGCCGGCCAGGCTCTCGGCGAGCCTTTTCGGGTAGCGGGCGGCGAGCGCTGCGGCGAGCGTCTTCCTCGGCGCTGCGGCCTTGTCTGATGCGAGCGGGAGATTTTTGCCAGCCGATACAAGGTCCAGCGTGACCGGCTCGCCGCCCGTCCAGTAGGACGAGGCCTGCAGGACCGCCGGTCCGGACAGGCCCCGGTGCGTGAAGAGGATCGCCTCCTCGAACGTGGCGTTCCCGGCGGTCACCCTGGCCGGAACGGAGACGCCGGACAGGGCCGCGAACCGGTTTTTCGCCTCGCCGGAAAAGGTGAACGGGACAAGGCCCGGGCGCGGTGTGACGACGGCGTGGCCGAATGCCCGCGCCACGTCATAGGCATAGCCGCTCGCCTTCATGGCCGGGATGGAGAGGCCGCCCGTGGCAATGACAAGGCTCCGGCAGGTCAGGGTTTCCCCTTTGGCAGCAAGGCGGAAGCCGCCGGGCACGGCGTCCGGGGCGCTTACGGGCGTATCGAGCCGCAGGACGCCGCCCGCATCTGAAAGCTCGGCGAGCAGCATCGCTATGACCGCGCCGGACTTGCCGTCGCAGAAGAGCTGGCCGAGCGTCTTCTCGTGCCAGGTGATGCCGTGCCGGGCGAGCAGGGCGCAAAAGTCTGCCGGCGTGTAGCGCGCGAGCGCCGACTTCGCGAAATGCGGGTTTTCGGAGAGGAAGCGCTCCGGCGCGACATGCAGGTTCGTGAAATTGCACCGTCCGCCGCCGGAGATGCGCACCTTCTCGGCGGGCTTGCCGGCATGGTCGATAACGCACACGCTCAGCCCCGACCGGCCGATCTCGGCAGCGCAGAACAGCCCGGCCGCGCCCGCCCCGATCACGAGGGCATCGAATTGTGTCGTCACGGAGAAAAATACCCGGAGAAAGTCATGTCGCCGCCCTGTTCGCGCCGTGCCGTCCTAAGCTATTGTGAAACGACGGATTCTTGAGAGGCACCGCACATGACACAGTTTCGGCTTTGGGCCAAAGCGCTGGGGGTTTCGCTCTGTCTCGGGTTCGCAGCCTGCGGCGGCGGGGACCGGGCGGCCGAGGACGCCGTCGTGCTGGAATCCGGCGAAATCGTTCCGCGCAGCCGCGCCGACCAGCGCGCCGCCGAGCGCCGCGAACAGGCGCGCCAGCAGGCCGTTGCCGAGGCCGAGGCCGAGTTTTCCTATTTCCGCTACCGCATCGACGTTTCGCAGGCCTCTCCCATAGCCTGTTTCGTCTTCTCCTCGCCGCTGCGTCCGGAAACCGATTACAGCCCCTTTGTCGAGTTCCGCCCGGCCTTCCGCCCGGCCCTGTCGGTCGAGGGACGCGAGCTATGCGTCGGCGGCCTCAGTTTCGGAGACGAACGCACCGCCATCCTGAAATCCGGACTGCCAGCCGCCGATGGCCGGGCGCTCGGGACGACCGAGGAAGTCCCGGTCAGCTTCGACGACCGGCCGCCTTATGTCGGCTTCAAGGGCTCCGGCGTCATCCTGCCGCGCGAGGATGCCGACGGACTGCCTGTGGAGACGGTCAATATCGACGAGGTGCGCATCACGGTGTCCCGCGTCAATGACCGCGCCCTCGCCTTCAAGTCGGTCTCGGCCGGGGAAACGCGCGCGCAGGGCGAGTATGCCTGGTATTATGGCGACGACAACCCGGACGATGTGGCAACCGAGATCTGGACCGGCACCATGGGCATCGACCGGGTTCAGAACGGGCCCGTCGTCACCGTGTTTCCGCTCGCCGATGTGATCGGAACGCTCGAGCCGGGCGCCTATTTCGTTCGCGTCGAGGACGCCCGCGAGCTTGCGAACGGGTCCGGCCCGCCGGCCTCCGCGGTGCGCTGGATCGTCATGACCGATCTGGCGCTGACCGCCTATCGCGGCGAGCACGGGCTGGACCTTACCCTGCGCAGCCTGCAGACCGGCCAGCCGGTGCCGGGCACGCCTGTCCAGCTCCTTGCGCGCAGCAATGACGTGCTCGGCGAGGCGGTCACCGGCAGCGACGGCCGCGTTGCCTTTGGTGCACCGCTGATGGCGGGGCGCGGCAATGACAGTCCCCGGCTTGTCATGGCGACTGGCTCGGCGGGCGACATTGCGGTGCTCGACCTCTACCGCTCGCCGGTTGATCTCGCCTCCGGCGAGGTTGGCGGGCGCTCTGTCAGCGGCCCTGTCGATGCCTTCGTCTATGCCGAGCGCGGGATCTACCGGCCGGGCGAGAAGGTCGAGCTTGCTGCGCTCCTGCGGGACCGGACGGGACGGGCCGTATCGGACCGGGCAGGGGCCCTCGTCATCCGCCGCCCGAACGGGCTCGAGGCGGCACGGATGCGCTTTGATGCGTCCATGGCCGGGGGGCTGGCAAACACGCATACGCTGCCATCTTCGGCTGCGCGCGGCACCTGGTATGCCGCCGTCGAGATCGACGGCGTCGGCGAGGTTGGCTCGACCCGTTTCCAGGTTGAGGATTTCGTCCCGCAACGCATCGCGCTCGAACTCGATGACGCAGACAGGAGCCCGCTGCTTGCCGGAGAATCGCGCGACATCACGGCCAAGGTGCGCTTTCTGTACGGTGCCCCGGGCGTCGGCCTCACCGTCCAGTCGCAAGCCCGGATCGAAGCTGATCCGAGCCCGTTCGAGGGCTTTGACGGCTTCCGCTTCGGACCGGAGGACGAGACGTTCCGCGAGGAGATCATCGAACTCGATGACCAGGTTGCCGACGGCAGCGGCGAGGCGCGCCTGCGCTTCGACCCGGACGGGCGCGGCGCGGGGGGGCCGCGTCCCCGGCGGGTGCATGCGGGGGCCAGTGCCCTTGAGCCCGGCGGCCGCGCCGTATCGGACAGCGTTCGCATCCCCTACAGGCCGCGCGATGCCTATCTCGGCATCCGCATGGACGGGTCGCGCATCGCCGAAGGCGCAGCGGCCGCGTTCGAGATCGCCGCAGTCTCAAGCGAGGGCGAGACCGTCGGCCGCGAGGCTGGCTGGAAAGTACTGGCGATCGACTATCACTATGACTGGTACCGGGAAGGCGGCGAATGGCGCTGGCGGCAGTCGCGCACGGTCAGCACCGTCAACGAAGGCGTGGTTTCGACCCGGCCCGGCGCGACGGCGACCATTTCTGTCGAGGGACTGGACTGGGGCGACCACGAGATCGTCGTCACGAGCGGCGATGCGACCGCCTCGCGCAGGTTCTGGGTTGGCTGGGGCGGCGAAGTCTCCGCAGACGGGGTCGAGGCACCGGACAGGGTCACCGTGCGGGTACCGGACGGCCCCGTGACGGCCGGGCGGGATGCCCAGGTGTCGATCGCCGCGCCCTATGACGGCGTCGCCCAGATCGTCGTCGCGACCGACCGGGTCATCTCGATCCAGAACCGCGACGTGTCCAGCGAGGGGACGCGGCTCACCCTGCCGGTTACCGCCGACTGGGGCGAGGGTGCCTATGTCATGGTCACGGTCTACACGCCGCGCGACCCGGTCCTGCAAGCCAAGCCCCGCCGCGCGGTCGGCGTCGCCTATGTCCCGGTCGACACGTCCGGACGGACCTTCGAGCTTACGATCAATGCCCCGGAGACGATCCGTCCGCGCGTCGAGCGGCTCATCACGGTGGACATCGAGGGCGGTCCGCGGGAGCCGGTCTTCCTGACCCTGGCGGCCGTCGACGAGGGCATTCTCCAGTTGACGAAGTTCCAGAGCCCGGATGCCGTGGGTCATTATTTCGGCAAGAAGGCGCTCGGGGTTGGCCTGCTCGACGATTACGGGCGGCTGCTCGATCCCAATCTCGGCCTTCCGGCGGAGGTTCGCACCGGCGGCGACCAGCTTGGCGGCGAGGGCCTGACGGTCGTGCCGACGAAGACCGTGGCGCTCTATTCCGGCATCGTCGATGTCGGCCGGTCCGGCAAGGCACAGGTCCGGTTCGACATCCCGGACTTCAATGGCGAGCTGCGCCTCATGGCCGTGGCCTGGTCGCAAACCGGCGTCGGCTCCGCGTCGCGTCCGATGACCGTGCGGGACGAAGTTCCCTCCGAACTCATCCTGCCGCGCTTCCTTGCGCCGGGGGACGAGGCGTTCGCGACCGCCAGCATCGACAATGTCGAGGGCGCGGCCGGAACCTATACGGCAAGCCTTTCCAGCGACGGTCCTGTCAGTGTCTCCGGTGCCGAGGTCTCGCGCACGCTGCAGGCCGGACAGCGCGCTGACGAGCGCCTGCGCATCGGTGCCGACGGCACAGGCGTCAGCACGCTCGACCTCCGCGTCGAGGGACCGGAAGGGTTCGAGGTCCGGCATGCCTATCCGATCGAAACCCGTTCGGCCTTTCTGCCGGTTTCGCGCGTGTCGCGCGTGCTCATGCAACCCGGCGACCGCTATGCCGTCGATCCTGACCTGATTGCCGGTTTCGTTGGCGGGTCCGGGTCCATGTCGGTCAGTTTCTCCAGCCTGCCGGTCGATGCCGGGGCGCTCTATGCCTCTCTGGAGCGCTATCCCTATGGCTGCACAGAACAGATCGTCAGCCGCGCCCTGCCGCTCCTCTATTCGGAACAGCTTGTCGCCCTGGGCGCCGGGACAGGTGCCGGCGACGGCGCGGCGACGCGCATCCAGGAGGCCGTCTCGGCGATCCTGAACCGCCAGAGCTCGGACGGTTCGATCGGCCTCTGGCGGGAAGGCGACCGCTACGCTTCTCCGTGGCTCGGGGCCTATGCGACCGACTTCCTCTACCGTGCCAAGGCGGCGGGGCATGCCGTGCCCGACGAAGCCATGGACCGGGCCTATGGCGCGCTCCTCAACGTCTCGCAGGGCGATGCCTGGCGCATCTACGGCTATGATACCGACGTCTGGGAAAGCCGCTGGCACAGCGACACGCAGGCGCGCCTCATGCAGAGGTCCTCGGCTTATGCGCTCTACGTGCTCGCCAAGGCTGGCAAGGCCGACATCTCG
>CAYSED010000131.1:0-7174 GCA_964429935.1 uncultured Hyphomonadaceae bacterium
GCATGACCGACGAGCTGGCCGTCGGGCATTATTTCAAGCGCCTGACCATGATCGATGCCGAGTTCGGCAATATCGACCATCACATGAAGCGCTATACCGACCTCTCCTCGGCGGACATGGCGGTTGCGGCGGAGTGATGGCCGGATTGTTCCGGGCCGGTTTCTACCATATTGTTCTACCATGGGCATGAACATCAAGAATGACGAGGCGCACAGGCTGGCGCAGGAGATTGCCGAAGCGACCGGCGAGACGATCACGGCGACCGTGCTGCGTGCCTTGCGCGAGCTGAAGGCGCGGGAGCTGGGTCTCGCTCCGCCCGGACGGCCCCGGACGCCTGAGGAGAAGCTGGCGGCATGGCACGCCTGGCAGGCTTTCGACAAGTCGCGGCCGCCGCCCAAGGGCATGATGTCCAGCGAAGAGGCCGATGCATTTCTCTATGACGAACGCGGGCTGCCCAAGTGATCGCAGATGCGTCCGCGCTCGTCGCCATCGTCAAGCGCGAGGCCGATGCAGACGCGTTCGAAACGGCCTTGCGCGAGGCTGACCAGGTCGCGATGTCGGCGGCGAACTGGGTGGAGGCGGCAATTGTCTCGGATGCGATGGATGACCCGGCAGGGGCGCTCCGGTTCGACGGACTGGTCAGCCTGTTCAGCATCGGCATCATTCCCGTCGATGCGGCTCAGGCAGAACTGGCGCGCGACGCCTATCGCCGGTTTGGCAAGGGTAGGCACGCGGCGGGACTGAATTTCGGCGACTGTTTTGCCTATGCGCTGGCGAAATCGACCGGCAGGCCCTTGCTGTTCAAGGGAAATGACTTTTCAAAGACGGATGTCTATCCGGCCCTGCGCGACTGAGCGGCGGGCGCAACAAGAAAGCGGCCCTGCCATGTCCGACATGATCCTGCTCGAGAAGAAGGGACCGGTCGCGGTCCTGACGCTGAACCGGCCCGATGCGATGAACGCGCTCGGCGAGGCGGGTGACGGGGCGAAGGTCGCAGGTGTGTGCGCCGATATTGAAAACGATCCGGGCATCCGGGTCGCGATCCTGACCGGGGCGGGCCGGGCCTTTTCGGCGGGCGGCAATGTCAAGGCGATGCGCGACCGGTCCGGCGCTTTTGAAGGCAGCCCCTATGTCGTGCGCGAAGGCTATCGCAAGAATATCCACCGCATCGTCAAGAGCCTCTACAATCTGGAAGTGCCGCTGATCGCGGCGGTGAACGGGGCGGCGGTCGGGCTCGGCTGCGATGTCGCCTGCATGGCGGATGTGCGCATTGCCTCCGACAAGGCGCGCTTCGGGGTGACGTTTCTGAAGCTCGGCCTGATCCCCGGCGATGGCGGGGCCTGGCTGTTGCCGCGCATCATCGGGGCAAGCCGGGCGGCCGAGCTCCTGTTCACGGGCGACCTGATCGATGCGGCGACAGCGGCAGAATGGGGGCTCGTCTCGAAGGCGGTGCCGGGCGAGACCCTGATGGACGAGGCCATGGCGCTCGCGACCCGCATGGCCGCGCAGCCGCCGCAGGCGCTGAGGCTCGCCAAGAACCTCCTGCGCCACGGCACGACATCGAGCTATGAAGCGCTGATGGACATGTCGGCGGCGAGCCAGGCGCTGATGCACCATACCGAAGATCACATGGAGGGCGTTGCCGCGGTGATCGAAAAGCGCGAGGCTTGTTTCAAGGGCGAATAGCAGAACAGCAAGAAGGAGCGCGAGATGGCCGGAACCATGGATTTCAACGGGGTGAACCTGGACGAACCGGGCCGGGGCCGCATTTACGGCTCGATCCTCGAGACGATCGGCAATACGCCGCTCGTGCGCGTGCCGCGCCTGTCGAGGGAAGAGGGCCTGTCGTCGGACCTGCTCCTGAAGCTCGAATTCTTCAATCCGCTGGCGAGCGTCAAGGACCGGATCGCCATCGGCATGATCTCGGCCATGGAGCGTGACGGCACGCTGAAGCCGGGATCAGTGCTCGTCGAGCCAACCTCCGGCAATACCGGGATCGGGCTCGCCTTCGTGGCGGCGGCGCGGGGATACCGGATCATTCTCACCATGCCGGAATCCATGTCGGTCGAGCGGCGGAAGATGCTGGCGCTTCTTGGCGCAGAGCTCGTCCTGACGCCCAAGGAGGGCGGCATGGGCGCAGCGATTGCCAAGGCGAAGGAGATCGCAGCGGGCATCGAGGGCGCCGTGATCCCGAGCCAGTTCGACAATCCGGCAAACCCTGACATCCACGAGGCGACGACTGGTGAGGAAATCTGGCGCGATACCGGCGGCAAGGTGGATGCGGTGGTTGCCGGCGTCGGGACCGGCGGGACGTTCACCGGGTGCGCCCGCGTCCTGAAGGCGAAGAAGGCGGCCGTGAAGATGATCGCGGTCGAGCCGGAAGCGAGCCCGGTCCTCTCCGGCGGCCAGCCGGGCCCGCACATGATCCAGGGCATCGGGGCGGGCTTCGTGCCGGGCAATATGGATATGTCGCTGATGGACGAGGCGGTGCAGGTCTCCAATGACGAGGCGTTCGGCATGGCGCGGCGGATCGCGAAGCTCGAAGGCGTGCCGGTCGGCATATCGTCCGGCGGGATCATCGCGGCGGCGCTGAAAGTCGCGAGGCGCGCCGACATGTCGGGCAAGACGGTCGTGGCAATAGTGCCGAGCTTTGCCGAGCGCTACCTCTCGACCGCGCTTTTCGAGGGCCTCGGAGCCTGACCAACAAGACTGTCACAAAGGAAGACATGCTGATGAAACGCCTCGCCCAGATTTCCATGCTTGCGCTCGCAGCCGCACTTGTTCCTGCCGCCTCGGCCGACGAGACGCTGCGCGCCGATATTGCCGCCGATTATGAGGCGAACCTCGAGCCGCTGTTCCGGCACTTCCATGCCAATCCGGAACTCTCGCACCGGGAATATGAAACATCCGCGAGGCTAGCCCGCGAGATTTCCGCGCTCGGGTTCGTGGTGACGCAAGGGGTCGGCGGGACGGGCGTCGTCGCGGTGATGCAGAACGGCGAGGGGCCGACGGTCATGCTGCGCGCCGACATGGACGGCCTTCCCGTTAAGGAAGACAACGCGCTCGACTATATCTCGACGGCAACTCAGGAAGACATAGATGGCACGGTGAAGCCGGTGATGCATGCCGGCGGGCATGACACGCACATCACCTCGCTGGTCGGCACGGCGCGCCAGATGGCGGCGCGGAAAGACCAGTGGGCGGGCACGCTCGTGCTGATCGGCCAGCCGGCCGAGGAACGCATTTCCGGGGCGCGCGACATGCTGGAGGACGGGCTCTACGCGCGCTTCCCGAAGCCGGATTATGCGCTCGCCTTCCATGTCTCGGCGGACCTGCCGTCCGGGCGCATTCAGGTGCCGCTCGGGGCGGCCTATTCGAGCTCGGACAGCGTCGATATCACGGTGCGCGGGGTTGGCGCGCACGGGGCCTCGCCGCACAAGGGCGTGGATCCGGTGCTTGTCGCCTCGCAGATCGTTGTCTCGCTGCAATCGCTCGTCTCGCGGACGATTGCCCCGCTTGATGCCGGGGTCATCACGGTCGGCTCGATCCATGGCGGGACGAAGCACAATATCATCGGCGACGAAGTTCACCTGCAACTGACCGTGCGCTCGGACGATCCGGAGGTGCGCCTGCAGCTCCTCGACGGCATCGACCGGGTAGCGCGCGGGACGGCGGTCGCGCTCGGCGTGCCGGAGGAGCTCTATCCGCAAGTCGTCCGCTCGCCGGTCGAGACGACGCCGCCGACGGTGAACGATGCCGCGGCAGCAGCGGCCCTGCGGGCCGTGTTCGCCGACACGTTCGGGGAAGCGGTCCTGATCGACAAGCCGCGCGAAGGCATGGGCGCGGAGGATTTCTCCTATTTCGTCGCGCCGGAAACGGGTGTGAAAGGGGTCTATTTCGCGGTTGGCGGCACGCCGGAAGGCGAGGTCGAGGACGCGCCGTCGCACCATTCGCCGTTCTTCGTCATCGAGCCGGAACCGGTCATCAAGGTTGCGACCGAGGCCATGGTGACAGGTGCGATCAGCCTGATGCCGCGGGGTTGAAGGCCATGCCTTCGCCGCGCCGCCTGATCTCGACGGGCTCGCCCTTCGAGGCCGAGATGGCCTATTCGCGCGCCGTGGTCCAGGGCGACTGGTGCTTTGTTGCCGGGGTCACCGGCTATGATTATGCGACCATGACCATGCCGGAGGATGTCGCCGCGCAGGCCGACAATTGCCTTGCGACGATTGCCGGCGTCCTGACCGGGGTGGGCTTTGCCATGGGCGACATCGTGCGGGTCCAGTACACGCTGACGGACGCGGCGTTCGTGAAGGCCATCGCGCCCTCGCTCGTGCGTGCGCTTGGCGATGTGCGCCCGGCGGCGACGCTCGTGATCGCGGGGCTCATCCGCCCGGAAATGAAGATCGAGATCGAGGTGACCGCGTTCCGGGGGTAGGGGGCTAAGTGGCAGGAGATGGGCCCCGCGATCAAGTCGCGGGGAACCGCCACTGTGGGTGCTGTGGATCGGGGTGCAGGAGATGGGCCCCGGACGGGCGCTGCCCGTCGGGGGCAAGTCTAGCCCTTGTGTAACTCTCCCCGTGGGAGAGACGAGACGGGCGAGCCCGGATCAGGCAAATTTCACCCAACGGACAAACGGAATCTTCCGGCGTTCCTGCTAGCCTGGTGCATTCTGAAGCCATCGCGGTCGGGCACCATGGTCGTTGTCATTCGCAGCTTGCTCAGCCTGCTGTGCCTCTCTCTGGCGCTCGCCTCCGGCGCGTCGGCGGCACAGGCCGGCAGCGCGAGTGGCGCCGGGGAACGGTCGCGGCAGGTCTTCCTGACGGGCGAGCGCGATCGCATGCTCGTCACCGGCGCCCTCGAAGTCGCAACCGGAATGGACCCCGCCCTGACCATGGAAGCGGTCGCCGGCGGGATGGCCGACGAGGCTTTCCGCAGGGCCGAGGCCGCCGTGCCGCAGGCAAAGGGCCATATGGGCGATACCTGGTTCCGGTTCGATGTCGCCAATACCGCCGGCCACTCGCAGGATGTCTTCGTCCGGGTGCGCTTTCCCTATCTCGAATTCATCGAATTCGCGAGCGTCTCTGGCCGGTCGGCCGCTTCCCCGGAGCTTCGCGGGGCAAGCCTTGCCTATGACCGCGACACGCTGACATCGCATGTCGCTGCCTTTCCCCTGCGCCTTGAGGCGGGCGAGACCCGCACGGTCCTCGGGCGCGTCCGGACCGACACGATCGTGCTCCTGCCGGTTGAAGTGCTGAGCGAGGCGGGCATGTTCCGCACGACGTTCCGGGAAATGTTCTTCCTGTCTGCGGTGATCGGCACCGTGCTCGCCATCGGCGTGCACAGCCTGTTTCTCTATGTCGGGACGCGCCGGCGGGTGACGATCACCTTTGCGGTCTATGCCCTGTCCTCGTGCTTCTATCTCCTCGTCTCGTCCGGCATGGGGCAGGCGGTCTTCTGGCACGGCATCACGCTCGACAGTTCCATGCTGCTCCTTGCCTCGCAGGGCATCGTGCTCTCCGTGGCGGCACTGTTCCTGCGCGAGTTCCTGGAACTGTCCAAGACACAGACCCTGGAAGACGGGTTCATCGTCCTCATTTCGGCCGCAGGGCTCGCCACCGTGTTTGCGAGCTGGCTGCCGCCTGCCCTGGGAGGGGCGCTGTTCCTGCTGGCGGCGGTGCTCGGGCCGGCGGCCCTCCTCGCCCTGACGATCGACCTCGTGCGGCGCGGCAACCGCAACGCGCGGGTCGCCGCCGTCGGCTGGGCGTTCAGCCAGATCTCGACGATCTGGCTCTGCCTCCGGGTGTTCGACCTCGTGCCCTATGTCTGGTTCAACCACTTCCTCATTCCGGTTGGCTGCACGATCTCGGTCATGGTGTTCTCCTGGGCCCTGTCGCGGGAGATCCGCCAGAACGAGGCCGAGCGCCTGACCGATCCGCTGACCGGCATCGCCAACCGGCGGGCGCTGAACCTCTACCGGGCGCGGACGGCCTCGCGCTCGCCGCGCATCATGGTGGCCGTGTTCGACCTCGACCTGTTCAAGCCGGTCAACGACCAGCACGGCCACGCGGCCGGTGACTTCGTGCTGCGCCACGTGGCCGAGCGGCTGGCCGCGGCTGCCGGCCCGCGAGACATCGTCGCCCGCCTCGGCGGCGACGAGTTTGTCTTCGTTCACCGTTGCGGCGCCGACCGGAAAGGGGCAACCGGCCTCGTGCGCGCGCTGCACGCGGCGATCAATACCGACCTTGTCTACAAGGGCGAGGTCATCGCCTGTTCGGCGAGTTGCGGGGTTGCCTTCACCGAAGATCTCGGCGGCGACCTGTCGGACGCCCTCGCGGAAGCCGACCGGGCGCTCTACCGCACCAAGGCCGTCGGCGGGCGCGGGCTGCATTTCGCGCAAGGCATGCAGGAGCTTCCCGAAGCCGCTGCCGAACCGGCGGGCGAAATGGAGCGCGAGGCCGGCTAGAGCCTGCCCTCCCGCTACGTCACGGCTTGCCGTTTGCCCGCGGCCCCGTACACTCGTACTGACGCAAAACGAATGCGCAACAGAAGGGAGCCCGCCATGATCGGTGTCGTTGCATCGCTGGACATCCAGCCGGGAAAGGTCGCCGAGTTCGAGGAGGTCGCCATGGACCTGATGGCCAAGGTCAAGGCGAACGAGCCCGGTTGCCTGACCTACCAGCTCTACCGCGCTAAGGGCTCGCAGACGTCCTATATTTTCATGGAACAGTATGCCTCTGCCGAGGCCCTGAAAGCGCACGGCCAGACGGACTATTTCAAGGCCGCCGGGCCGAAGCTCGCGCCGTGCCTCGCGGGCGCGCCACAGATCACCTATTACGACATCGTGGAATAGGGGCGCGTCATGGACCTCGCTTTTTCCGCTGCTGACCGCGCCTTCCAGACCGAAGTCCGCGAATGGATCGCCGAAGCCTTCACGCCGGACCTCAAGGCGAAGCAGGCCCTCTCCAAGAACGGCTATCTCGACAAGCAGGGCATGGTGACCTGGCAGAAGCGGCTGCATGAACGCGGCTGGATCGCCCCGAACTGGCCGGAGGAATATGGCGGGGCCGGGTTCACGGCGTCCGAGAAATACATCTTCCACATGGAAATGGCCGCCGCAGGCACCCCGAATGTTTCGCCCATGGGCCTTGCCATGGTTGCGCCAGTCATCATGGCG
>CAYSED010000132.1:0-7118 GCA_964429935.1 uncultured Hyphomonadaceae bacterium
AATCAGGCGGCCAAGGCCTGGAAGGACATCTGGGGCTGCGGCCAGGGTATCGGCGCGGTCGATGCGCGCTATTCGGTCGCCGACTATGTCGACCGGCTCGAAGCCGAGTACCGCGCCGCCCGCAGCCGCCTCGCCGGGGCGATGACCTATGGCCGCGAAATGGCCTGAAGCCGGCGACGCAAGGCTTCAGCGCTCGGCAAGGCGCGGCATCAGCTCGACGAAGTTGCAGGGCTTGTGGCGGCTGTCGAGCTGCAGCGAGATGACCTTGTCCCAGCCGTCCCTTGCCGCCCCGTTCGAGCCGGGCAGGCAGAAGATGAAGGTCGAATTGGCTAGGCCCGCCAGCGCGCGCGACTGGAGCGTCGACAGCCCGACGCTCTGATAGCTGACCTGGTGGAAGATGACCGAGAAGCCGTCAATCGTCTTCTCGAAGAGCGGCGCGACGGCTTCCGGCGTCACGTCCCGCCCGGTCAGTCCGGTGCCGCCGCTCGGAATCACGACATCCACCTCCGGATCAGCGATCCGGCCGGCCACGGCGCGGCGGATCTCGGTGACGTCGTCCCGCACCATGCGCCGTTCGGCGAGGTCGTGCCCGGCGGCCTTGATGCGGTCGTCCAGCAGCTTGCCGGACGTGTCGGTCTCAAGCGTCCGCGTATCGCTGACGACGAGGACGGCAATGCGGACGGGCTTGAACGGGAGGCTTTCATTGATGCCGTGCATGGCAGTACTCCATGGGTTGTTGCCGGATTACACATCCTTCGACAGGCTCATCCTTCGACAAGCTCATCCTTCGACAAGCTCATCCTTCGACAAGCTCAGGATGAGTCACCTTCCAGGACCGAGACTCATCCTGAGCCTGTCGAAGGATGAGCTTGTCGAAGGATGAGCCTGTCGAAGGATAAGCGCCATGCCTAGCCACCCGTCAGCGACATGTGGCGGTCAAGCGCCGGGGCGGCCCCGGCATGATCTATCGCGAAGTCGTGCCGTTCGGGCTTCGCCCCGAGCGCCCGGTCGATGGCCGCGTCGAGCGCGTCCGGTCCGCCGGTTCGCAGTGCGTCGCGCAAATCGACATGGGCGTCCTGTCCGAGGCACATGTAGATGCGTCCCGTGCACGTCACGCGCATCCGGTTGCATCCGGCGCAGAAATTGTTCGTCAGCGGCGTGATGAAGCCGAGCCGTCCGCCGGTTTCCTCGACGCGGACATAGGCGGACGGGCCGCCGCTCGTGTCGGTTCGCGGCAGGTCGGTCAGCGTCCAGCGCGCGGCGAGCCGGTCGCGCACCATGGGCAGCGGCACATACTGGTCGAAGCGGTCCTCGCCCGTCTCGCCGAGCGGCATGACCTCGATCAGCGTCATGTCCATGCCGCGCCCGTGGGCCCAGGCGACCATGTCCGGAATCTCGTCCAGGTTCTGCTGCTTCAGCGCGACCGTGTTGATCTTGACCTTCAGCCCCGCCGCCTGCGCCGCGTCGATCCCGGCGAGGACCCGGTCCAGCCCGCCGCGCCGCGTGATCTCGCGGAACCGGACAGAATCAAGCGTGTCGAGCGAGACATTCACGCGCCGAACTCCTGCACGGGCCAGATCTTCGGCATGGGCGTCGAGCTGCGTGCCATTGGGCGTCAGGGGCAGTTCGTCCAAGCCGTGCCCTCGCCGCGCGCCGAGACGGTCGAACAGCGCGGCGATGTCGCGGCGCACGAGCGGTTCGCCGCCCGTGATGCGGATCTTGCGGACGCCGCGCGCGATGAAAGTCGCCGCCACCGCCTCGAGCTCCTCCAGGTCCAGCAAGTCTGCCTTGGGCAGGAACTGCATCCGCTCGGCCATGCAATAGGTACAGCGCAGGTCGCACCGGTCCGTCACCGACAGGCGCAGATAGGTCACCGCCCGGCCGAACCGGTCGATCATTGGCGGCGCAGCGGTCAATGTGTCAGGCATGGCAGGCTGCCTCCACGATTGCGAGATCGGCGGGCGTGTCCACGTCGCGGGCAAGGGCCGGGTCAAGCGGCAGCGTCTGCGTCGCCGAAAGTCGCTCGAACACGGTCCGCGCGCCCCGGTCTGCTGTCAGCGCCGACAAGGCTTCAAAGTGGCGGCGCGCAAAGATGGCGGGCGGCATCAGCGTGCCGCCTGCTTCGGTCATGACCGCTTCAAGCGTGCCGTCCATCAGGCTGGCGAGGCCGCGCAAATGATAGTCCGGGACGAGCGGCATGTCGGCGAGGAGGATGAGGATGCTTTCCGCGTCGGTCCGCGTCGCGACGCGAATGCCGCAGGCAAGGGCGCGGCCCTGACCGGCTTCGGGGTCGGGATTGTCGGCGAGCGTCCAGCCGGCCTGAATCAGGTCTGCCCGGCGTGAGGCCTGTGCCGTACCGACAACCGCAATCCGGGCCGCGACACGCTCGCCCGCGAGCGCCGACCCTGCTGCCCGGAGGAGCGGCGCGCCGCGAAAGGGCGCCATCAGCTTGTCGCCGCCGAAGCGGGTTGATGTGCCGCTGGCAAGAAGCACGATGGCGGTTGCGGCGAGGCTCATGCGGGTGCCCTCGCATGGAAGTCGGCGACAATCCCGGCAAGGGCCGATACGGCCAGCATCGAGGCGTCCCGCATGCCGGGGACAAGTCCGATGGGGCCGCGCAGGCGGGCAAGTGCGCTCGCTGGCACGCCGGCCGCCAGCAGTGCCTCCCGGCGAGACGCCTGCGTGCGCTTGCTGCCCACGGCACCGACATGGAAGGCCGGTCCGGCCAGCGCATCCTTCAGAAGCGGCACATCCCAGTCTCGGTCGTGCAACAGGAGGACGAATGCGGTCCATGCGTCATCGCCGAAGTCCGGCAGGCTCGCCGGACTGCCCAGCAGGCCCGTTCGGGCCAGCCCCGCCCGCCGGGCATGGTCGAGGGTCTCTTCCTCCGGGGTCCAGAGCTCGGTTGGTATGCCCGCAGCGCTCGCCGTGCGGGCCAAAGCGAGCGCGTCGGCCCCCCGTCCGGCGAGGCGCAGGCGCAGTTTCGGCTCATGGCGGACACGAAAGATCGCCGTCCCGTCCGGTTCGCCCGTCAGCCCGCAAGCAGGCGCAATGCCAAGCTCGACAGGCTCGCGGGCGTCGAGCCGGGCAAGGGCGGCCCTGACCAGTCGCGGGTCAGGGTTCGGACAGAGCGCGACGTCGAGCGCGCCGCCGCAGGGCAGGCGGATGTCGATGAACGGCGAGCCCTGTCCGTATCGCAGCGCCTCGCCCTGTCCGGTCCGGATCGCACCGGCCGCCCGCAAGGCAAGGTCGGCATCGACGCAGCCGCCGGAGAGATAGCCTGCCACCGATCCCGCTTCGCTGACGGCCATCATGGCCCCTGGCGCGCGAACCGAGCCGCCTTGCGTTCCGGTCAGGACCGCAAGGGCGACCCTTGCGCCCTCGCCTTGCCAGCGCGCGGCGGCAGCGAGCACGTCGAGGGCATGCTCGGCAGCTAAGTCGGTGCGGTCGCGCAGCAGCATGGTCCCGTTGTAACCGCTCATTGACAGCGGGGCCAGCGGGATTTCACCCGCCGGGCGAGCGCAGAAGGGCCGCAAGGCGGGCGCGTTCCGGCCCGCTCGCGGCGGCGGCCTTGCGGCAGATGCCGAGATAGGCGGCGAGCACGTCCTGTCCGGCAGGCGTTAGGCCCGCCCCGCCCCGGCTTGAACCGCCCTGGAAGGTCTCGACGAGCGGCGCGGCAAAGTCCCGGTTCATCTCGCGGACAAGGCGCAGCGACTTCGGATAGGACATGTCGAGCGCGCGCGCCGCGCCGGCGAGCGACCCGGTCTCGGCGATGGCCGACAGGAGCGCCGCCTTGCCGGGGCCGAACCGTCCGCCGCCCGGCAGGTCGATCCTCACGCTGAGTTCGGCACCATCCTGCATGGCCGGACCATAGCGGCGGGCGACCCTTACCGAAAGGCCGGTTGTGCGGCGGGCCAAGGTTTGGCACGAAGGATGCGGACCGGACGTCCGGCCCGGGTCCGGGGAGAGCACCGACATGGACGAGGCGAGCGATCCGCAAGGTCCGGAAAAGCCGGACGAGGCTGCCGCGCGCCTGTCCGGACTGGAAGAGGCCGTGCGGGCCTCCGACCGCGCGGAACTCCTCGGCGTGCTGGAGGGCCTGCACCCGGCAGATGCCTCGGACGTGCTCGAACAGCTCGAAGCGGAAGCCTTCGGCGAGGCCATCGCGCTGCTCGGCGATGAATTGTCGAGCGATGTCCTGATCGAGCTGCGCGGCGAATACCTTGAAAATGCCGTCGAGGCGCTGCCGGACTCCGCCATCGTCTCGGCCATCGGGGACCTCGATACCGATGACGCGACCTGGATCCTCGAGTCCCTGTCTGACGACCGGCGCGAGCGCATTCTCGGCGCGCTCGAGCCCGGCGACCGGACGCAGCTCGAATCGGCCCTCACCTTCGACGAGGAAACCGCGGGCCGCCTGATGCAGCGCGAGTTCGTCGCCGCGCCGGAATTCTGGACTGTCGGCCACACGATCGATCATGCGCGGGCGACCGGCGACGCGCTGCCGGACCATTTCTTCGAGGTGTACGTGGTCGATCCGGGCTTCAAGGTGAAGGGCGCGGTGCCGCTCGGCCGCCTCCTGCGGGCCCCGCGCGAGGTCCTCCTCTCGGCCATCATGTCGCCTGTCGAGGCCGAGATCGAGACCGGCATGGACCAGGAAGAGGTCGCGTTCCTCTTCCAGAAATATTCGCTCGTCTCGGCCCCCGTCGTCGACGGGGACGGCCGCATCACCGGCATGATTACGGTCGACGACATGGTCGATGTCATCCAGAGCGAGAATACCGAGGACCTGCTCGCCCTGTCGGGCGTCAGCAAGGCGGACAGTTCGAGCAGCGCCTGGGATGCCGTGCGCGCCCGCGCGCCATGGCTCGGGGTGAACCTTGTCACGGCCTTTGTCGCGTCCGGCATCATCTCCGTGTTCGAGCACGCCCTCGCCGAACTTGTCGCCCTTGCCATCCTGATGCCGGTCGTCGCGGCGCTCGGCGGCAATGCCGGCAGCCAGGCGCTCGCCGTCACGGTACGCGCCATCTCCGAACGCGAGATGGAAGGGGCGGCCGCGAGCCGCGCCGTGCGGCGGGAATTCCTGACCGGCCTGATGAACGGGGTGATCTTCGCCCTCGGCGTCGGCGCGATTGCCTGGACCTGGTTCCGCGACCCGCTCCTCTCGGCGACGATCGCGGCGGCAATCCTCGTCACTTTCACCTTCGGCTGCCTGTCCGGCATTCTCGTGCCGCTGACCCTGAAGCGCCTCGGCACCGATCCGGCAGTCGCCTCGTCCGTCTTCGTGCTGACCCTGACGGACATCACCGCCTTTGCGAGCTTTCTCGGGCTTTCGAGCTGGGTGCTCCTGTGAGCGCAGCAAGCGTCGAACGGCCCGTGACTTGCAGCGCGCAGGGTTGATAAATCGGTTGTTTCAGGATGGATCAGTCCATGCCGCGTCGTCAGCGCATCTCCGAGGCCGGGCTCGAACTCGTCAAGCGCTTCGAGGGCTTCCATGCGCGCGCAGCATCCTGCGGCAATGGCCTCTGGGTGATCGGCCACGGCCATACCAGGGGCGCACGTCCGGGCCTGCGCATCACGCGGGCGAATGCCGCTGCCATACTCCGGGACTATGACCTGCCGCCGGTCGAGAAGGCCGTTCGCGAGGCGATCCTCGTGCAGCTGCGCCAGGGCGAGTTCGACGCGCTCGTCTCATTCGCCTTCAATGTCGGCATCGAGGCATTCAAGGCTTCGGCCGTGCGCGACCGACTGAATGCCGGGGAGCGGCTTGCTGCCGCCGATGCCCTGGAGGCGTGGCGGGCCGCGAGGTTCGGCGACCGGCTCGTTCTTGTCGAGGCGCTCGCCCGCCGCCGGGCCGCCGAGAAGGCACTCTTCCTGTCCGACCCGGCAAGCCACGCGGCCGTGCCGGGCGCCCGGCTTCGTCCGGTGCGCGAGCCGGACGGCCGGTTCGGCCTGCCGCTGGTCACCGAGGCCGCCCTTGCCCCTGCGCCGACTGAAGCCGACACCGCGTCCGCTTGCGGCCCCGCCCCCGCTCCGGAGACGCCCGCCGGCCGCCCCGGACTGTCGCCGACCGCTCCGCCGGAAGCGGCCCGCGAGGTCAAGGAGCGCCTCACACGCATCCTCGGGGCAGCGCCCGCCCGGCCCCCGGAAAGCGGCGATGACGCACTGGCCGAGACGCCCGACGATATCCGGCGCGCCCTGTCCGCGATTGTCGGCCCGGGCAGTCCCGCCGACCCGGAGGACGACCTGCCGCCGCCGCCCTCGGCCCAGGTCGAGATCGATGACCTTGCCCCGGCGAGGATCGATCCCGGGCTCGTGTCGGAGGCCCTCGCCAATGGCAGGGCGCACGCCCGGCCGCAGCCGGCTGGCGCGGCCGGAATGGCCGCCTTTGCCGGGCTCGGCCTTGCCGGCCTCGCGCTCGGCTCGCTCGGCCTCATGCAGCAGTCCGAAGCCCAGGGCCGGGCCTATGGCAGCCTGCAGGACACGGCCTCGTGGCCGGGCATCAGCCTCCTCCTCCTCGGCGCGCTCCTTGTCGTCATGTCGGTCTATTTCGGCGGCAAGGCGGCCCTGCAGGGCAAACACTGATTGGCCTTGCCGGGATTTGCGGCTAGATGAGCCGCATGATCCCGAACAGCTATCCTTCCCTGAATTTCAATCTCGGCGAAACCGCAGACATGCTGCGCGACACCGTCATGTCCTTCGCCTCCGATCATATCGCGCCCCTCGCGGCCGAGATCGACCGGACAGATGTCTTCCCGCGCCACTTGCTGCCGAAAATGGGCGAGCTTGGCCTGCTCGGCATCACGGTCGAGGAAGACTGGGGCGGCTCGGGGCTCGGCTATCTTGAACACTGCGTCGCCATCGAGGAGATCTCGCGCGCCTCGGCCTCGGTCGGCCTCTCTTATGGCGCGCACTCGAACCTTTGCGTCAACCAGATCCGCCGCTGGGGCAATGACGACCAGAAGGCGCGCTATCTGACCAAGCTCGTCACCGGCGAACATCTCGGCTCGCTCGCCATGTCGGAAAGCGGGGCCGGGTCGGATGTCGGCTCGATGAAGCTCCGCGCCGAGAGACGCGGCGACCGCTATGTGCTGAACGGCACGAAGATGTGGAGCACC